>NZ_JBAOJM010000005.1:0-381437 GCF_037083425.1 Agrobacterium sp. CCNWLW32
TAGGGGGACGGAATCTTCAGACGTTTCACCACAGGCCGGATGTCTCCCCTCCATGCCTCATTGCAAATAGCGCGCCGGGAACCGCAATTTTGCCGGCGGAGCATTTGCCTTATCCTTACATACGGCTGTCAAAGCGCAGGGTCGTGCATTAGAAACGGCATATAAGACGCTTAAACGCACCCCAATCGCCGCAGGCCTGTTTGCATGACCAGAACGTCCGTCCCTATGAAGACTGAATTGCCCGAACTTCCCGTCAGTGCCGTTCTGGGCGATATCGCCGAGGCCCTGGCCGGGGCGAAGCGCGCAGTTCTTTCAGCCCCTCCGGGCGCGGGTAAAACGACGCTGGTGCCGCTTCATCTTTTGCAGCAGGACTGGCGGGGTGACGGCAAGATCATTCTTCTCGAACCGCGCCGGCTTGCCGCCCGGGCCGCGGCCGGGCGCATGGCTGAGCTGCTTCGCGAGGAAGTCGGGCAAACCGTCGGCTACCGCATGCGGCTCGACAATCGCATTACCTCGAAAACCCGGATAGAGGTGGTGACCGAAGGCGTGTTTGCCCGCATGGTTCTGGACGATCCGGAACTTGCCGGCGTTTCGACTGTGATTTTCGACGAGTTCCATGAACGTTCGCTCGACGGCGATTTCGGACTGGCGCTTGCACTGGACGTGCAGGGTGGGTTGCGAGACGATCTGCGAATCCTCGTCATGTCCGCCACTCTCGATGTCGAACGCATCAGCGCGCTCATGGCAGATGCCCCGGTCATTCAGAGCCTTGGGCGGACGTTTCCCATCGACGTCCGCTATGATGATCGTTGGCAGGGCGTACCGGTTGAAGAAAAAGTCACCAAGGCGATTACCGAAGCCCATGGGTCGGAAACCGGCTCCATCCTCGCTTTTCTGCCGGGACAGGCGGAAATTACCCGAACGGCCGCGCGGCTGGAGGGGCGTTTTCCCGATGATACGGATATCATCCCCCTTTACGGAAACCTTTCGCAGAAGGAGCAGGATGCAGCGATAAAGCCGGCACCGGCCGGACGGCGCAAGATCGTGCTGGCCACCTCGATTGCCGAAACATCCATTACGATCGATGGCGTGCGTGTGGTGATCGACAGCGGATTACAGCGACTGCCCGTCTTCGAACCGGCAACGGGAATCACGAGGCTCGAGACGGTGCGGGTGTCGCGCGCTTCCGCCGACCAGCGGGCGGGGCGCGCCGGGCGAACGGAACCCGGTGTTGCGATCCGCCTGTGGCATCAGGGACAAACGGCGGCGCTCAACGCCTTTACGCCACCGCAAATTCTGGCGAGCGATCTCGCCGGCCTTGCGCTCGATCTCGCCCATTGGGGGGTTCAGGACCCGTCTTCTCTTGCTTTTCTGGATATGCCCCCCGAAGCCGCACTTAAAGAATCGGTGGCGCTTCTCAAAAATCTGGGCGCGCTCGACAAAGGCGGCGCACTGACGCAGCGCGGTCGTCTGATGCGCGGCCTCTCGCTGCCGCCGCGGCTGGCAGCCATGGTGATTGCGGCGGCAAGCGAGGGTGCGGGGAAAAAGGCGGCGATGCTCGCCGTCATGCTGACGGAACAGGGGCTCGGCGGAAACGACATCGATCTCGATGAACGGCTGCGACGCTTTCTTTCCGACAAGAGCGAAAGGGCGCTGGCGGCGCGGAAGCTGGCATCGAGGCTGTTCGATGCGATCGGCGACAAAACGGCGACAGCCGAATTGCCGAGTGAGGCCGGTCCACTGCTGCTGCACGCCTATCCGGACAGGATCGCACTCCAGCGTGGCGCGCGCGGACGTTATGTAATGGCTAATGGGCGGGGTGCGGAGCTTGCCGAGACCGAGCGTCTGGCGGCGAGCAAAATGCTTGTCGTGGCCGATATTACCGGACGGGCGGCGCAACCGCGCATCCTTGCGGCAGCGGGCATAGAAAGGACCGATATAGAAGAGCGGATGCCGCACCTCATCGTTCAGCAGGACCAGCTGCTTTTCGACAAGGCGAGCGGCCAGGCGCGTGCGCGAAGGGTGACGCGGCTTGGCGCCATCATCCTCGACGAAACACCCCTGCCCCGCCCCGAGGGTGAACAGGCGGCCCAGGCGCTCGCCAATGGTATCAGGGAATTCGGCATCGACATTCTTCCGTTTTCGAAAGAGACGCTGCAGCTGCGCGACAGAATCGGCTTTCTGAACGCCAGTATCGGCGACCCCTGGCCTGATGTCAGCGACGAGGCCTTGCTTTCGCGGCTGGACGAATGGTTCGTCCCTTTTCAGAACGGCGCGCGCAGCCTGCAGGACATCCGGCCCGGCAGCCTTTCCGACGGGATTCTGTCCCTGGTGCCGCATGAGGTAGGGCGCGACCTCGGCAGGCTGGCGCCCACGCATTTCGAAGCACCGACGGGCCAGCGGCACCCCATCCGTTACGATGCCAGCGAACCGACGCTTTCCATTCGTGTGCAGGAGCTTTTCGGACTGAGGGCTCACCCATCGATTGCGCAGGGGCGGTTGCCGCTGCTCCTGGAATTGACCTCGCCGGCACACAGGCCGATACAGACGACACGCGATCTTCCCGGTTTCTGGGCGGGATCCTGGAAGGACGTGCGGGCGGATATGCGCGGACGTTATCCACGCCATCCATGGCCGGAGGACCCGGCATCGGCCCTGCCGACCAGCCGTGCAAAATCGCGCGGAACGTGATGACGATAAAGAGGGTAAAGGAGACGAAAGTGGCTGGCCATTCGATCGAAACCACGAGGCTTGGCCGCGCCAGCCGCAGGATAAGGCTGCAGACCATTGTCTGGCTGCGCTGGCTGGCGGTCGCCGGACAGACGGCGACAATCCTGTTTGTCGCCTTCGGGCTCAATTTCCCCCTGCCGCTTCTGGCCTGCGGCCTATTGATTGCGGCACTGGCGCTCGCCAACCTGTTTCTCACCGCCCGTTTTCCCTCAACCTATCGGCTGGAGCCCTGGGAAGCGACATTGCTGCTGGCCTTCGACCTGCTGCAATTGACGGCGCTTATCTACATCACGGGTGGTCTCTCCAATCCGTTCGCGCCGCTGATCTGCGTGCAGGTCATCATTGCGTTTGCCTCACAGCCGCTTCGGCACTCGCTTATTCTTCTTGCCTTTGCCGTCATCTGCTCGACAGCGATCGCTTTTTCTCCCTTTCCGGTTCCGTGGTATCCCGGCGAGGTTTTGCCGATCCAGCTTCTGCTGCATGTCGGCACCTGGGTCGCCATCATCGCCACGACCTCGTTTGCGGCCTTTTATGCCTATCGCGTTTCGCATGAGGCAAACCAGCTGGCGGATGCGCTGGCTGCAACCGAACTGGTGCTGGAGCGGGAAAAACATCTCTCACAGCTGGATGGGTTGGCGGCGGCCGCGGCACATGAGCTTGGCACGCCGCTCGCAACCATCAGCGTCGTTGCGAAAGAGATGGAGCGGGAATTAGGAAACGACGAAAAATTTGGCGAAGACATAGCGCTGCTGCGCAGCCAGAGCGAAAGATGCCGCGATATTCTGCGCCGGCTCACCTCTCTTTCCACCGACAACGAAGAACATATGCGCCGCCTGCCGCTCTCCTCGCTGATCGAGGAGGTGATGGCGCCGCACCGGGAATTCGGCATCCGCCTCGAACTCGTTGAAAAGAACAATCGCGCCGACGAGCCGGTCGGTATCCGCAATGCCGGTATCATCTACGGTCTTGGCAACCTCATTGAAAACGGCGTGGATTATGCGCGGGAAAAGGTCACCGTAACGGTGGATTACGATCAGCAGAACGTCGCCGTCATCATTGAAGACGACGGGCCGGGTTATGCCCATGATGTGCTTGCCCGCATCGGCGAGCCCTATGTGACCGAACGTCACAACGACACACGGGCGGGCGGGCTCGGGCTCGGGCTTTTCATCGCCAAGACCCTGCTGGAGCGCTCCGGCGCCAGTGTCACTTTTGAAAATCGCGGCACAAGCGAAAAGGGAGCAAGGGTCACAATCGTCTGGCCTCGAGCACTTATGGACGATAAAAGAAACCGTTGACTTTACCATCCACGTTGAAGCGGCGATAAGAAGAAGAAAACAAAGCCGACGAAGTTGCCGGAAGGCCGCAAACATGAAGACAGAAGACCAGAACAACTCCACCAGCGCGCCAACGGACGACGGCGATCCGATCGGGCCCGACAGATCGCTGCTGATCGTCGATGATGACGGCCCGTTTTTGCGCCGGCTTGCCCGGGCAATGGAAACACGCGGCTTTGCCGTCGATACGGCCGAGACGGTGAGTGACGGTATAGCCCGTTCCAGGGCTGCGCCGCCGAAGTATGCGGTGGTCGATCTGAGGCTTGCGGATGGCAATGGTCTGGAAGTCATCGAGGCGATCAGGCAGAACCGGGACGATACGCAGATCGTCGTTCTGACCGGCTACGGCAATATTGCAACCGCCGTTACCGCCGTAAAACTCGGGGCGCTGGACTATCTGGCCAAGCCCGCCGATGCGGACGATGTCTTCAATGCGCTGACGCAGCGCAAGGGTGAAAAGACCGAAGTTCCCGAAAACCCCATGTCGGCAGACCGGGTTCGGTGGGAGCATATTCAGCGTGTCTATGAAATGTGCGAGCGCAACGTTTCGGAAACGGCACGCCGGCTCAATATGCATCGGCGCACCTTGCAGCGCATTCTCGCGAAACGCGCCCCAAAGTAACGATACTTATTCGCCAAAGCTGCGCCCGGTTGTCCATTCTGCCAGCATCAACCGGGTCGCGGCGGTTCTCGAGAAATCCAGCATCACCGATTTGCGGGTCGCCGGCGGCAATTTATGTTCCGGCGCATCGCGCAGCATATGGGCACCATATCCATCCGAGAGGATCAGCCCGCATTCCTCCGGGAATATGTCGGTCGGAACCTCCGGGTGGGTGGCGAAGAACAGCCGATCGCAATGCAGGCGATATTCCGGCCATTTGCGATCGACACGGAAATCCTCGATGGAGGATTTGATTTCGATGATCCAGATTTCACCCTTGACCGACAGACTGATGAGATCGGCCCGTCGCCCGCTTGCAAGCGGCAGCTCCGGCAGCACCGAATGGCGCATTTCGTGCAGAAGCACCTGAACGCCGCGACGCACCAGCATCGCCTTGTCCGACTGGCGGCCGTCGATTAACGGATTATTGTTGGTAACGGAAAGAATAGTCATGGATAAAGGCTGCTGAAGCGTTTGGCCTATTGTTGCAAAAAGGCAATCAACCGGCAATTTTAAAGGCACAACCGTCTCGCGGCGGCGCAACGGCTTGCCAAGAGCGGCTGAATGGAAAATAACCGATTTATCCAATTAAGCCTACTCCTTCGCACAATTTGGCGAATTTTCCGCGAGAACGACATGCGCATCCGCACCCCATTGACCTTACTCGGTCTGACGGCAGCACTGGCTCTGGCCGGCTGCGCCGAAACTACCTCCCAATCCTCCGCTCCGACCTCCGGCAAGATCGCAGCGTCTGTTCCGGTTGCTGACCCCGTTCCGGCGAAGGTCGAAACGGTCCAGATCTTCAACGATGTTTACGGTGCCGTGACCGATGCGGGCTATGCGCTGCCGGCCATTCCGATCAACCGTGTCAACGAGAAGTATCGCCGTCAGATTGTCGAATTCCAGACATCCGAACGCGCCGGCACCATCATCGTCAACACGCGCGAGCGTTACCTCTATTACATCCTCTCCGGCAACCGTGCGGTTCGTTACGGCATCGGCGTCGGCAAGGCGGGTTTCGCCTGGGCCGGTGAAGCCTATGTCGCCTGGAAGCAGGAATGGCCGATGTGGCATCCGCCGAAGGAAATGGCGGACCGTAAGCCGGAAGTGGCCAAATATGTCGAGGCCGGCATGGGACCGGGCCTTTCCAACCCGCTCGGCGCGCGCGCCATGTATCTCTTCAACGAAAAGGGACAGGACACGCTGTTCCGCATCCATGGTTCGCCCGAATGGGCCTCGATCGGCACCGCCGCCTCTTCCGGCTGCATCCGCATGATCAACCAGGACGTCATCGACCTATACAGCCGCGTCCGCCCCGGCCGCAGCACGAAAGTCGTCGTGATCCAATAAAGATCAGATACCGGACAAGAAAAAGCCGCCGTGGATTTCCCCCGGCGGCTTTTTTGTTTCTCAGGACTGCTGACGGTGTCAGGCCGCCTGTTTGGCCTTCAGTTCCAGACGACGACGGTGCAGAACCGGTTCGGTGTAACCATTCGGCTGTTCGCGGCCCTTCAGCACCAGTTCGACAGCCGCCTGAAATGCCACCGATCCGTCGAAATCGGATGCCATCGGCAGATAGGCCGGATCGTCGGCATTCTGCGTATCGACCACGGCGGCCATGCGCTTCATGGTCTCGACGATCTGTTCCTCTGTCACCACGCCATGGCGCAGCCAGTTCGCCATATGCTGCGCGGAGATGCGCAGCGTGGCGCGGTCCTCCATCAGCCCGATATTGTTGATATCAGGCACCTTGGAGCAGCCGACGCCCTGATCGACCCAGCGCACGACATAGCCGAGAATACCCTGCGCATTGTTGTCGAGTTCACGCTGGATTTCTTCCGGCGCCCAGTTGGGACGCGGCGCGACCGGCACGGACAGGATATCGGAAAGCTTCGCGCGGCCGCGGCTTTTCAGTCCTTCCTGGACGGCGGCGACATCGACCTTGTGATAATGCGTGGCATGCAGCGTCGCTGCGGTCGGTGACGGCACCCAGGCCGTGTTGGCGCCGGCCTTCGGATGCGCGATCTTCTGCTCCAACATCGCCGCCATCAGATCCGGCATGGCCCACATGCCCTTGCCGATCTGCGCATGGCCGGAAAGGCCGCATTCGAGGCCGATATCAACGTTCCAGTTCTCGTAAGCGGCGATCCATGCCGCCTGCTTCATGTCGCCCTTGCGGATCATCGGACCCGCTTCCATCGAGGTGTGGATTTCGTCACCGGTGCGGTCGAGGAAGCCCGTATTGATGAAAACGACACGATCCTTCGCGGCGCGAATGCTTTCCTTGAGGTTGATCGTGGTACGACGCTCCTCATCCATGATGCCCATTTTCATGGTGTTCGGCGCCATGCCGACAAGCTTTTCGACCCGGCTGAAGATTTCGTTGGCGAAGGCCACTTCCTCCGGCCCGTGCATCTTCGGCTTGACCACATACATCGAGCCGGCGCGGGAATTCTGACGACGCCCGGACGGACCGACATCATAAAGAGCGATCAGCGCCGTGACGACGGCATCCATGATGCCCTCAGGCACCTCGCGGCCGTCCCTGTCGAGGATCGCCGGATTGGTCATGAGATGACCGACATTGCGCACCAGCATCAGGGAACGGCCCGGCAGCGTCAGCGCCGCGCCATCGGGAGCCGTGTAATAGCGATCCGGATTGAGGCTGCGGGTGAAGGTCTTGCCGCCCTTCGAAACCTCCTCCGTCAGGTCGCCGCGCATCAGGCCAAGCCAGTTGCCGTAAACCAGCACCTTATCCTCGGCGTCGACGGCGGCAACCGAATCCTCACAATCCATGATGGTCGTCAGCGCCGATTCAAGAATGACATCGGAGATGCCCGCCTTGTCGCTCTTGCCGATTTCGGTCGTGGGATCGATGACAATCTCGGTGTGCAGACCGTTCTTGCCAAGAAGGATCGTTGCAGGCCTTGCTGCTTCGCCGCTGAAACCCTTGAACTGGGCTGCATCCTTGAGGCCAGTCTTGGCGTCGCCGATGGCAAGCTGCAACAGGCCA
The DNA here is from genome assembly GCF_037083425.1 of Agrobacterium sp. CCNWLW32. Classification (NCBI taxonomy): domain Bacteria; kingdom Pseudomonadati; phylum Pseudomonadota; class Alphaproteobacteria; order Hyphomicrobiales; family Rhizobiaceae; genus Agrobacterium; species Agrobacterium sp. CCNWLW32. Next base: position 7,742 of record NZ_JBAOJM010000005.1, read on the forward strand.
TTTTCGATCTCGAAACCGGTCACATCGGACCAGCTTCCCGTTTCCAGCGGCGCGGATTCATTGAGGAAGTTTCGCGCCCAGGCGATGACCTTCTCGCCGCGCCCGGGGTTATAGCCCCTGCCCTTTTCCGCACCGTCAGCATCGGAAATGGCATCCGTGCCGTAAAGTGCGTCGTAAAGCGAACCCCAGCGGGCATTCGCGGCATTCAGTGCATAACGTGCATTCATAACCGGAACGACGAGCTGCGGGCCGGCAACGGCAGCAATTTCAGGGTCGACGTTGCTGGTTTCCACCTTGAAGCCAGGACCTTCCGGCAGCAGATAGCCGATTTCCTTCAGAAATCCCTCATAGGTATCAAAATCTACCGGAGCGCCATTCTGCCGATACCAGCCATCCAGTTTTTCCTGCAGGGCGTCGCGCTTTGCCAGCAATTCACGGTTCTTCGGAGAAAGCTCGTGAACAATGGTCGAAAAACCTTCGAAGAACGCCTCACTGTCCAGACCTGTGCCTGGCAGGACGTCGTCAGTCAGAAAGGCATAAAGCCTGTCATCGATGGAAAGACCGAATTTATTCGTGCGGCTCACATGCGCCTCCTCTATTCTGGAGATACAGATTGGACGCGGAGACGGGCGCTCGTCAATTGCGGCAGTCAGCCAAATATTATTTCCGTTTTGGAAACAATGGGGCCGATAGTCGTCTTTTTCTACAAAAGCGCCTGCAGATCCTTGAGGCGGTCGTTCACCAGCCAGCCGTAGTAGTTTTCTTCCGGTAACAGCGGCTGTTCCCCGCCCGAGGCGCGCTGCCGGTTCTTCTGGGCAAGGGCGGCGGCACGCTGCTGCGATCCGCCGACATTATAAAGCGTGGAGGTCACACCCGGATTTTTCGAAATATCCATGTCGGCAATCGACCGGTAATCATCGATAGACTTGCGGATGGAGGCGGCCATGAAGGCGAGTGACCGGTCCGGGTCCATGATCGCCGTATAGACCGCTGTGGCATCGTTTTCATCCAGCCTCTCGTAACCGGAGGTTCTCGACACCATGTCGGACAACATCAGCGCCGTCAGCGGGTTGATCTGGCCGAGGCCAAAAGTCTGGCCGGCATAAAAGGGCTGGAAGAATACGGCGCTGAAACGGTTGTTCGGATAGGCCACGCCATCGACGGTCTTACCACGGAAACTGTCGTCCCAGACATCTTCACGGCAATTCCAGAGGCTGTAGGAATCCTTTTTCGACTGGCATTTGGCAAATTGCGAATGCGTCAGAAACTGCGCGATGGTTTCGTCCTTGTAGCCGAAACGGAAGCTGCCGCCGGCATAGGAGGCGGCCTTGACGTAATAGGACTGCAGCCGGTCATAAGCGTCGACATTATAGGTATGTTCGCCGACGATCGCGCCGATCATATGGATCGGATCGATGCCGTAGCGCCCGGCCGTCGACTTGATCTTGGCGATCAGGGCCTTGTCGGAAGACAAAAGCTCGATGACCTTCTGGTATTTGCGCTCGAAAGACGTGTTGGACGCCTTGGTTCTTTTTGCGGAAGCGCCGGGAACACCCGGCTGTTCGGCATTGCGATTGCCCGGCGGAACGACCGTCGCGGCTTCGACGTAAGAAGACGCGGTGACGGTGACCGCCAAAGCAGCGGCAAATGCCAGAAGAGTTTTGCGCACGAGCGAATGCCTTTTCTCAAGCCTGCGGTTTCCGCCAGCGAAATACGCTGGGAAAACCGGATCATTCCACTAAAGCGGTTCCAACCGGAATGCAGCCCTTCCCATAAACAAAATGCGGGCTGAATGCGAGACAAGGCGGATAAAATAAAAGAGTGCGGCAAATATGGCCGCACTCTTCTTTCTCGGATCCCCGAAGTCTTCAGAGAATATAGCGCGACAAATCCGTGTCGGCGGCGAGATCGCCCACATGTTTTTTGACATATTCCTGGTCGATCTTGATGGCGGAGCCTCCGCGATCCGGCGCGTTGAAGGAAATCTCGTCCAGAACACGCTCCATCACCGTCTGCAGGCGACGCGCACCGATGTTCTCGACCGACGAATTGAGATGAACGGCCACATCGGCCAGAGCATCGATTGCGTCATCGGTGAAATCGAGATCCAGTTCTTCCGTCGCCATCAGCGCCTTGTACTGGCGGATAAGGCTTGCTTCCGTTTCCGTCAGGATACGGCGGAAATCCTCCTTCGTCAGCGGCTTCAGCTCGACGCGGATCGGCAGGCGACCCTGAAGTTCCGGCAGAAGATCCGAAGGCTTCGCCACATGGAACGCGCCCGATGCGATGAACAGGACGTGGTCGGTTTTGACAGGGCCATATTTCGTCGAGACTGTGGTGCCTTCGACCAGCGGCAGCAGGTCGCGCTGCACGCCTTCACGCGAGACGCCCGCGCCCATGCCGCCATCGCGGGCGGCGATCTTGTCGATCTCGTCGAGGAAAACGATGCCGTCATTTTCGACCGATTTCACCGCTTCGCGCTGGATCATTTCATTGTCGAGCAGCTTGTCGGATTCATCGCGGATGAGATCGGCATAGGATTTTGATACCGTCGTGCGCACCTTCTTGGTGCGTCCGCCCATGGCCTTGCCGAACATTTCCGACAGGTTGAGAACGCCGATATTGGCGCCCGGCATGCCAGGAATTTCGAAACCGGGCATGCCCGAGCCGCTATCCGCCACCTCGATGTCGATTTCCTTGTCGTCCAGCTCGCCATCACGCAACTTCTTGCGGAAGCTTTCACGCGTGCCGGGCGATGCCGTGGATCCCACCAGCGCATCGAGCACCCGTTCCTCGGCGCTCTGATGCGCCTTGGCCTGCACTTCTGCGCGTTTCTTTTCACGCACGAGGCCAATGCCGATCTCGACCAGATCGCGGATGATCTGTTCGACATCGCGGCCAACATAGCCGACTTCGGTGAACTTCGTGGCTTCGACCTTGATAAAGGGGGCGCCGGCAAGCTTGGCGAGACGGCGCGAAATCTCCGTCTTGCCGACACCTGTCGGTCCGATCATCAGAATATTCTTGGGCATGACTTCGTCGCGCAGGCTCTCATCGAGCTGCTGGCGGCGCCAGCGATTACGCAGCGCAATCGCGACCGCACGCTTGGCTTCATGCTGGCCGATGATGAAGCGGTCGAGTTCCGAGACGATTTCCCGGGGAGAAAAAGTTGTCATTCTATCCTCTCGGCTTTCCTGCTCCGGCCGGCCATCCAGGCCCGGCCCACAGGACCCATTGGTGAGAAATTGAGCTTACTCAGCGTCGAGGGTTTCGACGACGAGATTGTGGTTGGTATAAACGCAGATATCGGCTGCAATATCGAGCGACTGGCGCGCCACCTCTTCGGCGGACTTGTCTGTGTCCATCATGGCGCGGGCCGCCGCAAAGGCGTAATTGCCGCCGGAACCGATGGCGATCGCGCCGTGTTCCGGTTCCAGCACATCGCCATTACCGGTGATGGCAAGCGTGGTGGTTTTATCGGCCACCAGCATCATTGCTTCGAGGTTGCGCAGATATTTATCCGTCCGCCAGTCCTTCGCAAGCTCGACGGCTGCGCGCATGAGCTGCCCCGGATATTGCTCGAGTTTCTTCTCAAGACGGTCGAGCAGCGTGAAGGCATCCGCCGTCGCACCGGCAAAACCGGCAATCACTTCACCCTTGCCGATACGGCGAACCTTACGGGCATTGCCCTTCATGACCGTCTGGCCAAGGCTCACCTGGCCATCGCCAGCCATGACGACCTTGCCGCCCTTTCTGACTGTAATAATTGTTGTCATCAAACACCTGTCTGCCCTGCCGGGCCTGGGGTTAACGGGCCGGATGCGGCCCTTCTCGGTTTCTATGTAAGTTTGCTTTTCACGATTGCAATCTTCGCGGCGACGCACCGTTTTCGGCGTGTCATGCAAGACGATGGAACAACTGGATATTTGTGTCCCGTGCTGATAAGGAACGGCAACATTTTCACGGAGCGGCCAAAATGGCAGAACGTAAAGGCGAGATTATCCGCAAGACCAACGAAACCGCGGTTTCGGTGCGCGTGGATATCGACGGCACCGGCAAGTCGACAATTTCCACCGGCGTGGGATTTTTCGACCATATGCTGGACCAGCTGAGCCGCCATTCGCTGATAGACATGGAGATCGAGGTCAAGGGCGACCTGCATATCGATGACCATCACACCGTGGAAGATACCGGTATTGCCATCGGCCAGGCGATTGCCAAGGCGCTGGGCGACCGGCGCGGCATTACCCGTTATGCCTCGCTCGATCTTGCCATGGACGAGACGATGACCAAGGCCGCCGTCGATATTTCCGGCCGGCCCTTTCTCGTCTGGAACGTCAATTTTTCCGCACCGAAGATCGGCACCTTCGATACCGAGCTGGTGCGCGAATTCTTTCAGGCGCTCGCCCAGAATGCCGGCATCACGCTGCATATCCTGAACCATTACGGCGCCAACAACCATCATATCGCCGAAACATGCTTTAAGGCCGTTGCCCGCGTTCTTCGCACGGCAACCGAAATCGACCCCCGGCAGGCAGGCCGCGTTCCCTCGACAAAGGGCATGCTGGCCTGACGCCAAAGCTGTCAGGAAGCCCATGACAAGCTATCTCGTTCTGGAAGCCCCCAACGGGCCGGACAGGGACCACAAGACGACCCGCTTCATTGCAGACCGTTTTGTGTGGCTGGCCCTGATTGCGCCCTGGCTTTGGCTCGCCATCAACCGGCTCTGGCTGGCGACGGCCGTCATCATCATCGCGCTCATCCTGGCCGGCCAGATCTCAATATTAGCCGGCTTCGAACCAGTTGGCCTTCTCTGCGGTTTCGCAATCGGGATCATCACGGCGCTGGAGGGACGCAATTTTCTCGTCCGGCACCTGATCCGCAAAGGCTGGAAGCTGACGTCAGTCGTTTCCGCCCCTGATCTTTCGAGCGCCGAAGACATATATTTCTCCGGTCTCTCCGAAGACGCCGAAACGGCGGAGCAGCTGTCCCAGCCGGTCTGGTCTCCTTCGCCGCAAAACAGAGGCGGCAGAAATTTCGTCAACGATCCCGCCGGATCGTTTCTTTTCGACTTGAATGGAAGGCGCTGACATGCGTGTCGCGATCATCGACTACGGTTCGGGCAATCTGCGTTCGGCCACCAAAGCTTTCGAGCGTGCCGCCCGCGAAGCCGGCATCAATGCAACCATCGACCTGACCGACAAGCCGGATCACGTCGCCTCGGCAGACCGCATCGTCCTGCCGGGCGTCGGCGCCTATGCGGATTGCCGGGCGGGTCTCGAAGCCGTTCCCGGCATGCATGAGGCGCTCATCGAAGCCGTCGAGAAAAAAGCGCACCCCTTCCTCGGCATCTGCGTCGGCATGCAGCTGATGTCCTCGCGCGGGCTCGAAAAGACTGTCAGTACCGGACTCGGCTGGATTGAGGGTGACGTCGTGGAAATGACGCCGTCCGACCCCAGCCTCAAAATCCCGCAGATCGGCTGGAACACGCTGGAAATCCGCCACGCTCACCCGCTTTTCGACGGCATCAAGACCGGAGCGGATGGGTTGCACGCCTATTTCGTGCATTCCTATCATCTGTCGGCAAAGCACTCGACGGATGTCATCGCCACCACCAACTACGGTGGCGCGATGACGGCTTTCGTCGGTCGCGACAATATGGCGGGCGCGCAGTTCCACCCGGAAAAAAGCCAGACGCTCGGCCTTGCCCTGATTTCCAATTTCCTGCGCTGGAAGCCCTGACATGATTCTTTTTCCCGCAATCGACCTTAAAGACGGCCAGTGCGTTCGCCTGAAACTCGGCGATATGGACCAGGCCACCGTCTACAACGAGGACCCCGGCGCACAGGCGAAGGCCTTCGAGGACCAAGGCTTCGAATGGCTGCATGTGGTTGATCTCAATGGCGCGTTCGCCGGCCAGACAGTCAATGGCGAGGCGGTCGACGCCATTCTGAAAGCGACGAAAAATCCGGTGCAGCTCGGCGGTGGCATCCGCACGCTCGATCATATTGAAGCGTGGCTGAGCCGTGGGCTTGCGCGCGTCATTCTCGGCACCGTGGCGGTGCGCGATCCGGTTCTCGTTCTGGAAGCCTGCAAGCGTTTCCCCGGCCAGGTCGCCGTCGGCATCGATGCCAAGGGTGGCAAGGTTGCCGTGGAAGGCTGGGCGGAAGCGTCCGAACTCGGCGTCATCGAACTGGCCAAACGCTTTGAAGGTGCCGGCGTCGCGGCCATCATCTACACCGATATCGATCGTGACGGCATTCTGGCCGGCATCAACTGGGCCTCGACGCTGGAACTGGCGGATTCCGTCTCCATCCCGGTCATCGCCTCCGGCGGCCTTGCCTCCATCGAAGACATCAAACGCATGTTGCAGCCGGATGCCGCAAAGCTCGAGGGTGCGATTTCAGGCCGCGCGCTTTATGATGGGCGCATCGACCCTGCCGAGGCACTTGCCCTCATCAAGGCCGCGAAGGAGGTACGCGCATGACCCTCAAAGCCCGTGTTATTCCCTGCCTTGATGTCAAAGACGGCCGCGTCGTCAAGGGCGTGAACTTCGTCGACCTGATCGATGCCGGTGACCCCGTCGAAGCGGCGAAAGCCTATGACGCGGCAGGAGCGGACGAGCTCTGCTTTCTCGACATCACCGCCTCCTCGGACAATCGCGATACGATCTTCGATGTCGTCTCGCGCACCGCTGATCATTGCTTCATGCCGCTGACCGTCGGCGGCGGGGTCCGCGCCGTTGCTGACATCCGCAAGCTGCTCCTTTGCGGCGCGGACAAGGTTTCCATCAATTCTGCGGCGGTGAAGGATCCTGACTTCGTGGCGCAGGCGGCCGACAAGTTCGGCAACCAGTGCATCGTCGTTTCCATCGACGCCAAGCGCGTTTCGAAGGATGGGGAAGCCGGCCGCTGGGAAATCTTCACCCATGGCGGACGCCAGCCGACCGGTATCGACGCCGTGGAATTCGCCATCAAAATGGTCGAACGCGGCGCGGGTGAATTGCTTGTCACCTCGATGGACCGCGACGGCACCAAAAGCGGATATGATATCGGCCTGACGCGCAGCATTGCCGATCAGGTTCGCGTGCCCGTCATCGCCTCGGGCGGCGTCGGAACACTGGATGATCTGGTGGCTGGCGTTCGCGATGGCCATGCAACTGCGGTACTTGCCGCCTCCATCTTCCATTTCGGCACCTATTCGATCGGTGAAGCCAAGAGCTACATGGCCGAGCATGGCATCGCCATGCGTCTCGACTGATTGCAGGAACTTCTCATGAGCGCATTTTCCCTTTCCGATCTGGAACGCATCGTCGCGACCCGTGCCGCTGCCTCTCCTGACGAATCCTGGACGGCCAAGCTGGTTGCTGCCGGCCAGGAACGCGCAGCGAAAAAACTTGGCGAAGAGGCGGTGGAAGCCGTCATCGCAGCCATCGCGAAAGATCGCGACGGGCTGAAGAACGAAGCCGCCGATCTGCTTTACCATCTGCTGGTGGTGCTGAAGATTGCCGACATTCCGTTGGACGAGGTTTTTGCCGAGCTGGAGCGCCGGACCGGTCAAACCGGCCTTGCGGAAAAGGCGGCGAGGCCGACATCATGAATGTCGAGGCAGGCAGCGGGGAGAGAGGCATGCCGAGCACACTCGATCATTTCCGGCCGGATGAATATTCGCCATACCACTTCTACAGTTCGGAAGAATGGGCGAAGTTTCGCGCTGACACGCCACTGACGCTTTCCGCCGATGAGGTCAAACGCTTGCGCTCGCTGGACGACCCGATCGATCTGGACGAAGTGCGGCGCATTTACCTGTCGCTGTCGCGCCTTTTATCCTCGCATGTCGAGGCGTCACAGCTGCTTTTCGAGCAGCGCAACCGCTTTCTCAATATGGCTGACGTCAACAAGACGCCCTTTGTCATCGGCATTGCCGGCTCTGTGGCGGTTGGCAAATCGACGACGGCGCGTATCCTGAAGGAGCTTCTGGCGCGCTGGCCCTCCAGCCCGAAGGTCGATCTCATCACGACAGACGGATTTCTTTATCCGAATGAGGTTCTGCGGCGCGAAAACCTGATGGAGCGCAAGGGCTTTCCCGAAAGCTACGATATCGGCGCGCTCCTGCGTTTCCTGTCGGCGATCAAGGCGGGCCAGCCCAATGTGAAAGCACCGCGCTATTCGCACCTGACCTATGACGTTCTGCCGAATGAGTTCACTGTCATCGACCAGCCGGATATTCTGATCTTCGAAGGCATTAATGTACTGCAATCGCGCGACCTGCCGGCGGGGGGGCGGATTGTGCCGATCGTTTCCGACTTTTTCGATTTCTCGATCTATATCGACGCGGACGAGGACCTCATTCACAACTGGTATGTGAACCGGTTCATGAATCTCAGAAAAACCGCCTTCCGCGATCCCAATTCGTTCTTCAACCGTTATGCCTCGATCAGTGAAGAAGCCGCGCTCAGCATTGCCGAAGGCCTCTGGCAGAACATCAACCTGAAGAACCTGCGCCAGAACATCGTGCCGACGCGCCCGCGCGCCGATCTTATCTTGCGCAAAGGCAAGAACCACCTGATCGATACGGTGGCGCTTCGCAAATTGTGAAAGATGCCGCACAAGGCGGCATCTCCATTGCAGCGGTTAAGAGCCGCTACTACGCAAGGTCGGGAATACGCAGAACCTGGCCGGGATAAATCTTGTCGGGATGGGTCAGCATCGGCTTGTTCGCTTCGAAGATGATGTTGTTCTTCGCGCCATTGGCCTTGCCATATTGCGCTTCAGCGATCTTCCAGAGATTGTCGCCCTTCTTGACCGTATAGAACACCGGCTCCTTCGCGGGCGCTTCGGCCACTTTCAACTCACCCGCCTCGACCTTGGAAATGCCGAGCGTATTGCCGACCGCGATAACCGCCTTTTCGAAGACCGACTGATCGGCCACTTCGCCCTTCAGAACGACCTTGTCGTCTACCACCTCGACCTGAACCTTGTCCGTGCCGAGATCGTGGGAAGCGAGTTCCTTCTTGACCGCTTCGACATCGGGCGCATCATCGCCGCCGATACCGAGCTTCTTTCCCGCTTCCTTGATGAAATTGAACAGACCCATAGCACCCTCCTTGGTTGTAGGGAGGCTTACCAGACGATATTTGAAGCTCTATGACAAGCGCGAAACATTTGGCCCCTATTCGCCCGAGGGCTTGCCGCGCATTTTCTTGATATCGGAGCGGCCGGACTTCGCCTTCAGGCGGCGCTCGACCGAGCCCTTGGTCGGCTTGGTGGCCTTACGCACCGGCGGCGGCGGGGCGGCGGCTTCGAGGATCAGCTCCTTCAGCCGTTCGCGCGCATCTTCGCGATTGCGCTCCTGGCTGCGAAACCGGCTCGCCTCGATCATCAGCACGCCTTCTTTCGACACACGCCTGCCACCGAGGCGCAGGGCATTGGTCTTCACCCGGTCCGAAAGAGACGGTGAATTGGCAATGTCGAAAAACAGCTGAACCGCCGTCGAGACCTTGTTGACGTTCTGGCCGCCCGGCCCGCCGGCCAGCACGAATTGCTCCGTCAGCTCCCAGCCGGCGATGGTGATACGGTTGCTGATGTAAAGCGGGTCGCTGGCCATGATCTTTCTCCGCGCCGGTGATGCCACAGATCGCAAAAAATGAAAACAGCGGAGAAAACGAAAGAACCCGGCACAAGGCCGGGTCCCCTCCTCCTCACGAATGAGGCTCTATTTATTCAGCCGCAAGCAGCAGGCCCGGTGCAGCATCGCGAACCTTGCTATCGACGTGATCTTCGAACTTGGTGAAGTTCGTGACGAACATCGACACCAGTTTCTTCGCCTGCGCGTCATAGGCTGCGCCATCGGCCCAGGTCGAACGCGGATCGAGGATCGCGCTATCGACGCCATCCAGCGACAGCGGCACTGCGAAACCGAAATTCGCGTCGGTGCGGAATTCCGCATTCTTCAGGTCGCCGGTCAGCGCTGCCGTCAGAAGCGCGCGGGTCGCCTTGATGGGCATGCGCTTGCCGATGCCGTAGGCACCGCCGGTCCAGCCGGTATTGACCAGCCAGCAATCCACGCCGTGCTTGCCGATGAGCTCGCGCAGCAGGTTGCCATATTCCGCCGGGTGGCGTGGCATGAAGGGTGCGCCGAAGCAGGTTGAGAACGTCGCTTCCGGCTCCGTCACGCCCTTTTCCGTGCCTGCAACCTTCGCAGTGTAACCGGAGAGGAAGTGGTACATGGCCTGTTCCGGCGTCAGACGGGCGATCGGCGGCAACACGCCGAAGGCATCCGCCGTCAGCATGATGATCGTCTTAGGATGGTCGGCAATGCCCGTTTCCGATGCATTCGGAATGAAGTGCAGCGGATAGGCGCTGCGGGTGTTTTCCGTCAGCGAGTTGTCGTTGAAGTCGGGAACGCGGTTTTCGTCCAACACCACGTTTTCGAGAACCGTGCCGAAACGGCGGGTCGCGGCGTAGATTTCCGGTTCGGCTTCAGCCGAAAGCTTGATCGCCTTGGCATAGCAGCCACCTTCGAAGTTGAAGATGCCGTGCTCGCCCCAGCCATGCTCGTCATCGCCGATCAGCGTGCGCGACGGATCGGCCGACAGCGTGGTCTTGCCGGTGCCGGACAGGCCGAAGAACACGGCGGAATCACCTTCTGGACCGACATTGGCCGAGCAATGCATGGGCATGACGCCCTTGGCCGGCAGGAGATAATTGAGGACTGTGAAGACCGACTTCTTGTTTTCACCGGCATAGGAGGTGCCGCCGATGAGGACAAGACCATTGGTGAGATCGCAGGCGATGACGGTTTCCGAACGAACGCCGTGACGGTCCGGATCGGCCTTGAAGCTCGGCAGGTTGATGATGGTGAGCTTCTGTTTGAAGCCCGCCAGTTCTTCCTGCTTCGGTCGGATAAGAAGGTTGCGAATGAACAGCGAATGCCAGGCAAGCTCGGTGACGACGCGGGTCGGCAGAGCATTTTCCTCATCGGCGCCGCCGATCAGGTCCTGAACATAGAGGGTCTTTCCGGCGGCATGGGCCAGCATGTCCTGGCGCAGCAACTCGAAATTTTCCGGCGACAGCGGCTTGTTGTTGTCCCACCAGATGGTGTTCTCGGTGGAGGCATCGCGGACGACGAATTTGTCCTTCGGCGAACGGCCCGTATGCTGGCCGGTGACGGCGCGAAGCGCACCATCGATGGTCAGTTCGGCCTCGCCGTTGCGGATCGCTTCTTCGTATAATTCGCTCTCATTGAGGTTATAAAAGACGCGGGAGGCCTCGCCCAGTCCGAGTTCCGCAACTCCATTGGCAGGATTATGAACCCCAAGCTCGTTCATGACGCGTTCCTTGTTAATGACGATAAGGCCGTTGAAATTTCCACGGAAAATACGTGGCGGCTTTTGGAAACGCAAGAGCCAAACTTTAAAAAACTTAGTGATTTCAATATATTAATCGATTTAAAAGATTTTATTTCTTTTTAAATCGGTTGAAGACGCATTAAAATCCAACTGCGGCCTTTCCGCAAAATCCCTCGCTCCAGCCCGGCGATTTGGCAGCGAGTTTTCCTTTGCCACAATTTGTTCCACCTTTATACTCAAGAGAGTGGCTCGCGGCGCACAACCTTGGCTGGGTGAATGTCGGGAGTTACGAGAAAATGACGATGGAGACCAACTATATGCAGACGATCGCGCTTGTCGACGACGACCGGAATATTCTGACTTCGGTATCGATCGCGCTCGAAGCCGAAGGCTACCGGGTCGAAACGTATACGGACGGCGCTTCCGCGCTTGACGGGTTGATCGCCCGTCCGCCGCAGCTCGCCATTTTCGATATAAAGATGCCACGCATGGACGGCATGGAGCTTTTGCGGCGTCTTCGCCAGAAGTCGGATCTGCCGGTTATCTTCCTCACCTCCAAGGATGAAGAGATCGACGAATTGTTCGGCCTGAAGATGGGCGCCGACGACTTCATCACCAAGCCCTTTTCGCAACGCCTTCTGGTGGAACGCGTGAAAGCCATCCTGCGCCGCGCCAGCAGCCGCGAGGCTTCCGCCGCAACCGGCAGCGTGCTGAAGCCGACCGCCGATCAGCAGGCGCGCACGCTCGAGCGCGGGCAGCTCGCCATGGACCAGGAACGCCACACCTGCACCTGGAAGGGTGAGCCGGTGACGCTGACGGTCACCGAATTCCTCATCCTGCATTCGCTGGCGCAGCGGCCCGGCGTGGTGAAAAGCCGCGACGCGCTGATGGATGCGGCCTATGACGAACAGGTCTATGTGGATGATCGCACCATCGACAGCCACATCAAGCGTCTTCGCAAGAAGTTCAAACTCGTCGATGGCGACTTCGATATGATTGAAACGCTTTATGGCGTAGGATATCGCTTCCGCGAAGCGGCTTGAAGAAGCCGACTCGAGCAGAAGGGACCGCCCGATCTGGGGTGGTGAGGACTTTAATACGTGTTGAAGAAAACGCCGGAAACCGTCTCGGATAGTGACGATGCCGAAGAACGCGGCAGCGAACGCCGCCATCGTATCCATCCGCTGACGATCATCCGGCGCATTTTCGGCAATGCGGTGTTTTCCAGCCTCACGCGCCGCATTCTTTTCTTCAACGTTGCGGCGACGGTGGTTCTGGTCGGCGGCATTCTCTATCTCAACCAGTTCCGCGAAGGGCTGATCGACGCACGGGTGGAAAGCCTGTTGACGCAGGGCGAAATCATTGCCGGTGCGGTCTCGGCTTCCGCCTCCGTCGATACCAATTCGATCACCATCAATCCGGAAAAGCTGCTCGAATTGCAGGCGGGGCAGAGCATTACCCCCGCCCCCAATGACGAGGACCTGAGTTTCCCGATCAATCCGGAGCGGGTGGCGCCGGTGCTGCGGCGGCTGATCTCGCCGACGCGTACCCGCGCACGGCTGTTCGATGCCGACGCCAACCTGCTGCTCGATTCCCGCCATCTTTATTCGCGCGGTCAGGTTCTGCGCTTCGATCTGCCGCCAGTGACGCCGGAGACGCAGACCTGGGGCGACTGGTTCACCAGCATGTTCAACCGCATGCTGCAGCCCAGCAGCCTGCCGCAATACAAGGAAGCGCCGGGTGGCGACGGCTCGATCTATCCGGAAGTGATGAATGCGCTGACGGGTGTTCGCGGCGCTGTCGTGCGCGTCACCGAAAAGGGCGAACTGATCGTTTCTGTGGCTGTGCCGGTACAGCGCTTCCGGGCCGTGCTCGGCGTTCTGCTTCTGTCGACGCAGGCGGGCGATATCGACAAGATCGTGCATGCGGAGCGCCTTGCGATCATGCGCGTCTTCGGCATCGCCACCCTGGTCAATATCGTGCTGTCACTGCTCCTGTCCTCCACCATCGCCACGCCGCTGCGGCGCCTTTCGGCCGCCGCGATCCGAGTGCGCCGCGGCGCAAGGACGCGTGAGGAAATACCGGATTTCTCGGCGCGCCAGGATGAGATCGGCAATCTTTCGATTGCGCTGCGTGAAATGACGACGGCGCTCTACGACCGTATCGATGCCATCGAAAGTTTCGCCGCCGATGTCAGCCATGAACTCAAAAACCCGCTGACCTCGCTGCGCAGCGCCGTGGAAACCCTGCCGCGCGCCAAGACCGAAGAGTCCAAGCAGCGCCTGACCGAGATCATCTTCCACGACGTCCGCCGTCTAGACCGCCTGATCAGCGACATTTCGGATGCGTCGCGGCTCGATGCCGAGTTGGCGCGCGCCGACGCCTCGCCGCTCGATCTCGATGTTCTGATGAAGGGTCTGGTGGACATATCCCGTCAGATAAGCACCAAAAAGAAAAGCGTGACGATCGACTATTCTGTCGACCGGAAAGCGGGCGCAAAGACCTCGTTCGTGGTGAACGGCCACGATCTCCGCATTGGCCAGATCGTTACCAACCTCATCGAGAATGCACGCTCTTTCGTTGCCGAGGACAGTGGCCGCATCACCGTGCGCCTTTCCCGTCACAAGGATCGCTGCATCGTGCAAGTGGAGGACAACGGCCCCGGCATTCAGGCGGAAGATATCGACCGGATCTTCGAGCGCTTTTACACCGACCGGCCGGCGAGCGAAGGGTTCGGCCAGAATTCGGGCCTTGGCCTTTCCATCAGCCGGCAGATCGCCGAAGCCCATGGCGGCAGTCTCCGGGCGGAAAATGTCGTTGACAAATATGGCGTGATTTCCGGCGCGCGCTTCACCCTGTCGCTGCCGGCGGCCGAAACCCATGAACGCTGAACGCTTCAACCTTCACGCCACTGCCATCGTCGTTCAAAACACCGGCATCCTCTTTGCCGGACCATCGGGCAGCGGTAAAAGCGAGCTTGCCTTCAGCTTCCTGACGGAGGCTGAACGCTGCGGATTGCCGGCCGCACTGATCGCGGACGATCAGATTTTCGTGTATCGCGACGGCGAAACCATCATCGCCGAGCGGCCGGAAACAATCGCCGGCCTGCTGGAATTGCGCGGCAGCGGCATTGTTTCGTTGAAAAGCATTGCGCGCGCGCCACTACATTTCGCCGTCACGACAGTTCTTTCACCTGAAAATCCAAGACTTCCAGAAGATGACGAAGTGTTGTTGCTACCCTGCGGCGGGCATCTTCCGCTCTTACGTATTCCGCTTTCCAGTCTTACGCCCTATGGAAAATTTGCTGCACTTGCTCAGAATCTTTTTAAAACGAATGTGAAGTGACCGTGATTCAGGCGATTTTAGGCTTGCGATTCGCATTTTCCTCATCAAGATGAAATCCCACCGATGGACAGGATTGCCGCGTTGCGATAGTCGGCAATGAGAGTGCGTGTGCAAGGGAGCATTTCATGATCGGACTAGTGCTTGTCACCCATGGCAAGCTGGCTGAGGAGTTTCGCCATGCGTTGGAGCATGTCGTCGGTCCCCAGAAATTGATCGAGACGGTCTGTATCGGTCCCGAAGACGACATGGATCAGCGCCGGCAGGACATCATCGACGCCGTTGCGCGTGCCAATGATGGCAATGGCGTCATCATCCTGACGGACATGTTCGGCGGCACGCCCTCCAATCTCGCGATTTCCGTCATGAACAACGGCAATGTCGAAGTCATCGCCGGGGTCAATCTTCCCATGCTGATCAAGCTTGCCGGCGTTCGCAGCGAAGATAACATGGACAAGGCCCTTCAGGATGCATCCGATGCCGGCCGCAAATATATCAACGTCGCCAGCCGCGTTTTGAGCGGCAAATAAGAAGTCAGCCCATGTCGCCATTTACCCGGGAACTACCGATCATCAATAAACGCGGTCTCCACGCCCGGGCATCCGCCAAATTCGTGCAGATGGTCGAAGGTTTCGACGCGACGATCACGGTTTCCAAAGACGGCATGACCGTTGGCGGCACCTCCATCATGGGTCTTATGATGCTGGCCGCAAGCCCCGGATGCAGCGTCTATGTCGAGGCGAGCGGCAATCAGGCGAAAGAAGCGATCGAAGCGCTCGAGGCGCTGGTCGCCGACCGCTTCGGCGAAGAAGCCTGAGCCGGCACCATATAAAGACATAAAGACTTCTTTATATCATCATTGCCAGATCGTTCGTGGCCTGCTAAACCGCTGCTACGTTTAAAAGCCGGGCCGCAAGGCGCGGCGTTTCTGATCTGGAGAACTTCATGAGCCTTGAGAAGGACTACATCGTCGCCGATATCAACCTTGCCGCGTTCGGCCGCAAGGAGCTGGACATTGCCGAAACCGAAATGCCGGGCCTGATGTCCTGCCGCAAGGAATTCGGCGAAAGCAAGCCCCTGAAGGGCGCACGTATCACCGGTTCTCTTCACATGACGATCCAGACCGGCGTTCTCATCGAGACGCTGAAGGAACTGGGCGCGGATGTTCGCTGGGCCTCCTGCAACATTTTCTCGACGCAGGATCATGCGGCGGCGGCAATTGCGGCGGCCGGCATTCCGGTCTTCGCGGTCAAGGGTGAAAGCCTGACAGAATATTGGGAATATACCGACAGGATCTTCCAGTGGGCCGATGGCGGCCTCTCCAACATGATCCTTGACGATGGCGGCGACGCCACCATGTATATCCTGCTCGGCGCACGTGCTGAAGCCGGCGAGGACGTTCTGTCCAATCCCGGTTCGGAAGAAGAGGAAATCCTCTTCGCGCAGATCAACAAGCGCCTCAAGGCTTCCCCCGGCTGGTTCACCAAACAGCGCGACGCGCTGAAGGGTGTCACAGAAGAAACGACGACCGGCGTTCACCGTCTTTACGATCTCAGCAAGAAGGGCCTGCTGCCCTTCCCGGCCATCAACGTCAACGACAGCGTCACCAAGTCGAAGTTCGACAACAAGTATGGCTGCAAGGAATCGCTCGTCGACGGCATTCGCCGCGCAACCGACGTGATGATGGCCGGCAAGGTTGCCGTGGTCTGCGGTTACGGCGATGTGGGCAAGGGTTCTGCCGCTTCGCTGCAGGGCGCCGGCGCCCGCGTGAAGGTCACCGAAATCGACCCGATCTGCGCGCTTCAGGCTGCCATGGACGGTTTCGAAGTCGTTCGCCTGGAAGACGTCATCTCGTCTGCAGATATCTTCATCACCACGACAGGCAACAAGGACGTGATCCGCATCGAGCATATGCGCGAGATGAAGGACATGGCCATCGTCGGCAATATCGGCCATTTCGATAATGAAATTCAGGTCGCATCGCTGCGTAACCTCAAGTGGACGAACATCAAGCCGCAGGTCGACATGATCGAGTTCCCGAAGGGTAACCGCATCATCCTGCTCTCGGAAGGCCGCCTGCTGAACCTCGGCAACGCCACCGGTCACCCGTCCTTCGTGATGTCGGCGTCCTTCACCAACCAGGTGCTGGGCCAGATCGAGCTCTTCACCAAGCAGGGCGAATACAAGAACGAGGTTTACGTGCTGCCGAAGCACCTCGACGAGAAGGTCGCACGCCTTCATCTCGAGAAGCTTGGCGTGCGCCTGACCGAACTTTCCGACCTTCAGGCTGATTATATCGGCATCTCGAAGGAAGGTCCGTTCAAGGCTGAACACTACAGATATTAATATCATAGTTAATATCCACTAAAATTACACAACATCTAGATGCCGCGCACTTGACAAAGTGCGCGGCATCTTTTTTGCGCGCTCCCTTTCCGCAGATTTATGAAGGCGGTATTGTCATCAGACTTGATTCGGACACGCCAAAGGGCGGCGGGGACGAAATGGGATGTCTTGTCGAAGATGCGGCACATAGGACGGAGACAGACCGGGGATGACGGTTCACAATTCGGATCTGCGCGAGCAGACAGTTCAACGCGTTGAAAACACGCATGCTGGCGTGGCATTGAGCGCGGCTCTTACGCGTTGCCGGCTGGTATTCAGTGCGGTTCGAACAGGCGTTGCGAGGCTTCCTGTCCTGATGTCGGGCACGGTTCTGGCCGGCTCGGCAAGCATGGCGCTGGCGCAGGACGGGCTTGTGGCAAAGACCGGCGCGCGACTATTTTCATCCGGAGAAACAATCACCTATTCGCTTTTCGTCGGCATGCTTTCGGCAACGCTGTTTTCCGTTGTCTGGCTGGTGCGGCAGCGCGGCAATATCGAGGCGGAGAGCAGCGAATACCGTCAGGCGCTTGCCCAGTCCCACCACAAGATCGCGAAATACGAGGCGCTGATTTCCGACAAGAGCCGCCGCATCGTCATCTGGGACGGCGCGGATAAGCGCCCCGAATTTCTGGGACAGCTGCCGGCAGAAACCGGTGTGCCGCAGGCGGATCACGATTTTCTGGCCTTTGGCCGCTGGCTGAAACCGGCATCCGCAAGCCAGCTTGAAAAATCCATCGAAAAACTCCGCAGCCATGCGCAGAGTTTCGATCTAACCATTGAAACACAGCGCGGCGAAGTCATTGAAGTTCAAGGCCGGGTTTCCGGCGGCAATGCCTTTGCCCGTTTCATCGCGCTCAACAATCTGCGCGCGGAACTCGCTGAATTGCAGGTGGAGCGCGAGCGCCTGATCGCTTCGGTCTCCACATTTCAGGAGCTTCTGGATTCCATCGAACAACCCGTCTGGCGGCGCAATGGCGAAGGCGAACTCACCTGGGTCAACCACGCTTATGCGCATGCTGTGGATGCACGCGACGCCGACCAGGCCGTTCATGAAAAACGCGAGCTGCTGAACACGGTTACCCGGCAGAAGATACGCGCGGCCGCGACACCGGAATCACCCTATCACGACCGTATTTCGACGGTTGTTTCCGGAAACCGCACCTTCTTTGACGTCGTGGATATCAAGACAGCCGGCGGTTCGGCTGGCATCGCTATCGACGCAACGGAAGCCGAAACCATCAGCGAGGAACTCAAGCGGGTTCTGAAAAGTCACGCTGAAACGCTCGATCATCTGGCAACGCCCGTCGCCATTTTCGACGGCCGGCAGCGGCTGCAATTCTACAATCAGGCTTTCGCGGCTCTCTGGGGTTTCGACCTCGTTTTCCTCGAATCCAGCCCTGATAATTCCGAGCTTCTGGACAGGCTGCGCACCGCCGGCAAATTGCCGGAGCAGCTGAACTGGAAGAACTGGAAAGAGGCGGCGCTTTCCGTCTACCGTTCGCTGGATACCAAGACCGATCTCTGGCACCTGCCGAACGGCCAGACCCTGCGGGTTATTGCAACCGCCCATCCACAGGGCGGCGCGACCTGGGTTTTCGAGAACCTGACCGAGCAGGTCGACCTGCAGATGCGCTACAACACGCTGGTGAAGGTGCAGGGCGAAACCATCGACCATCTGGCCGAAGGTGTCGCCGTGTTCGGTGCGGATGGGCGCATTCGCCTCTCCAACCCGGCATTCCGGGCGCTCTGGGGCGTGACCGCGGAACAGGCTGAGACTGGCACCCATATCCGCGCCATCGAAACCGCCTGCACACAATCTTATGACAGGCCGGACGGCTGGCGCGCCTTCAGCCAGTTCATTACCAGCTTCGATGATGAGCGGCCCTCGCGACAGGGAACGCTGGAACTGCTTTCCGGCCTTGTGCTCGACTATGCCATCATTCCGCTGCCCGATTCACAGACCATGCTGACCTTCGTCAACATGACCGACAGCGTGCGGGCCGAGCGGGCGCTCAAGGAAAAGAACGACGCGCTTTTGAAGGCCGACGAGCTGAAGAACGATTTCGTGCAGCATGTTTCCTACGAGCTGCGCTCGCCGCTGACGAATATCATCGGTTTCACCGACCTCCTGAAGACACCCGGCATCGGCCAGTTGACGGACCGGCAGGCGGAATATCTCGACCATATTTCCACCTCCTCCTCGGTTCTCCTGACCATCGTCAACGATATTCTCGATCTCGCGACCGTGGATGCCGGCATCATGCAGCTCAATTATTCGGATAATGATCTGAATGAGTTGCTTGAAGACGTTTCGGTGCAGATCGCCGACCGGCTGCAGGAAAGCGGCATTTCGCTCGAGATCGTTGCACCGGCCCATCTCGGCAGTCTCGTGGCCGATCACCAGCGGCTGAAGCAGATTCTCATCAAGCTGCTGACCAACGCGATCAATTTCGCCCCGGAAGGGTCTTCGGTTCAGCTCTCCTGCCAGCGCAGCGAAGGTGACTTCGTGTTCTCGGTGGCGGACAAGGGTCCGGGTATTCCTGAAGACATGCTGAAGAGCGTGTTCGACCGCTTCGCGACGCGCGGCAATGGCGGGCGGCGAACCGGTGCAGGGCTTGGCCTTTCCATCGTGGAAAGCTTCGTCAGCCTGCACCATGGCACTGTCAGCATCGACAGCCGACCCGGCAACGGCACCATCGTCACGTGCCGCATTCCTTCCGGCACACGGCCGCATTCCATCGCCGCAGAATGAGCGAAGACATCTTGCCGATCACCATTCCCCTTGAGGGAGAAAAGGACACCATCAGGCTCGGTGAAGACCTCGCACTGGCCTTAAAACCCGGCGATTGTCTCGCACTCATCGGCGATCTCGGCACCGGCAAATCGACGCTCGCCCGAGCCTTCATCCGCGGGATGGCGGATGAGCCCGATCTCGAAGTGCCGAGCCCCACCTTCACGATCATCCAGACTTATGACGCCCGCATTCCGGTCGCCCATCTTGATCTTTACCGGCTTTCGGATGTTTCCGAGCTGGACGAACTCGGCATCGATGAGATGCTGGAGGACGGCATCTGCCTGATCGAGTGGCCGGATATCGCCACTGATATTCTGCCGCCGGAACAGACCGTAACCCTAACGTTGACACATTCCGGCGAAGGGCGGCTCGCCGCCATCGAGGCTCCGGCAAAACTGAAAGCACGGCTTGAGCGGGTTTTCGCCATCCGCGCATTTCTCGCGAAAAATGGCAGGGGCGATGTGGCCCGGCGCTTTCTAAGCGGCGATGCTTCCACACGCGCCTATGAGACCGTTTCAACTGGTGGGCCGGATCTTATCCTGATGGACTGGCGGCGCCCCATGCGAGGGGCGATCGTCGCTGAAGGCAAGACCTATGCGGAAATCGCCCATCTTGCCCAGGATGCGCGTTCCTTCGTGGCTATTGGCAATTATCTGAGAAATAGCGGCTTTTGCGCGCCGGAGATTCTGGCGGCGGATACCGATCAGGGCATTCTCCTGCTGGAAAACCTCGGGCGGGAGGGCGTGCTGGCGCCTGACGGGACGCCGATAGAGGACCGCTATCTGCAAAGCGTCGCCTGTCTCGCGGCCCTTCACGAGGCCTCGCGGCCCGACCTGCTGCCAGTGGGTGACGGCAGCGCCTATGAGGTTCCCCCCTTCGACCGGCAGGCGATGAAGATCGAGGTTTCGCTGCTGGCGGAATGGTATCTGCCGCATAAACGCGGCAAGCCCCTCACCGATAGCGAAAAGAGCGACTATTACGCTCTATGGGACAGGCTGATCGACCAGCTCGCCGACTGTGAGACGGGACTTGTGCTGCGCGATTTCCATTCACCCAACCTTATATGGCAGCCGCAAAACAGCGGCATACGGCAAGTCGGCCTGATCGATTTTCAAGATGCGATGATCGGCCCGACCGCCTATGATGTCGCTTCCATCGTGCAGGATGCCCGCGTTACCATCTCCCCCGAACTGCAAGCGCGCCTGCTTTCGCACTATCTCGAGAACAGAAGAAGCACGCCTTTCGATGAGGCCGCTTTCCTCAAGGCTTTCGCCATCATGTCGGCGCAACGCAACTGCAAGCTTGCCGGTATCTGGGTGAGGCTGTTGGAACGGGATCGAAAACCCGGTTATATGAAACATATGCCGAGGACGTTCCGCTATCTCAGTGCAGCGCTTTCGCATCCGGAACTCGCACCGCTCAGAGACTGGTGCCTGCGCATGGGCATCGAATTTAACGACTGAAAGACGGTTGACCACGATGACGATCAAAAACGCGATGGTGCTGGCCGCCGGGCTTGGCACGCGGATGCGCCCGATCACGGATACGATCCCGAAGCCGCTCGTGAAAATCGCCGGCAAGCCGATGATCGACTACGCGCTCGATTCCCTTGTCGAAGCCGGTGCCGAGACAATCGTCGTCAATGTGCATCACCACGCCGAACAGATGATTGCTCATCTCGAAAACCGCACCGACGCCGAAATCCTGATTTCCGACGAGCAGTCGCAGCTGATGAATTCCGGTGGCGGACTTGCCAAGGGCCTGAAGCTTCTGGAACCCGGCCCGGTCTTCGTCATGAATGCCGATCTTTTCTGGATCGGCGAGCAATTGAATGCGGTCAGCAACCTGCGCAAGCTTGCGCAATTCTTCGATCCCGCCCGCATGGATATGGCGCTGCTCTGCGTCGACATGGATCGCACCACCGGACACAATGGGAAGAGGGATTTCAACCTGGCGGATGACGGAAAACTGGCGCGGTATCGCGATGGCGACCCAACCCCGGTAGTTTATGCGGGCGCCATCGCCATGGATTCGCGACTGCTGGACGATGCGCCGGTGGATGCCTTCAACCTCAATATCTATTTCGATCGCGCCATCGGAAAAGACCGGCTTTTCGGGCTTTCTCTGGATGGCCACTGGATTACGGTCGGCACGCCCGACGCAATAGAAGACGCCGAAAGCATTATCCGGCAATTCAGGGAAAAACGCTCTGCATGACCCTTACTCACCACGCAAAGCGCGTCCTGACGATCGCCGCGGGAACACCGTTCCTCAGGACGCTCGCGGAAACGCTGTGTGATGGGACGCTGACATCAGGCTATAAATACGACCCGGCCGATCCGCTATCGCTTGCCAAGGTGACGATCTATGTGCCGACGCGGCGCTCCGCCCGCGTGCTGCGCTCCGAATTCGTCGATCTTCTAGGCGGCCGATCCGCCATTCTGCCGCTGATCCGGCCTCTGGGTGAGACGGATGACGATAGCGGCTTCTTCGAGATCGAAAACCCTGAGATCATGGATCTGGCGCCACCGATTTCCGGCACCGGCCGGCTCATCGAACTGGGGCGTCTCATTCTCGCCTGGCGCAACAGCCTGCCGGACGCCATCCGGGCCATCCATTCCGATTCGCCGCTTGTCGCCCCCGCCAGCCCCGCCGATGCTATATGGCTGGCGCGTGCGCTTGGCGAGGTGATCGATGCGATGGATACCGAAGAAAAGGACTGGGAAGCGCTTCAGCATCTCGATACTGGCGATCACGCTCAATGGTGGCAGCTGACTGCGGACTTCCTGCGGATCGCCAGCGTCTTCTGGCCGGCGCGGCTTGCCGAACTCAACCGTTCCTCCGCCGGCCGGCATCGCAACGCCATCCTGCGGGCGGAAGCTAACCGGCTTGCCAATTTGCCGGATACGGGACCCATCATCGCCGCAGGGTCGACGGGCTCCATTCCTGCGGCAGCCGATCTGATCGCCGCCGTTGCCGCCCTGCCGCAAGGCACCGTTGTGCTTCCTGGCCTCGATCTCGCCATGCCGGAGGAACAATGGCAGGCGATTGCCGAGGACCCCACCGATCCTTCGAGCCGCACCCATTCGCAATACGGGCTTTATATGCTGTTGCAGAAGCTCGGCATCCTGCGCGATGACGTGGATCAGATTGGCGCCATTGACGGCGATCTGGAAAAGCGAGCAGCGGTATTTTCGGCCGCACTCGCACCGGCCAAATCCACCAGCGACTGGAATCGCTGGCGCGAAGACAGGCAACCCGGCTTTTTCGACGATGCTTTCGCAACCGCCACGCTTATTGAAGCCGCCAATGAGCGCGAGGAGGCAACGGCCATCGCAGTGGCTTTGCGGCTGGCCCTTGAAGCACCGGGTGCTGGCCGTCCATCGCAGGCAGCATTGATTACACCGGACCGCGGACTGGCGCGACGCGTGGCGACGGAGTTACAGCGCTTCGGCATCGAAGCCGACGACTCGGCCGGTACGCCGCTTTCCGCCACCCCGCAAGCCGGGCTGACGCAACTGGCGCTGGAGGCCATCCTCAGGCCCGGAGACCCCGTGCCAATTATTTCCCTCCTGAAACATCCGCTCAGCCGTTTCGGGCTTTCCGATGAAGCTTTCGCGAAAGCCTCGAAAGCGCTGGAGCTGATTGCGCTGCGCGGCGGCCGTGTGGAAACCGAAATCGGCAATCTGGAAGCGGTTCTGGATGCACAGCTTGTGGTGCAGCGCGATGACCGGTACCCGCCCGCCTGGCGGCTGGCCCTACCGCAGGCAAGCGCGGAGGCCGGGCGCGATCTGGCGCGGCGGATCGCCGTTGCGACCGAGCCGCTCGGCTCCGCCTTTATCCGCAGAGATCGATCCGGCCGCGCCTTCACCGATAAATTGCCACTGTCCGTCTGGGCGGAGCGGACGGGCCGCGTGATCGAAGCCATCTGTGCGGATGAAAACAACGATCTTGCCGCACTCTGGTCCGGTGAAGCGGGAGACAAGCTTTCCGAGCTGTTCGGCGAATTGATGGAAAGCGGCGAGATCCTCGACGCGGACGGACCGCAATGGATCGATATTTTTGCGGCACTGGTGGCCGGTGAATCGATCAAGCCACGATCGATGCGCCACCCGCGCATTTTCATCTTCGGCGCCCTTGAGGCACGGCTGCAAAGTGTCGACACCGTCGTGATCGGCGGCCTCAATGAAGGGCTCTGGCCCGGCCAGACAGCGAATAATCCGTTTCTGTCCCGCACCATGAAGACCGCGATTGGGCTGGAGCCGCCGGAACGGCGTATCGGCCAGCTGGCGCATGATTTCGAGATGGCAAATGGCACCCGGCAGATTTTTTACACCCGCGCGCTGAGGCAGGGCTCGACACCCGCCGTCGCCTCACGCTGGCTGCAGCGTCTTCTGGCGCTGGGCGGCGAGAAATTTGCCGAAAGCCTGAAGAAGCGCGGCGAGACCTATCGCCATTGGGCAGGATTGATGGATGAAAGTATCGATCAGGAAGCGGCAAAGCGCCCTGCCCCGAAGCCGCCGGCCGAGTTGCAGCCAACGCGCTATTCCTTCAGCGAAGTGGGCCGCCTGCGCCGCGACCCCTATTCGATCTATGCGCGACGCATCCTGAAACTGGACCCGCTTGCCCCCTTCAACCGCGATCCGAACGCCGCCGATCGCGGCACGCTCTATCACGCGATCATCGAGCGTTATTCCCGCGAGGCGCATATTCCCGGCACGCCAGCCTCGCTCGCGGCCATGCAACGCATTCTCGATGAGTGTTTCGACGCGGAAAACCTGCCTCCCCATGTGGATGTCATCTGGCGGCCGCGTTTTGCGGCGGTGGCCCGCGCCTTCATCGACTGGGAGAAGGAAAGGCATCCGTCCATCCGCCACAGCTTTTTCGAGGCACGCGCCGGGCAGGAAATCGCCGAGGCGGGCATAAGGCTGACCGGGATCGCCGACCGCATCGACATCAAGACGAACGGCCACGCGGATATTATCGATTACAAGACGGGGCTTGCGCCTTCCGTCAATCAGGCGCGCGCGCTGCTTGATCCACAGCTTGCGCTGGAAGCCGCAGCGCTGATGCGTGGCGCCTTCCGCGAAGCCGGTTCGCCCGCGCCTGACAATCTCATCTATGTTCGCCTGCGGCCGGGCGAGCGCTTCTTTGCCGATCAGGTCAATAACGAACATTCCAGCCGAAGCAGCAAAAGACCGCCGAAATCGGCGATTGAGCTCGCCACGGAATCGATCGAACAGCTCACCAAATTCGTTCATTCTCTGCGTGAAGGCGAGAATGGTTTTGCCTCGCGGCTGGTGCCCGAGGAGCAGCAATCCTATGGCGGGGAATATGACCACCTCGCCCGCGTTTCGGAATGGTCGACGGCAGAACCGGGAGACGGCGATGACGATTGATCCCTTCGACGCCGGCCCCGCCACCGACACGCCTGAAAGCTGGATCGACTGGACCAGCGCCCGGCAGCGGCTTGCCTCCGATCCCGCCAGTTCCGCATGGGTGTCGGCCAATGCCGGCTCAGGCAAGACCCATGTCCTGACCCAGCGCGTCATTCGCCTGCTTCTGGCCGGCTGCCGGCCCTCGGCGATTTTGTGCCTCACTTATACCAAGGCCGCGGCGTCGGAAATGTCGAGCCGTGTTTTCGACCGTCTGGCGGAATGGGCTACTTTGCCGGACTCCGATCTCAAGGACCGCATCGCCGCCATCGAGGGCAAGGCGCCGGATCGGATCAAGCTTGCCGAAGCGCGCAGGCTGTTTGCCAAGGCGCTGGAAACACCGGGCGGGCTGAAAATCCAGACCATCCACGCCTTCTGCGAGGCGTTGCTGCACCAGTTTCCGCTGGAAGCCAATGTCGCCGGCCATTTCTCCGTTCTCGATGACCGCGCAGCGACCACGCTGCTGGCCGAGGCGCGCCGCTCACTTCTGACGGCGGTTTCAACGGAGCGCGACGCGGAACTGGCGCAGGCGCTAGCCTATGTGCTCGATCTCGCCGATGAAAGCGGGCTGGAAGCACTGCTCTCCGCCATCATCGCCAATCGCAGCGCCCTTCGTGGTTTTCTGCTAGACGCCAAACAATTTGGCGGCATCGATGCCCGGTTGCGGCAGGCGATGCAGATCGCAGATGGGGAAACCGAAGAAACCGCGGCGGCCGCCTTCTGGCCTCTGCCCGGCCTCTCCGGCCTCGCGCTCGATACCTATCTGGCCCTTGCCGACGAGGTAGGCGGATCACGCGTCATCGATGTCGCTTATGCGCTCAGGGAGGCAAAACGCCACCCGGACCCCGTCCAGCGGATGCAATTCATCGAAGCGGCGCTGTTGACAGCCAAGGGGGAAAAGAAATCGGATGCCTATGTCATCAACAAGGGCATGCAGAAATCCGCCCCCGAACTTCTCGATGCGCTGACGCTGGCGCGTGACCATGCTGTTTCCTGCCGCAACCGTTATCGTCTGGTGCGGATGCTGGCGGCGACAAAATGCGCCCTTGTTCTAGCCGAAAGGCTGATCGGCGATTTCGAAGACCTGAAGAAACAGCGAAGCCAGCTCGATTTCGAAGACCTGATCGAGCGCGCCGCCAACCTCCTCAACCGCGATACGGCGGGTGCCTGGGTGCATTACAAGCTGGATCAGGGCATCGACCATATTCTGGTCGACGAGGCGCAAGATACGAGCCCGGTGCAATGGTCGATCATCCAGTCGCTGGCGGCGGATTTCTTCACGGGCGAGAGCGCCCGCTTGGGACGGCGCACGCTGTTTGCCGTGGGCGATGAAAAACAGTCGATCTATTCATTCCAGGGTGCGCGGCCGGAACGGTTTTCGCAGGAGCGCGAAGAGACCAAAAGGCGCGTCGATTCTGTGGAGCAGGCCTTTCACCGCATCCGCCTGCCGCTATCCTTCCGGTCCACGCAGGATGTGCTGGCCGCTGTCGACCAGGTGTTTTCAGACCCGAATAACGCCAGCGGTCTCAGCGCCGATAACGAACCGGTGGAACACCGATCCAACCGGGCCGGTCATCCGGGCACTGTGGAAGTGTGGGACATGGTGGCGTCGGAAACCACTGAAGACGAAGAGGATTGGACTGCCCCCTTCGATGCGCTGCGGGAAAGTGCGCCGGCCACCATCGTTGCCCGCCGTATCGCCGCGCGCATCGCCGATATGATCGGAAACGAAACCATTATCGAGAAAGGTGTCGAGCGTACCGTCGAGCCCGGCGATATTCTGGTGCTCGTCAGAAAACGCCATGCCTTCGTTAATGCGCTGACCCGGGAGTTGAAAGGGCGCAAGAACATTCCCGTTGCCGGTGCCGACCGTCTTCGCCTGACCGACCACATTGCCGTGCAGGACCTTCTGGGGCTCGGCCATTTCGTTGTCCTGCCCGAAGATGACCTTTCACTCGCCGCACTTTTGAAAAGCCCGCTCTTCAACCTGACAGAAGATGACGTTTTCGACATTGCCGCCACGCGATCGGAAACGGAAAGCGTCTGGAAACGGCTGCAAATCCTTTCGCAGGAAGAGAATAGTCACCTTTCCACCGTTGCCGCCAAGCTGGAAGGCTTCATCGCGCTTTCGAAAACGGCCACGGTGCATGATTTCTTTGCAGCGGTCCTGACCCTGCATGACGGGCGCAAAAAATTTCTCGGCCGGCTTGGCAACGAGGCGAGCGACGTTCTGGATGAGTTCCTGTCCTTTGCGCTGGATCACGAAAGAACCGGCCTGCCCGGCCTGCAGGCCTTTTTGTCCGTTCTGGAAACCGATTCTCCTGAAGTGAAGCGCGAGCAGGACAAGGATCGCGGCGAAGTGCGCATCATGACCGTGCACGCCTCCAAGGGCCTGGAAGCGCCGGTTGTTTTTGTCGTTGATGGCGGTTCGAAAGCCTTCAACCACAGCCATGTGCCGAAACTGCGCTTCGTCGAAGCGGGTGAGGACGCTTTCCCGGTGTGGCTACCCGGCAGCGGTTTTTCCAACCATCTCATCCGCTCGGATGAAGAACGACTGAAGACGGCCGCCGAAGACGAATATCGACGGCTGCTTTATGTGGCGATGACGCGCGCTGCTGATCATCTCGTCGTCTGCGGTTATCGCGGCCAGAAGGAAAATCCCGAATGCTGGCATGCCATCGTCAAGGCGGCGCTTGCCAACAATGAAGACCATTGCAAGCCGCAGCTTTTCATGGCGGATGGCGAGGAATGGCAGGGGCTTGTCTGGCGTAAATCCGAGGCTCGCACGACATCTGTCCCGCAAAAGCTACCAGAAACGCAGCAGCAGGAAGAATACGCCCTTCCGGCGGGACTTCTCGCTCCCTTGCCGGCACTGCCCTCCCTGCCGAGACCGCTCAGCCCGTCCGGTGCCGGCACCATCATTGATGACGGCGCGGACGATCTCGCCGTGCGTTCGCCGCTTTTCGGCGAGAAAACCGATGTCTCGTCGCTGGCGCTGCAGCGCGGTAGGCTAGTGCATCGCATGCTGCAAGCCCTGCCGGATTTTACCGAGGAGGAGCGGGAAGCGGCTGCGCGCCGCTATGCGGAGCGTGCGGCTCGTTTCTGGCCTGCTGCCGAGCGCGAACATTTGATACGAGCGGTTCTGCGCGTCATGTCCGAACCGGCGGTACAACCGGCCTTCTCCGCCAACAGCCGCGCGGAAGTGTCGATCATGGGCACGATGACGATCGGCAGGCAGCAATATGCCGTCTCCGGCCGCGTCGACCGGCTGGCCGTGGATGGTGATCGCGTCATTCTGGTCGATTACAAGACCAACCGCGTGCCGCCGCGCGAAGCGCGTGAAATACCTTTCTCCCACACGGCGCAGCTTGCCATCTATCGCGAAATTCTAGCATCGCTCTATCCCGGCAAGAAATTTGTCTGTGCGCTGATCTATACGGAAAATGCCACTTTTGTGGCAGTCGAAGACGATGCGATGAGAGAGGCCCTTGCCGCAATAAAGACAAAGTGAGATACCGGGGCATTGAAATTCCGACGCGCCCGCATCACATCGATAGCGGAAAAGATTAGCTGAAAGGAGAGCCAGATATGGCTACCGTAAAAGTCGATGCCGCCAACTTCCAGTCCGAAGTCCTCGAATCCGCCGAACCCGTCGTGGTGGATTTCTGGGCCGAATGGTGCGGCCCGTGCAAGATGATCGCGCCAAGCCTTGAGGAAATTTCGTCCGAGCTGGCCGGCAAGGTCAAGGTCGCAAAGCTCAACATCGACGAAAACCCGGAACTGGCAGCGCAGTTCGGCGTGCGCTCGATCCCGACCCTTGCCATGTTCAAGGGCGGCGAAGTGGCTGATATCAAGGTTGGCGCTGCTCCCAAGACAGCGCTTTCCGCCTGGATTTCCGGCGCCGCATAAGCAATATCGATGGAATGAAAAAAGCCCGGCAGTGATGCCGGGCTTTTTTATTGGGGAACCGTGCCGTTCAGGGCAAGCGCATTGCCCGCAAGGTAAAGCGAGCCGCCGATCAGGATGCGCGGCGCTGGTCCTTCGGGATCAAAGCGGCGCGTCAGCTCTTCCAAGGCATGCGTGAGAGACGAGGTGGGTGCCGCAACAAGACCGGCATCGAAGGCGGCATGGGCAAGTACCACGGGGTCGATCGCCGCATCCGTGCCGCCGATCGGCACCGTGAAGACATATTCGGCGATATCGGCGAAGGCCTTGAAATAACCCACCGGATCCTTGGTGTTGATCATGCCCGCAATGATGAAGAGCGGGCGTGCCATCTTTTCCTCAAAGCCAGCCATCGCCTCGGCGATAACCTCGCCCGCGCCGGGGTTATGACCGCCATCGACCCAGATTTCCGCATCCTTAGGGGCCATTTCAGCGATTTTGCCGGACAGGATACGCTGCAGACGGCCGGGCCATTCCACCGTGGTCATGGCCTTTTCGATCATCCGTTCCGTCACCTCGAAACCGGCGGCCTTGACGGCGCGGATCGCGGCAGCGGCATTGGCAAGCTGGTGACGGCCGGGAAGTCGTGGCAACGGCGCATCGGCCAGGCCGAACTCGTCCTGATAAACCATGCGGCCGAATTCTTCATGGGCGGAAAAATCCTGCCCGTAGACGGATACCGGGCAACCGAGCCGCTCCGCCGTGGCAATCAGCGTTTCGAGCGCCGCATCATATTCCTGATGACCGATGACGACGGGCGAACCCTTTTTCATGATGCCGGCCTTTTCGGCGGCTATCAGCTCCACGCGGTCACCGAGATAGGCCTGATGATCGAGCGAGATCGGCATGATGACGGAGACGGCTGGGTGGTTGATTACATTGGTTGCATCGAATCGACCGCCTAGGCCAACCTCTACGACGGCGGCATCGGCGGGTTGTTCCGCAAAAAGCACGAACATCGCCGCAGTCAGAATTTCGAAAACCGTTATCATCTGACCGGCATTGGCAGTTTCAATGCGGCGCAGCGCGTCCGCAAAGATCTCGTCTTCAACATAACGACCTTTATCGCCGGCCACGCCGATACGGTACCGCTCATGCCAGTTCACAAGATGCGGCGATGTATGCACGTGGACGGAAAGCCCTGCCGCCTCCAGCAGGGCACGGCAGAAGGCCGTGACCGAACCCTTGCCATTTGTGCCGGCCACATGGATCACCGGCGGCATTCTGTTCTGGGGACTGCCGAGTTTTTCGAGAAGACGGGAAATTCTGTCGAGTGAAAGATCGAACCCCTTGGGGTGGAGCTGCATCAGCTCCTCAATGATCTTTTCGGCCTCACCGATCGCGGGCTTCGTCATGTCTTCCGTTCGCCTTTCAGGCGTTTTGCTTGCCATTTGTCCGCCGCACCAAAAATGAAATCATGCAACGTATAGCATCATCCCGAAGGCAGTTTATGCCTCCGGGCGACATATTTTTTTCCTCAGGCCGAAGCCGCCAGCGGTACGACGGCGTTTGCGTTGTCAGCAGGCGCTTTGGTCATGATCTTGAGCAGATTGGCCAGCGTGTCCGGGATTTCGCGGCGGTCGACGACCATATCTACCATGCCGTGTTCCAGCAGGTATTCCGAGGTCTGGAAGCCTTCCGGCAGCTTTTCACGAATGGTCTGCTCGATCACACGCTTGCCCGCAAAGCAGATTTCAGCGCCCGGCTCGGCGATATGCACGTCACCCAGCATGGCATAGGAGGCCGTAACACCACCCGTCGTTGGGTTCGTCAGAACCACGATATAGGGCATGCCTGCCTCTTTCAGCATGTTTACCGCAACCGTGGTGCGCGGCAGCTGCATCAGCGAAAGAATGCCTTCCTGCATGCGCGCCCCGCCGGAGGCCGGGAACATGACGAGCGGGCAACGCTCGGAAATCGCACGCTCAAAGGCCTTGACGATGGCTTCGCCGGCGGCGATGCCGAGCGAACCGCCCATGAACTGGAATTCATGCACGACGGCAACGATCTTCAGGCCTTTCAAGTGGCCGACACCGGCAAGGATCGTGTCTTCCTGCTCGGTTTTCGTGCGGCTGTCACGCAGACGGTCGGTGTATTTCTTGGAATCGCGGAACTTCAGAGGGTCCTGCGCTACCTTCGGCTGGACCAGGGCCTCATAGACGCCACCATCAAAAAGATCGGCAAGGCGCGCCTTGGCCGGCATCTTCATATGGTAACCAGAAGCCGGGATGACCCACTTGTTGTCTTCCAGGTCCTTGTGGAAGACCATTTCGCCCGTTTCCGGGCACTTGATCCACAGGTTCTCCGGAACCTCCGGGCGGCGGCCAAGCATGGAATTGATCCGCGGCCGAACGTAATTAGTGATCCAGTTCAACTGTCTACTCCTGACTGGGCCGCGCGCTTATTCCGCAGCGGCAAGGCGCGACGCACGCACGCCCGTTGAAAGTCCTTTTACCAGCGTCGTAACGGCCGGCACGGTATCGGCGGTCGCCTGCCCGTCCTTGGTCAGGCTGCCAGCAATCTGGTTGACGATGGCCGAACCGACCACAACGCCATCTGCCACCGCGCCGATCGCTTTTGCATGATCGGCCGTCTTGACACCAAAACCGACACAGACCGGCAGTTCCGTATGCGCCTTGATACGACCGACAGCGCCCGAGATCAACGAGGGATCGGGAAGCGCCGAACCGGTGATACCGTTCATCGAAACGTAATAAACGAAACCTGAGGTATTTTTAAGGACGGTCGGCAGGCGCTTGCCATCCGTAGTCGGGGTAGCGAGACGGATGAAGTTGATGCCGCGCGCAAGCGCCGGTATGCAGAGTTCATCGTCCATTTCCGGCGGAAGATCGACTACGATCAGGCCATCGATGCCAGCCGCCAGCGCGTCGTCCAAAAACTTTTCGACGCCATAGATATAGATCGGATTATAATAGCCCATCAGCACGATGGGTGTTGCATCGTCTTGCCTGCGGAACTCGCGGGCGAGATCGAGCGTGGTCTTCAGCGTCTGTCCGCCCTTCAGCGCGCGCTGGCCGGCCAGCTGAATGGCCGGACCATCCGCCATCGGGTCGGAAAAGGGCATGCCGAGTTCGATGACGTCAGCACCGGCTTCCGGCAGCGCTTTCATGATGCCGAGCGAGGTCTGGAAATCCGGGTCGCCGCCCATGAAATAGGTAATCAGGGCCGGGCGATTTTCAGCGCGCAGATCGGCAAAGCGCTTGTCCATACGTGCAGTCATGATCTTATACATCCATTCCAAGGAACTTGCTGACGGTGTGGACATCCTTGTCACCACGGCCGGAGAGGTTCATCAGGATGATTTCATCCTTGCCCATCTTTGGCGCGCGCTTGATGACCTCTGCCAAAGCGTGGCTCGGCTCGAGAGCCGGAATGATGCCTTCGAGGCGGGTCAGCATCTGGAAGGCGTCCAGCGCCTCATGGTCCATGATCGGCACATATTCCACGCGGCCGATATCGTTCAGCCAGGAATGTTCCGGGCCGATGCCGGGATAATCGAGACCGGCGGAAATGGAATGACCTTCCTTGATCTGGCCATCCTCGTCCTGAAGCAGATAGGTGCGGTTGCCATGCAGCACGCCCGGCGAACCGGCCGTGATCGAAGCGCAATGCTCGTCACCGGAAAGGCCCTTGCCGCCCGCCTCGACGCCGACGATGCGGACATTCTTGTCATCGAGGAAAGGATGGAAAATGCCGATGGCATTCGATCCGCCGCCGACAGCCGCGACGACCAGATCCGGCAGACGGCCTTCCGCCTCCAGCATCTGCGCCTTGGCTTCTTCACCGATGACCGCCTGGAAATCGCGAACCATTTCCGGATAGGGATGCGGGCCAGCCGCGGTGCCGATCAGATAATAGGTATCCTCGACATTGGTGACCCAGTCACGCAGAGCCTCGTTCATGGCGTCCTTGAGCGTGCCATGACCTGCTGTCACCGGCTTCACCTCGGCGCCCAGAAGCTTCATGCGGAAGACGTTCGGGGCCTGACGGGCTACGTCGGTCGCGCCCATATAAACGACACAGGGAAGACCGAAACGTGCTGCCACCGTTGCGGAGGCAACGCCGTGCTGGCCGGCGCCGGTTTCCGCGATGATGCGGGTCTTGCCCATGCGCTTGGCAAGCAGGATCTGGCCGAGGCAATTGTTGATCTTGTGCGAGCCGGTGTGGTTCAGCTCCTCGCGCTTGAAATAGATCTTCGCGCCACCAAGTTCCGCCGTCAGGCGTTCCGCGAAATAAAGCGGGCTCGGGCGACCGGTATAGTGCGCGCCGAGATGCTTGAGTTCCGCCTGAAACGCGGGATCGGTCTTGGCCTTGTCCCATTCCGCCTGCAAATCCAGAATGAGCGGCATCAGCGTTTCGGCAACGAAGCGACCTCCGTAAATACCGAAACGGCCGTCCTCATCGGGACCAGCACGAAAAGAATTGGGTGTTGGCGCGTCGTTCACTTCAAGCTCCCTTTGGGCCTTTCGACCAATCATTCACCACATCAAAAAATGCATCGATCATGGACAGATCCTTGATGCCCGGCGCGCTTTCGACACCGGACGACAAATCTAGTCCGCTTGCCTTGGTTTCCGCCAGAGCCTCAGCGACATTGTCCTTGTTCAACCCTCCGGAAAGCATGTAATCGATGCTTCCGTCAAGTGATCGCAGGATGGTCCAGTCGAACGAGACGCCATTACCACCCGGCAGGTCGGAGCCCGCCGGCGCCTTGGCATCCAGCAGAAAACGATCGGCTATTCCAATATAAGGGTCGATTTTGGCAAGATCAGCGGCGTCGCGAATGGAAATCGCCTTCATGACGGGCAGGCCATAAAGCGCCTTGATGTTCAGCAACCGTTCCGGGCTTTCATTGCCATGCAGCTGCAGGATATCCGGTTTTACGAGATCAACGATTTCATCGAGATAATCATTATCGGCATCGACGGTGACCGCGACCACCTTGGCGGCGCCACGGGCGGCTTCCGCCAGCCTGCCGGCAATATCGGGCTCGATGTTGCGCGGGCTTTTTTCAAAGAAAATAAAACCGACATGGGACGCACCGCGCCTGACGGCGCGCTCCAGCGCTTCCGGTGTCTTCAATCCGCAAATCTTGATATCCGGTTTCATACCCGCGACCTGACATGAAATGCGACAAGAGTCGAGCCAAATCGCACCCATTCCCGATGGAATGTTTCACGTGAATCCAGATGGCGATCCGTGCCGCAGGTTTCAATCGAAATCGATGGCGTGAAGTTTGGAGCCGTGGCGTTTCAGCCAGTCCTTGGCCTCATTGGTGTGCGGGCACAGCTTTTCGCACAAGGCCCAGAATTTCGGACCGTGGTTCATTTCGCTCAGATGCGCGACCTCGTGGGCGGCAAGATAATCGATGACCTTTTCCGGGGCCATGACGATACGCCAGGAAAAGCTCAAGTTTCCATCATGGGAACAGGAGCCCCAGCGGCTGCGTGTATCCTTCATGCTGATGGACCGCACCGGCCGGCCGGCAGCGCTGGCATGAACGGCAACGAGCCGTTCCAGATCAGCCTTCGCTTCCTTTTTCAGGAATGTCGCGATCCGTCGTCTCAGATGCTCCGGCGCGCCGCTGACTCTCAGAACGTCGACGCCATCAGCGTCTTTCGCGATATGTGTCAGCCCTCGCAGGCTGCCGGTATGGTCAATGCGGTGGGATATGCCTCTGATATCGATGGCTGCGCCCGGCCGCAAACCGTCATCGAGGCTGAATTTCAGAAGCTTGCCTTCCAGCCAGCCCTGATGCCTCTCGAGAAAATCATCCACCTGGCGGTGATGCAGGCCCATAGGGATCGTCAGTTTCAGCGCCCGGCCGCCCGGTTCGATGCGCAAGGTGATGCGCGTGGCCCGCGGATTTTCCCTGACCGTGATCGGCACCTGCCGGCCCGCCACCGCGACGGTGCGCTGGCTCGGCGCAACCTTCTTTGGCGCCGGTGACTTCAGGGATTTTCTGAGGAGCGAAAACATGAACCCTTCATAGCCGATTCGTCCGTCCCTTGGCCACGCAAATGCGCGGCACCACCCGCCATCTTACCCTAGGCAGTCTGATGCTTGCGGATGAAATCCAGCATGCGCGGCACGATTTCCTTGCGGAAACGCGAACCGTTGAAGACGCCATAGTGGCCGACATCCGGCTGCATGTAGTGGGCGCGTTTGTTTTCGGGGAGGTGACTGCAGAGATCATGGGCGGCCTTTGTCTGGCCGACGCCCGAAATATCGTCATTCTCCCCTTCCACAGTGAACAATGCAACATTGCGAATGGCGGCGGGATCGACCGCCCTGCCCCGATGCTGCATCTTTCCTTTCGGGAGCGCATGGTCGATGAAGACCGTTTCCACCGTCTGCAGATAGAACTCCGCCGTCAGATCCATGACAGCAAGATATTCATCGTAAAATTCGCGGTGCTTTTCGGCAGAATCGCCGTCATTCTTGACGAGGTTGAGGTAAAAATCCTTATGCGCTGTCATGTGCTTGTCGAGGTTCATCGACATGAAACCGGAGAGTTGCAGAAAGCCGGGATAGACATTGCGGCCGAAGGCGGGCTGCGGCCACGGCACCTGCATGACGACATTATCGCGGAACCATTCGATTGGCTTCGCCGTGGCGAGACCATTGACGGCTGTGGGATTGATGCGCGTATCGATCGGACCGCCCATCAGCGTCATGGATGCCGGTGCAAATTTATCGCCATCGGCCTCCATAAGCGAAACGGCGGCCAGAACAGGCACGGACGGTTGACAGACGGCGACCACATGCGCCCCCGGACCTATCTCGCGCAGCATCTCGATGACATAACTGATGTAATCGTCGAGATCGAAGGTCCCATCACTCACCGGCACCATGCGGGCATCGACCCAATCGGTAATGTAAATATCGGCCGAAGGCAGCAGCGCCTCCACGGTGCCGCGCAGCAGGGTCGCATAATGGCCGGACATCGGCGCCACCAGCAGCACCTTCGGCTCAGGTTGGCGGGCAGGATCGATCTCTTTTTTGAAATGGACGAGATTGCAGAACGGACGCGACCAGACGGTCTCTTCAGCAACGGTAACGGTCTCTCCATCGACAATAGTCGTGGCAAGGCCGAATTCCGGTTTGACATAACGGCGCGTCAGGCGTTCGAAAACCTCGAAGCCGGCATCGAGGCTTCTTCCGAAGGCCGTGCTGGAAAGCGGGTTCATAGGATTGTTGCAGGCCTGGCGCATCATATCGGCACCGGCGCGCAGCGGCGCCATGGCCGCATGGTTCATTTCATAGAGGTGGTAGAACACTGATGACGCCTCCCTCGCGATCACGCTCTTTTTTTCAACCATAGCAGCTTTTCGCAGGTGCACAAAATCGAAGGCGCCGGCGGTTTCCCGCCAGCGCCTCACTTTCCGTTGAACGCTGTGGCGATCAGATGTCGGCGACGAAGGTCTGCTTCTGGGAACCGAGACCCTCGATACCGAGTTCCACGACATCACCAGCCTTCAGGTAACGCGGCGGCTTCAGGCCCATGCCGACGCCGGGAGGGGTGCCGGTGGAAATGACATCGCCGGGATGCAGCGACATGAACTGGCTGAGATAGGAGACAACGTGGGCAACGCCGTACACCATGGTCTTGCTGGAGCCGTTCTGCATGGTCTGGCCGTTCACCTTCAGCCACATGCCGAGGTTCTGCGGGTCAGTAATTTCCTCTTTCGTCACCAGCCAGGGGCCGATGGGGCCAAAGGTGTCGCAGGACTTGCCCTTGGTCCACTGGCCGGCACGCTCCGTCTGGAAGGCGCGTTCGGAAACATCGTGCGAAACGCAATAGCCGGCAACGTAGTCGAGAGCATCGGCTTCCGAGACATATTTGGCGGTCTTGCCGATAACAACGCCGAGCTCGACTTCCCAGTCGGTCTTTTCAGAACCGCGCGGAATAGTGACGTTGTCATTCGGACCGACGATGGCCGAGGTCGCCTTCATGAAAATGACCGGTTCCGGCGGTACGGTGGCACCTGTTTCGGCGGCATGGTCGGAGAAATTGAGGCCGATGCAGATGAATTTTCCGGTTCCCGCAACGCAGGCGCCGATGCGGTCTTCGTTCAGGACCGGAAGCGTGCTCAGATCGATCGCGGCGATCTTTTTGAGGCCCTCGGGAGAAATGGCGTCGCCGCCGATATCTTTCACATGGGCGGACAGGTCGCGGATTTTTCCTTCCGCATCGAGGATTGCAGGTTTTTCCTGGCCGGGCTGGCCAACACGCATCAATTTCATGGAACTCTCTCCCGGTTGTCAGACAAGGTGATGCATATATGAACGATGCATTCATACTTGTCACCCCTTGACTGCGCCAAGTTTCGAAAAATACCTTTTCCTTCCCGTCAATCAAAAGGACATGGCCCGTGACGAACAGCAATAACAGGCAATCCGAATATCCCGTTGATCCCCTCTTCCTTGATCGCTGGTCTCCGCGCGCCTTCGACGGCAACGCCATGCCGCCACAACATCTGATGACCATTCTGGATGCGGCGCACTGGGCGCCTTCCGCCTCCAACTATCAGCCATGGCGCTTTGTCTATGCGCACAAGGACAGCGAAGACTGGCCGCTTTTCGTGGAACTGCTTGTGGAGGGAAACCAGCGCTGGGCTAAAAACGCCTCTGTGCTGCTCTTCGTCATTTCCCGCGACCATAACATCTCGCGCGACGGTGAGAAAAAACCATCCGCGACCCATTCCTTCGATGCCGGTGCGGCCTGGTTTTCGCTTGCCATGCAGGCGCATCTGCTCGGTTACCACGCCCACGGCATGGCTGGCATCTTGAAAGACCAGATCGTTGAGAGGCTGAATATTCCAGAAGGCTACAATGTGGAGGCCGGGGTTGCCATCGGCACGTTGACCGACAAGTCCGTTCTTCCTGACGATCTGGCGGAACGGGAAGTACCGAGCAAGCGTCTGCCGCTTTCAGACGTGGCTTTTGAAGGACGCTTCACGGGCAAGACCGACTGATTTCAGCTTGTCCGCACAGAACAAAAGGCCCGGCGGTCAATTTCCGCCGGGCCCTTTGTTAAAGTTTCGTTTCACGTGAATCGTTACGCGAAACGCTCCACAAGATTAAATGTCGAGGTTTGCAACGCTCAGCGCATTTTCCTGGATAAAGTCGCGGCGCGGCTCCACTTCGTCACCCATCAGGCGGGCAAACAGGCCGTCGGCATCGGTGGCGTCGTTGACCTTGACCTGCAGAAGCGAGCGAACATTGGCGTCAAGCGTCGTTTCCCACAGCTGCTCGGCATTCATTTCGCCAAGACCCTTGTAGCGCTGCATGGAAAGACCCTTGCGCCCGGCCGCGAAAATCGCGTCCAGCAGCGCGCGCGGACCGGCCAGTTCCATCGTGCCATCCTTGCGTTGCAGGACCGGCGGCGTGACGTAGATATCGCGTGTGCGGGCCGCGAGCTGATCGATATGGCGGGCATCGGCCGAACCGAGCAGGCCCATATCCAGCGTCGAGACTTCCTTGACGCCGCGCACCATGCGCTCGAAGCGCAAACCGCCATCCTGCAGCACGGTGCCGGACCAGCCGCGTTCGGTTTCTTCCGCAATCATGTCGAGACGCCGCGCCACTTCGGCAACGGTTTCTTCGGCGCGGGCGGCATCGGCCGAAAGCTCGGGGTTCAGCGCGCCGGCAATGGCAGCCTGTTCCACGATCGAGCGGCTGTAACGGGAATGCAGCCCGTCGATCAGCGAGCGCATGCGCAACGCATCCAGAATGACTTCACGAAGATCGGCGCCGACGCGCACTTCGCCAGAGCCGAGCGTCAGCGATGCTTCCTCGATACCCATGGAGATCAGGTACTCTTCCAGCGCCTTTTCATCCTTGAGGTACTGCACGGATTTGCCACGCGTGACCTTATAAAGCGGCGGCTGGGCGATATAGAGATGGCCGCGCTCGATCAGTTCCGGCATCTGGCGGAAGAAGAAGGTCAACAGCAGGGTACGGATGTGAGCGCCGTCGACGTCAGCATCCGTCATGATGATGATCTTGTGGTAACGCAGCTTGTCGGCGTTGAACTCGTCCTTGCCGATGGACGTGCCAAGTGCCGTGATCAGCGTACCGATTTCCTGGCTGGACAGCATCTTGTCGAAACGGGCGCGTTCGACATTGAGGATCTTGCCGCGCAGCGGCAGGATCGCCTGCGTTTCGCGCGAGCGGCCCTGCTTGGCCGAACCGCCAGCGGAGTCACCCTCAACGAGGAAAAGTTCGGATTTCGCCGGATCGCGCTCGGAGCAGTCGGCAAGCTTGCCGGGCAGAGAGGCGATATCGAGCGCACCCTTGCGGCGCGTCAGTTCGCGCGCCTTGCGGGCAGCTTCGCGGGCAACCGCCGCTTCCACCACCTT
This sequence comes from Agrobacterium sp. CCNWLW32, assembly GCF_037083425.1. Taxonomy (NCBI): domain Bacteria; kingdom Pseudomonadati; phylum Pseudomonadota; class Alphaproteobacteria; order Hyphomicrobiales; family Rhizobiaceae; genus Agrobacterium; species Agrobacterium sp. CCNWLW32. Next base: position 47,378 of record NZ_JBAOJM010000005.1, read on the forward strand.
GCCGACGAGGATTCTCGCGTCGGACGGATGTTCTTCCAGCCAGGTGGAGAGCGCTTCGTTGACGAGGCTTTCCACGACCGGACGCACTTCGGACGAAACGAGCTTGTCCTTCGTCTGCGAGGAAAACTTGGGGTCGGGAACCTTGACGGAAAGAATGGCCGTCAGACCTTCGCGGCAGTCCTCACCCTGCAGGCTTACCTTTTCCTTTTTCAGGATGCCGGAAGTTTCGGCATAGGAGGTTACCTGACGGGTCAGCGCCGCGCGGAAACCGGCCATATGGGTGCCGCCGTCGCGTTGGGGAATGTTGTTGGTAAAGCAGAGCACGTTCTCGTGGTAGCTGTCGTTCCACCAGAGCGCGACCTCAACCGTAATGCCGTCCTTTTCGCCCTTGATGGCGACAGGCTTGTCCACCAGCGGCTTCTTGGCACGGTCGAGATAACGGACGAAGGCTTCGAGGCCGCCATCATACAGCAGCTCTTCCTGCTTGATATCAGAATGGCGCTTGTCGGTGAGCAGGATGCGCACGCCGGAATTCAGGAATGCGAGCTCGCGCAGGCGATGCTCCAGCGTTCCATAATCATAGTCCGTCATGGTGAAGGTTTGCGGGCTTGCGAGGAAGGTGACTTCCGTGCCCGAACGGCCTTCATATTCGCCGATGACGGAAAGCGGCGCATCGGCAACGCCATGGGTGAAGCCGATTTCATGCAGCTTGCCATTGCGGCGGATTCTGAGCTTCAGCCAGACCGAGAGCGCATTGACCACCGACACGCCCACGCCATGCAGGCCGCCGGACACCTTGTAGGAATTCTGGTCGAATTTACCGCCAGCATGCAGCTGGGTCATGATGACTTCGGCGGCGGAAACGCCTTCGGAAGAATGGATGTCGGTCGGAATGCCGCGTCCGTTATCCGTCACCGTTACGGAGCCATCGGCGTTCAGCGTCACCGTCACCAGATCGGCATGACCGGCGAGAGCCTCGTCGATGGCGTTGTCGACGACTTCATAGACCATGTGATGCAGGCCGGAACCGTCATCGGTGTCACCGATATACATGCCGGGCCGTTTGCGCACGGCATCAAGGCCCTTGAGAACCTTGATCGAATCGGCTCCATATTCCGCATTCGCGCCGACTTCGCTTGACGATGTTTCGGTCATAAGTACTCTTTCCAAAGTTTTCCTGGCCAGGTTTCCAGTGAGAAGGCCTGAAGCCAGCGAATCACTCAAATCCGACATGCGACTATAGAAATTCTATACCCAATCCCAAAGGCCGCATGCTTCAGGATGCTGAATAAAGCAGGGGATAGAGGGGTTTCAATCGCAAGAACGGCTTTTTTGCAGCAAGGCTGACAGTTCCTCTACCACACTCGGCGGCAGCTTGCGAATATCCCGTGCGAGACGGTTGGCGAAAGCCGTATATTGCGGCGGCAGGCCGATGGTGTCGATCACCACTTTCGGGTCGGACGAGCCGGCCAGAAAGAACAATTCCTCCGCCTCATCCCAGATGATGTTGAAATATCCGGCGATGCGCTGCAGCAGATCGAAGCTCGGCTTTCCACGCTTGCCATGCTCGAGCGCCGAAAGATAAGCCGGCGACACGCCGATGGCGGCGGCCATCTGTTTCTGCGTCACGCCCTTGCGTTCACGAAGCTGCCGCACGGCCTCCGCAAAGGGCGTCATGACTTTTCACCCCGCCGACGCGCCAGCCGCACATAAAGCGCGCCGTCGCCGCCGTGATTGGCGGATGCATCCTCATAGGATGAAATCAGGTGGCGATATTCCGGTTTGGAAAACCACATGGGCACCGCCCTTTTCAACGCGCCATCGCTGCCAATGGAACGCCCCTTGCCCGTTATGACGAGCACATGCCTGAGACCCCGTTCATGCGCGCGCAACAGAAAATCAAGCAGCACCGCATGGGCTTCGCTCTGGAACATGCCGTGCAGATCGATCCGCCCTTCCAGCGGCAGTCGGCCACGCGTGAGCTTGCGCTTGACCGGTTTTTCCATCGGCTGATGAATTTTCGGCTTTTTGTCCGGAGCCGCTGACGGCGGCTCGGCCGGCTCGGCAAGCATGCGGGGGAAGCTGCTCTTGCCGGTCTGGGAAACCTCGGGTTCAACCAAAGGCTCCTCCATGTCCTCGAAAGCCAGCAAGTCTTCCAGTCTGCCGGAGATCGGCCGCGTGGTTTTTGCGACCTTTCCCCACAGAATGCGCTCTTCCTTGCCGAGCTTGCGACTGCTCTTCATCACCGATACCTCTCCGCAGCAACCCGCGGTATCAGTATATAAAACTCGGCCTCATTGCGCACCGTACCGGCAAGCTCTCCTGCTTCGAAACCGGAGCCCGTGAAGATATCGCCACGGGCCGGGCCGACAATGGCTGAACCCGTATCGAGCGCCAGCATCAGCCGCGCGAAAGGTTTTCCACCATCGAGATGGGTAAGCGACGGTGAATGGATGAAGAAGGGAAGCCCGAACGTGTGGATGAGCCTGTCCACCGCAAGCGCCCGCCCCGCAACGAGCGGCACTTTTGCGGCGGCAATCGGCCCCATATCCAGATCTGCGACATCCGCCTCCCGGAAAAAAATGTAGGAGCGGTTATGCCATAACACCCCATCCACCTCGTCGGGATGGTCAGCGAGCCATTTGCGGATCGTCTGCATCGATACGGTTTTCGGATCAAGTTCCCCGCGATCAAGAAGCAGGCGGCCAATCGGCGAAAAAGGATGCCCGGCCTTGGCCGCATAGGTGATGCGCTTTACCGCGCCATCAGGAAAAACCAGACGCGCCGCACCCTGCACATGGACAAAAAACAGGTCCACCTTCGATCTCGCCCAAGCGATCTCAAGGCCCCTGCCCTTCAGATGCCCTTCATCGATCGCCTGGCGGTCGGGAAAATAGGAAATACCGTCCTCGTCCGCCCCGCCGAAAGCATAGGACGGATCGAAGCCAGCGGGCCGATTGGTATCGTCGATATCCACCAGTTCGGGCGGCCGGCGGTAAATCGGATAACGCCAGATGTCGTCGGGTTCAGATGACACTTCCAGTTCGGGTTCGTAAAAAGCGGTTACGAAACCGCTTTTTCCCGGAGCCGAAGAAATCCTGAAAGGCACGCAATTGGTTTCGAAAAACCGGCGCGCCTGTTCCGGACTGTTTGCTAGGTTTTTCTCAGCACTTTCCAGAAGCGAAACAAGTTCCGCCGCCGTGACCCCGAGCGCGCCGGTCCTGTAGGGTTTTGCGTTCCGAAGATGCGACAGGATTGTCGCCATCGCGGGAAAAAGCTTGCCCGGATCGTCTTGCCGCCATCCGGGCAGGTCGCTGAAAGAAACTTCCTCGATCGAAAAGGGCGCGGTCATTGCTCGGATTCGGTAGCGATCAGCTTCCAGTTCGGATCACGCGAGCGGATATCGCGCGAGAAGGTCCAGATATCATCCACCTCCGCAACCGTATCCGGATCGCCATCCACCAGCTTGCCGTCCTTGTCATAGGTCGCCGAAATCAGCTGGCTGATGATCCTCAAGGTGATCTGCACTTCGGAATCGCGCACACCGGCCTGGGTAATATCTGCTTTCTCAATGCCCACGAAGGTGGACTTCACCACCTCGCCACGACCTTCACGCTCCGAAATCGCCGCTTCGAAACCATCGAAAACCTCCTTCGACAGAAGGTTCTTGAGCGTCTTGCGATCCCCATCGGCAAAACCCATGACGATCATTTCATAAGCCATGCGAGCGCCGTTCAGGAATTCCTTGGGACCGAAGGACGGGTCCCTGGTCATCACCTCACGCAGCGATGCATTGAGTGGACTATCGACGGGCGCTAGCGCATCCGCCTCAGCAAAGCGGTTCTCATCCTCTGCTTCGCTGCGTTTCGGCAAGGTCACGACCTTGTTATCATCTGCAACGGGGCCCTTTGCCACATCTCGCGGGCTATAGGGGTCGAATGGCGGCTTCTCATTGCCCGTACGGCGGCCAAGGACGCTGCGCAGCTGAAAGAAGATCAGCACCGCTGCAACGAGAAAAAACAATGTGATAAAGTCGCTAAAGCCCATGTTTTACCAAAACCGCCATTTAAATTCGAAAACCTCACCATCATATAGTCTGCATCTTATCATCATTCAAATGTGCAGATTCAATCATCGGTGTCCCGGGAACCGGCAATCTGCCAGAGATGCACACGCAAGGCTAGAAGATGCGTTTTTCCTTTCTCCCCATCGTCATCCTGATGATGCCCATTCTCGAAATTGCCGGCTTCATTATCGTCGGCAAAGCGATCGGCTTGTGGCTGACATTGGCGCTTGTCCTGTTCACGTCGTTTCTGGGGCTCCTGATCCTACGTCTCGGCGGCATCGGCATGGTGAGAAACCTTCAGGATGCGGGCCGCACCGGCGCGCAGCCGGCGGATGAACTGGTGAATGGCGCTATGCGCGTCGTTGCCGGGATCCTGCTTATCATTCCCGGCTTCATTACCGACATTCTCGGCCTTCTGCTTCTGTCTCCGATCGTACGGCGGTTTTTCTGGAAAGCCTTCGGACCGCGGGTCGTCGTTGCGGGTTCGTTTCGGCAATCCGGCCAGCAATCCGGTCCTCAGCCCGGTGATTTTTCCGGCTTTCGCAACGGTCCGGGACATGCCGGCAATTCGAAGGTGGTGGATCTCGACGAGGAGGAGTTTCACCGCGAGGAGCCAAAGGGTTCCCCATGGTCGCGCAAACCTGATGATCGCGACCTGCCCAAACCCTGATCTCGGGCGGAATGGATCGCGATGACCCGATCACGAAGGGTTGTAAGCCCCGGGTCGAAATGATAGACCGCCTTCCACGAATTCACGCCGTGAGGAAACGTAATGACCGCTGAAAATGGTGCACAGGGCGCAGTAAGTCCTTCCCTCAACATTCTTGCCCAGTACATCAAGGATCTTTCCTTCGAAAATCCGGGTGCTCCTCGTTCGCTTCAGGCCCGTGAGAATGCGCCTTCGATCAACATCAATGTCAACGTCAATGCAAACCCGATCTCCGGCTCGGATTTCGACGTTGTCCTGACGCTGAATGCGGAAGCCAAGGATGGCGACAAGGTCCTGTTTGCGGCCGAGCTAGTTTATGGCGGCGTGTTCCGCATTGCCGGTTTCCCGCAGGAGCATATGCTGCCGGTGCTGTTCATCGAGTGCCCGCGCCTGCTCTTCCCCTTCGCCCGCCAGATCATCGCCGACGTCACCCGCAATGGCGGCTTCCCGCCGCTGATGATCGACCCGATCGATTTCGCGCAGATGTTTGCGCAGCGCGTTGCCGAAGAACAGGCCAAGGCCCAGGTTCAGGCTGTACCGAACTAAGCGGCGCCCAAGGCCCTACATTGCAGATAAAACAAAACCCGGGTTCTTCGCCCGGGTTTTTCTTTGGCCAGAGTTCCATTTCAACGCCTCAGCAGGCGTCAATTCTGGTAGCGGTTCCAAATTGCCTTGTCGCCCATGCCAAGAACGAGCTTGCCATGGGTCGCCACCGTCTCCGCATCCAGTCTTGAGGGCAAAGGGCTCGGCCGTTGCAGCGGCGCAAGCGGCACATCATCCTCGATGACAATGGTTTCCTGCTTGGCGGCGGAACCGAAGCCGAGCGCCGTCTGCCGCCCGCCGATCATTTCAATATAGACTTCGGCCAGCAGTTCGGAGTCGAGAAGTGCGCCGTGCTTGGTACGGTGGGAATTATCGATGCCGTAACGCCGGCAAAGCGCATCCAGCGAATTCGGCCCCATGGGGTGCTTGCGGCGGGCAAGCGAAAGCGTGTCCGTCACCAGATCGGCGGACACCGGTTCGATGCCGAGGCGAGCGAATTCGGCATTGATGAAGCCCATGTCGAATGTGGCATTATGCGCCACCCAGCGCGCACCATCGAAGAAGTCACGAATCTGGTCGACGACCTCGGCGAATTTCGGTTTGTCTTTCAGAAACTCGTCGGTAATGCCGTGAACGGCAAGCGCGTCGGGATGAACCTTGCGATCTTCAGGGCTGATATAGAGATGCAGCGTGCGGCCGGTGGGAAAGTGGTTGATCAGCTCGATACCGCCGATTTCAATCACGCGGTCCAGCTTCGATTCAAGGCCTGTGGTTTCCGTATCGAAAATGATCTCACGCATTCATCTCTCCGCGGCGCGACTCAGCGGCCAGTTTCTGCAATATCTCTCTTACCTGATCCCGTGCTGCTTCGACACCACTTCCGGAATCGACGATAAAATCGGCACGCCGGCGCTTTTCCGCATCGGGCGTCTGTCGGGCGAGGATCATTTCGAATTTCTCTTCCGTCATGCCGGGTCGGGACAAAACCCGCTCTCGCTGAATCTCCGGCGCACAACTTACCACCACGACTTTATCGACGCGACTTTCCGCCCCGGTTTCGAACAGCAGGGGGATATCGAGGAGGGCGAATTGCCGATCGTCTTTCCTTGCCGCCGCCAGAAAGGCTTCCTGCCTCTTGCGTACCAGCGGATGCACGATCTCCTCCAGTCTGCCAAAATTAGCCGGATTCTCCCGCAAGACATCGCCGAGTTTCTGCCTGTCCACCACACCGGAAACGGTGGTACCCGGAAATGCTGCCTCAATCAGCGGAACGGCTTCGCTCCGGTATAGCCCATGCACGACCTCATCCGAATCGAGAACCGGAACCCCTTCCCCCGCAAACAGCTTGGCGGTCGTCGTTTTTCCCATTCCAATCGAGCCGGTGAGACCGATGACGATCATCAATGTTTCTCCATGTCCTCGATGATGAGAGAACGCAGGGTTTCATCCACCTCAGGCATTTTGCCGAACCATCGCATGAAACCGGGTTTTGCCTGATGAAGCAGCATGCCCAATCCGTCGACCGTCGCAATGCCTTGCTCTTCCGCCATCTTCAGGATCGGGGTCTTCAAAGGCACATAGACGATATCGGTCACGACGGCCTGGGCGGCCAGCGGCGAAAAATCAAGATGCGGCGCTTCCGTTCCATCCATGCCGAGCGATGTCGTGTTCACGAAAAGCCCAGCGCCCTGCATAACCTCATGAAGCGCTGCCTGGGGATGGGAAAAGACCCGCGGTCCAAAACGGTCGGCCAGTTCACGCGCACGTTCGACGGTACGATTGAGGACGTGGATTTCGGCAATACCGCGATCACGCAGGGACTGAATGACTGCCCGGCTTGCGCCGCCGGCACCCAAAACCACGGCCCGCTCGGCCTTGTCCCAGCCCGGATGACGTTCATCGAGATTGGCGACGAAACCGTAACCATCCGTATTGGTGGCGCGAAGACTGCCCTCCTCCATCCAGACAGTGTTGGCGGCACCGAGTTCTTCCGCCAGAGCATCGGGTTTATCTGCCAGCCGATAGGCCGCTTCCTTATGGGGAATAGTGACATTGCCGCCGACGGGTGTGCCCGGCTTGCCTTCCTTCAGCACTGCAATGAAATTCGTGAAATCATCAGGAGAGACTTCAACGGCCTTATACGAACCGGCAATCCCGAATTTCTTCAACCAGTAAGAATGGATAATAGGCGACCGCGAATGCTTGATCGGGTAACCGACAACGAAGGCATTTATGGTTAATGTTTCACGTGAATCAGCCATCGATGACATCCATGTCGCGCAGTTTCGATAAAAGCGGCAGAAGCGGCAGACCTAGAATGGTGAAATAATCGCCCTCGATTGAGGTGAATAGCTGGATTCCCTCTCCCTCAAGCTGGTAAGCGCCGACACTGCTCAAGGCCTTTTCGCCCACCCGTTTCAGGTGACGGGAGACAAATTCTGCACTTAATGTTCGAACGCCTAGCTCGGCGCTGGAAACGGTCTGCCACACCACCTCTCCATGCCGGACGAGAACGGCAGCGCTGTTCAGACGATGGACCTTGCCGGACAATGAGAGCAGATGCGCTTCGGCCTCCACTATCGTTTTTGGCTTGTGATAGACACGGGCACCAAGCGCCATGGTCTGGTCGCAGCCAAGAACCAGTGCTTCCGGATGGAGCGCGCCGACCGCAAGAGCCTTGGCCCTGGCAAGTTCCAGTGCGACCTCTTCCGGGCTGGCGCCGTCTCGTTCCAGCTGCTCATCGAGCGCACGCTCATCAATATCCGCCGGGATTGCCGAAAATGTCAGCCCCGCATTGCGCATCAGCATCTGGCGGGATGCGCTGGACGAGGCGAGGATCAACTCTTGTTTCATCGACTGTCTGCTCCGAATGGTGCGATCCGGATTATCGCGTCCTCGAGCGGAGGGCAAGGATGGCTGCGGCCGTTTCCTCGATGGAGCGGCGTGTGACATCAATCAGTGGCCAATTATTGCGGGCGCAGAGCGAGCGCGCATATTTCAGCTCTTCCATGATGGTGGCGCGATCCGTGTAACGCCCGCTGTCAAATCCGCCCGTCGTGCCCAGCTCCCGGTTTTCACGCACCTGCGATATGCGATCCGATGTCGCGACCAGACCCACAATCAGCGGCCGGGTGGCGGCATAGAGGCTTTCGGGCAAAGGCACATTGGGAACAACCGGAATATTGGCAGTCTTTATTCCCCTGTTGGCGAGATAGATGCTGGTTGGTGTTTTTGATGTGCGGCTGATGCCGATGATAACAATATCAGCCTCGTCATAGGTTTCCGGCATTTGCCCATCATCATGATCCATGGCGAAATTGAGCGCCTCGATCCGGGCAAAATAATCCGCATTCAACGCGTGCTGCGCGCCCACCCGCCGTCGGGACGGCGCACCGAGATAAGTCTGGAAAATACCAATGATCGGTTCGAGGACATTGACGCAGGGCACCCCGATCGCATGGCACCGCAGATCCAGGAACTCGGCCAGCTGCTGATCGACGATGGTATAGAGGACGATACCCGGCTCCTTGTCGATGAGGTCGACCACCTGCGCGAGCTGTTTCTGGTTTCGGATCATCGGATAGACATGTTCCACCGGCATTGAGGCGTGGAACTGGGCCGAGACGGCACGACCGGCCGACATCAGAGTCTCGCCGGTTGAGTCCGAAATCAGGTGCAGATGGAAGAAGCTTTTTTTGTTCTCCACGCTGTTTTTCTCCCGCTGTTGATAAACCGGGACAAATCCCCGAATTGCCCTGCGGGTCGAACCGCGCCGTGAATAAAGTGGTGTTTTTCCACAATCCGCAAGTGGCTTCAATCATCGCCGGCGCGCCTGTGAATTATTTGAAGAATGTGGAGTTGTTCAAAAATTCTCCCCAGATTATCCACAGATATGCGGTTTTCTGGTTCGGCGGTAACTAAATGAAATAATTTAGTAAATTGTCGTTTTCCGAATTATCTACGAGTAAGCACATCGACAATATCCTCAGGTACCTGATGGGCCTTGCAACTGCGGCATTTCGACTGGAATGATTTTAATCCTTGCTACTCACAGACTCTAAGAAATAGAAAATCTTTTAAATCTCTTTGATTTTATTTTTTAGAAGCTAGGTGCCATGAGCGAACGCAAGGTTATGACGGTGTTGAACGGGCAGACGGTCGCGCCGCCGCCCATTTGGCTGATGCGACAGGCTGGGCGCTATCTTCCCGAGTATCGGGAAACGCGGAAGAGTGCCGGAAGTTTCCTCGATCTCTGTTATAACCCCGAGCTGGCAACGGAGGTCACTCTCCAGCCCATTCGCCGGTTCGGGCTGGATGCCGCAATTCTCTTTTCCGATATTCTGGTGATACCCGACGCGCTTCACCGCAACGTCTCCTTCAGCGAAGGCAAGGGTCCTGCCATGGACCCGATCGATGTCAGTGGTATCGAGAAGCTGGATGCCGCAAATGTCATGGCGCATCTTTCGCCCGTTTTCGAAACCGTTTCCCGTTTGCGTAAGACCTTACCGGATGAAACGACGCTTCTTGGCTTTTGCGGCGCGCCTTGGACGGTTGCGACCTACATGATCGCGGGACACGGAACACCGGATCAGGCTCCGGCGCGGCTGTTCGGTTATCAGGAGCCGGCCGCCATGGAAAAGCTGCTGGCTTTTCTTGCCGATGTTTCCGCTGATTATCTGGTGGCGCAGATCGATGCCGGCGCCGATGCGGTGCAGATATTCGATTCCTGGGCCGGTGTGCTCGGTGAGAAGGAATTCGAGGATTATGCGATAAAGCCGGTTGCCCGCATTATCGCATCGGTGCGCGCCCGTCGGCCCTCGGCAAAGATCATCGCTTTCGCCAAAGGGGCCGGTTATCTTCTCAAAGATTATCGTCGCAAGACGGGCGCTGACGCCATCGGGCTCGACTGGTCGGTGCCGCTCGGTTTTGCCAGGGACTTGCAGAAGGAAGGCCCGGTGCAGGGCAATCTGGATCCCATGCTGATGGTAGCGGGCGGCAAGGCCTTGCAGGATGGCATCGACGCTGTTTTGCAGGCGCTGGGACAGGGTCCGCTGATCTTCAATCTAGGCCATGGCATTACCCCGCAGGCTGACCCGGAAAACGTCACCCGGCTGGTGCAGCGCGTGCGCGGCGGTGGAGCCGGGGCATGAGTGATGAAAAACAAACCTCCGCCCGTTCCGGCAATCGCGCGGCTCTGCGCGCCGGCATTGCACTTGGTGTCTTTGCCGCTTTCGTCGCCCTGTTATTTTATGCTGATCCGGCCGATCTCTATCTGTGGGTCAAGGCGCTGCATATCATCGCCGTGATTTCCTGGATGGCGGCGATTTTTTACCTGCCGCGGCTTTTCATCTACCACACCGATGCACCCGTCGGTTCGCAGCAATCCGAAACCTTCAAGGTCATGGAGCAGCGGCTGATCAAGGTCATCATGAACCCGGCAATGATGATTTCCTGGATATTGGGGCTTTATCTCGCATGGTCGGTTTATGGTTTTTCCGGCGGCTGGCTGCATGCAAAAATCGGGCTGGTGGTGCTTTTGACAGCGACACATGTTTATTTCACCCGCAGTGCGAAGCGTTTTGCGCGGGATGAAAATACAAGACCTGCTCGTCACTGGCGGTTGATGAATGAAGTTCCGACCCTGCTGATGATCCTGATTGTCATACTTGTGGTTGTGAAACCCTTCGGTTAAGACGGTGCAACGATAAATTTCGCGGAATTCGTGCTTTCCTCTTGCAGCGGCCGTGTTCAATCGCTATTTTCGGACCACTCATCTTCGTGGCATGTGAATTATTCAGTCATCTGCGGTGTCTTCCTCAGCATCTGATTCGCGAACACGCCCTCCCCCAAATTACATTATTAAACGGTCTTTCCTTCATGGCTGAAATGAAGCTTCAGGAACTTAAGAGCAAATCGCCTACCGACTTGCTGACTTTTGCTGAATCCCTGGAAGTTGAAAATGCGAGCACCATGCGCAAGCAGGAGCTTATGTTCGCAATCCTCAAGGTTCTCGCGAGCCAGGACATCGAAATAATCGGCGAAGGCGTCGTTGAAGTCCTGCAGGACGGGTTCGGATTCCTGCGGTCCGCAAACGCAAACTATCTGCCCGGTCCGGACGATATCTATATTTCGCCCTCGCAGATCCGCCGGTTCTCGCTGAAGACCGGTGATACCGTTGAAGGCCCGATCCGCGGCCCCAAGGAAGGCGAGCGTTATTTCGCACTTCTCAAGGTCAACACGATCAATTTCGACGATCCTGAAAAGATCCGCCACAAGGTTCACTTCGACAATCTGACGCCGCTCTACCCGAATGAGCGCTTCAAGATGGAACTGGATGTTCCGACCTCGAAGGACCTGTCGTCGCGTGTGATTGATCTTGTCGCGCCGCTCGGCAAGGGCCAGCGCGGTTTGATCGTGGCGCCGCCGCGCACCGGTAAGACGGTTCTGCTGCAGAACATCGCCCATTCCATCACGGCAAACCATCCGGAATGCTATCTGATCGTTCTCCTGATCGATGAGCGTCCGGAAGAAGTGACCGACATGCAGCGTTCGGTGAAGGGCGAGGTTGTTTCCTCTACCTTCGACGAGCCGGCAGTCCGTCACGTGCAGGTCGCTGAAATGGTCATCGAAAAGGCGAAGCGCCTGGTCGAACACGGCCGCGACGTTGTCATCCTGCTCGATTCCATCACCCGTCTTGGCCGCGCCTACAACACGGTTGTTCCCTCCTCCGGCAAGGTCCTGACTGGTGGTGTGGATGCCAATGCCCTGCAGCGCCCGAAGCGTTTCTTCGGCGCTGCTCGTAATATCGAGGAAGGCGGTTCGCTGACGATTATCGCCACGGCGCTGATCGATACCGGCAGCCGTATGGACGAAGTCATCTTCGAAGAGTTCAAGGGTACCGGCAACTCGGAAATCGTGCTTGACCGCAAGGTTGCCGACAAGCGTATCTTCCCGGCTCTGGATATTCTCAAATCCGGTACGCGTAAGGAAGACCTGCTGGTGCCGCGCCAGGATCTGCAGAAGATTTTCGTTCTTCGCCGCATTCTCGCGCCGATGGGAACGATGGACGCCATCGAATTCCTGATCGACAAGCTGAAGCAGACAAAGAACAATTCGGATTTCTTTGAATCGATGAATACCTGATCCGAACTTTTAGCCGGATTCATCATAAGATTTGTAAAGCCGTATCCGTTCACTCGGATGCGGCTTGACTGTTTTAGACCGAGGTAAATGATGCCAGCTTCCGCCGATACGATCTATGCGCTTTCCAGCGGTGCCTTGCCTGCTGGCGTCGCTGTTCTCAGGATCAGCGGGTCAGGGGCTTTTGATACCTTGAAGATGCTGACGGGTCGGGACCTTCCATCACCAAGAAAGACCACACTCTGCTCGATTCGGAATCGAAACAATGAGGTGATCGACCAAGCGCTGGTAATTGCTTTTCCAGCGCCAAATTCTTTCACCGGTGAGGATTGCGTCGAAATTCATAGCCACGGCAGTCGCGCGGTTATCGCTTCGATTTTTACCGAACTCGAAAACCTCAGTGGATTTCGACCCGCTGATGCTGGCGAATTTTCCCGTAGAGCCTTCGAGAACGGGAAGATGGACCTCCTTGAGGTCGAAGGTCTGGCAGATCTGTTGCAAGCCGAAACGGAAATGCAGCGACGGCTGGCGGTGGAACAGAGCACCGGCAAATTATCGGCACTCTATGATGGCTGGGCCAGTCGCCTGACGCGGGCTCGCGCCCTTATAGAAGCGGAACTGGACTTTGCAGACGAAGAGGATGTTCCGGATTCGGTGGCTGCACAGGTCTGGGACGCAGTGGCGCAGTTGCGCGGGGAAATCCGTGATCATCTCCAGGGAGGCGGAAGTGGCGAAATCATTCGTGACGGGTTCAAGGTTGCGCTCGTTGGCGAACCGAACGCGGGCAAATCCACCCTCTTGAATGCCCTCAGCGGCCGAGATGTTGCGATCGTCACCGACATTGCCGGCACGACGAGAGATGTCTTGAGTGTCGACATCAATCTGGAAGGTTATCTGGTCCGGATCTTCGATACGGCAGGAATACGGGAAACACAGGATGTCGTGGAACTGGAAGGTGTTCGGCGTGCGGTTCTGACAGCTGAAACGGCAGATATTATTCTACTGCTGCAAGATAATGATTCGCCCCCGAAACAACCTCTCGAATCATTCAAAAATCGGAGCTATCTCCGGGTTAGAACAAAAGCTGCACTTCATCCCACTACATTGGACGATCAATTTGATTTGTCTATCTCAGCCAAAGAGGGAATAGGCCTGAACGAATTGCGTTCGGTGCTCAAGCAGGAGATAGAAAAACGCGTCGGCGCCGGCCAGACTTTGTTTCCCGCCCGTGCCCGTCATAAAAAACGACTTGAAGAGACGCTGAACTATGTTAGTGATGCGCTCGATTCCGCGACCCCAGATCTTGCTATAAGGTCGGAATATTTGAGGCTCGCCGCCACATCGCTCGGACGGATCACCGGCCGTGTTGATGTGGAAGATTTGCTGGGCGTGATCTTCTCGGAATTCTGCATAGGAAAATGATTCACGTGAAACATCGGCGGCTGAGACCGTGATGTTGACGCTGACGGAACAGGGCGCAAGGATATGCACCAGTCATTCGATGTCATTGTTATTGGTGGTGGTCACGCGGGTAGCGAAGCCGCTGCCGCGGCTGCAAGGCACGGCGCAAAGACCGCCCTTGTGACCCACAAGCGCGAGACGATTGGCGTCATGTCCTGCAACCCCGCTATCGGCGGTCTCGGCAAGGGGCATCTCGTTCGTGAGATCGATGCGCTGGATGGTTTGATGGGCCGCGTTGCCGATGCGGCGGGTATTCAGTTCCGCATGCTCAATCGCAAGAAGGGCCCCGCTGTTCGCGGGCCGCGCACACAGGCCGATCGACGGCTTTATCGCGAGGCGATGCAGCGTGAAATCGATGCGATTGAAAACCTGACGATTATTGAGGGCGATGCTTTCGATATTGAAATGGACGATGATCGGGTCGCGGCGGTTATCATGAAAAACGGTAGCCGGATTCCTTGCGGCGCCGTCGTGCTGACGAGCGGCACCTTCCTGCGTGGTCTCATTCATATCGGTTCCGAAAAGATTCCGGCGGGGCGCGTAGGAGAAATGCCGTCTCTAGGTCTCTCGGACACGCTCTCACGGCTCGGTCTTGTTATGGGTCGTCTGAAAACAGGGACCCCTGCCCGACTGGACGGACGTACGATTGACTGGAATGCGGTGGATCGCCAGGCGGCTGATGAGGATCCCGTACCGTTTTCCTTCATGACGGATCATATTGTTAATCCCCAGATCGAGTGTGGCGTCACTCGCACCACGCCTGCTGGTCACAGGATTATCAAGGACAATATTCATCTATCGGCAATGTACTCCGGTCAGATCGAAGGGGTTGGTCCGCGTTATTGCCCGTCAATCGAAGACAAGATAACCCGTTTCGGCGAGCGGGACGGCCACCAGATATTTCTTGAGCCGGAAGGCCTTGATGATCACACCATCTATCCGAACGGCATATCGACTTCCCTGCCCGCTTCTGTGCAGGAGCAATTTATCAGGACGATACCCGGGCTTGAACAGGTTACAATTCTCCAGCCTGGCTATGCGATCGAATATGATTATGTCGATCCGCGCGAGCTGAAGCCGTCTCTGGAATGCCGCAAGATTCCGGGGCTGTTTCTTGCCGGCCAGATCAACGGCACGACCGGTTATGAAGAAGCGGGTGCCCAGGGTCTCGTGGCCGGTCTGAACGCTTCGCTTTATGCGGGCGATGCTGATCCAGTCTATTTCAGCCGCACCGAGTCCTATATCGGTGTCATGATCGATGACCTGACGTCAAAGGGTGTCAGTGAACCCTACCGGATGTTTACATCAAGAGCGGAGTATCGCCTCTCGCTGCGCGTGGATAATGCGGATCTGCGACTTACACCGGTCGGCCAGATGGTGGGCATTGTCGGTCGTGAGCGGCAGGAACGCTTTGCAAAGTTCATTTCCGATCTGGATCGTGGTCGTGAGTTGATGAAGGCAATCTCCATCAGTCCGTCCCAGGCGGCAAAACAGGGATTGAAACTCAATCAGGACGGCCAGCGCCGTTCCGTTTATGAATTACTCGCCTATCCTGATATGACGTTGGAGACCCTCGCTGGACATTGGCCTGAATTGGGCGCGCTTGACAGGAAAGTCGCCGAAGTCTTGCAGATCGAAGCGAGCTATGCGGTCTATATGCAGAGGCAGAGCGCTGATATCGTTGATATCAAACGGGATGAAGACAGGAAAATTCCCGACGATTTCGACTTTAAGGACCTCTCCGGCCTCTCCAATGAGCTTAAACAAAAGCTGGAAAAAGCCCGTCCCGAAAATATTGCGCAGGCCGCCCGTGTTGACGGCATGACACCGGCTGCGATATCGCTGCTGCTCGCGCTTCTGCGGAAGGACTCCGCAACGCGAAATGAAAAATTGCGCATGCACCAATAGCGAGTCGGATTATGAAGATAAACGGCCAGAGTGTTTCACGTGAAACACAGGAAAGGCTCGAACATTTTGTCGAGCTTTTTAAGAAGTGGAACAGAACCACAAATCTGGTCGCGCCCTCCACTCTCACTGAGCTTTGGAGCCGGCATGTCGCCGACAGCGCGCAGATATTTCAGCTCTCCCCTCGGCCGAAAAACTGGATCGATCTTGGAAGCGGGGGCGGATTCCCTGGTGTCGTCACTGCAATTTTTCTGGCTGAGCTTGGCGATGGCTGGGTCGATCTCGTTGAAAGCAACAATAAAAAAGCGGCATTCCTGCGAATTGCACTGAAGGAAACCGGTGCAAGAGGTGCAGTACATCCTGTCAGAATCGAGACGGCACCTGAAGTCATCAAGAATTGCGACGTCGTTTCAGCACGCGCGCTCGCCGAACTGGACCTGCTTTTCGATTATATTCACCCCTGGGCGCAGAAAAATCCAAATCTGAAGGCCTATTTTAATAAAGGCCGGGATTATGATTCCGAAGTGCAGAAAGCACATGGTCGCTGGGAGTTTGATCTGGTAAAACATCAGAGTGCCATTGAGGCAGATTCTGTTGTTCTTGAAATCAGCAACCTCGTTTTGAGGCGCTGACGAACTGGCCAGGTGCGGTATGACTTTTGAAAAAAACCGGATTATCGCAGTTGCTAACCAGAAAGGCGGCGTTGGTAAAACAACCACCGCCATTAATCTGGCTACCGCGCTGGCGGCTATTGGTGAGCGGGTGCTGATCGTGGATCTGGACCCGCAGGGTAATGCGAGTACCGGCCTTGGAATCGACCGCAAGGAGCGCAAGCTTTCGTCTTATGATCTTCTGGTGGGAGATCATGGAGTCGCGGAAGTTGCTGTTCCCACGGCAGTTCCCAATCTCGATATCGTGCCTTCCACGATGGATCTGCTCGGTTTCGAGATGCAGGTCGCGAATGTTTCCAACCGCGTTTTTCTGTTGCGCGCAGCCATGGAAACACAGGAAGCCAGAGGCTATTCCTATATTCTTGTTGATTGCCCCCCTTCTTTCAATCTTCTGACCATGAATGCGATGACGGCGGCGCATTCTGTACTCGTGCCACTGCAATGCGAGTTCTTTGCGCTGGAGGGCCTTAGTCAGCTGCTGGACACGGTCAGTCAGATTCGAGGGTCGGTCAATCCGCAGCTTGATATACAGGGCATCGTTCTGACGATGTTCGATGCGCGGAACAATCTTGCGCAACAGGTTGTGTCAGATGTGCGCACGCATCTTGGAGAAAAGGTTTACCACACGCTCATTCCACGCAACGTGCGTGTTTCCGAAGCGCCTTCTTATGGTAAACCGGCAATTCTTTACGATCTGAAATGCGCCGGCAGCCAGGCCTATTTGCAGCTGGCGTCCGAAGTGATCCAGAGAGAGCGTCTGCGTAAAGCCGCCTGACGTTTGCCGGAATGTATGGAGTAATATCTTATGAGTGATGATCTTTCCAAGCGTCGGCTGGGGCGCGGTCTTGCTGCATTGATCGGAGAAATGGATCAACCAGTGCCGGTGGGTGAGCCTCAGCGCGCTGTTAATGCTGACCGTACCATTCCGATCGAATTCATCGCTCGCAGCCAGAGAAACCCCCGTCGTCATTTCGATGAGAATGAGCTGCAGGATCTGGCCGCCTCCATTCGTCAGCACGGAATTGTTCAGCCTGTGGTCGTGAGAACAGTTGGAGTCAACCGCTACGAGATTATTGCGGGTGAAAGACGCTGGCGCGCGGCGCAGCTGGCGGGCTTTACCGATGTCCCTGTCATCGTTCGCGACGTGGATGATCGCACGGCGCTGGAATTAGCGATTGTCGAAAACGTACAGCGTTCAGATCTCAATCCGCTCGAAGAAGCGATGGGATATGAACAGCTGATCGCCGAACACGGCTATACGCAAAATGATCTCGGCGAAATCATCGGCAAGAGCCGAAGCCACGTTGCCAACAGCCTTCGGCTTCTCAAGCTTCCAGATCCGGTACGTGATATGCTGGCGGATGGTTCGCTTTCCGCAGGTCACGCGCGTGCGCTTGTTTCCACATCCGATCCGGCGACGCTTGCAAAAACAATCGTGTCCAAGGGACTTTCGGTGCGTGATGCCGAGCGCCTGGCGCAGAACGATATCAAGTCGCAGGGTGATGTCGCGGAGAAGCGACCTGCTGCGGAAAAGGATTCCGACACGATCGCGCTCGAACGCAGCCTGTCCGATGCTCTCGGACTCGATGTGAAGATCAGCCACAAAGGTGGATCCGGGCAAATCCGCATCGGTTACCGGACGTTGGAACAGCTTGAAGCGGTATGCCGCCTTCTGGAGCAGAAGTAGTAACTAATTGTTTTTAATTATAAAATACCCGCCAAAGGCGGGTATTTTTATTTGTGGGCTCAAAAATCGATGGCCCGGCCTTTTATTTCGTAATCACCGAAACGCACAGGTTCAGCGCCACCGCGACCGCCGGTTTCCGGCGGCAATTGCAGATCGGCCTGTTGTCTGCGCCGTTCTTCTGCTTCCTTCAAAGCCCGTTGCGCCGCCGGCGAAAGCTGCTTGGCCCTTTCTGCGCCGTCCGTGGCATTGTCATTATCCGCATTCTGCATGAAATCCTCCCTATGACGGGATATTGAAATACGTTTGCCGCTTACCAGATTATATAATCTGATGGGCTTTATAAACCCCGGAATATTCCCGGTGAGTGAGAAGGAGAGTTTAACGGATGAACATGATGCGCACGGCAATGCTTCTGGCCTTCATGACCGCATTGTTCATGGGTGTCGGTTTTCTGATTGGCGGCAAGGGCGGCATGATGATTGCGCTGCTTATTGCGGCCGGTATGAATCTTTTCTCCTACTGGAATTCTGACAAGATGGTCCTCGCCGCCTATCATGCGCGGGAGATTGATGAGGCCAATGCGCCTGAGTTTTTTCATATGATCCGCGATCTGTCGCAGAATGCCGGTCTGCCAATGCCAAAGGTCTATATTTACGACAGCCCGCAGCCCAATGCCTTCGCGACTGGACGAAATCCGCAGAACGCCGCTGTTGCGGCTTCCACCGGATTGCTGGAGCGGCTAACTCCTGAGGAAGTGGCCGGTGTCATGGCGCATGAACTCGCACATGTGCAGAACCGGGATACGCTGACCATGACAATCACCGCCACGCTGGCGGGTGCCATTTCCATGCTCGGCAATTTTGCCTTCTTCTTCGGCGGCAACCGGGAGAACAACAACAACCCGTTGGGTTTTATCGGCGTGCTGGTTGCGATGATTGTCGCGCCGCTGGCGGCAATGCTGGTGCAGATGGCGATCAGCCGCACGCGTGAATATTCCGCCGACCGCCGCGGCGCGGAAATCTGTGGCAACCCGCTCTGGCTTGCCTCCGCCCTGCAAAAGATTTCGGGCATGGCGCAGCGCATTCACAATGATGATGCCGAGCGCAACCCGGCGACGGCGCATATGTTCATCATCAATCCGCTTTCCGGCGAGCGCATGGACAATCTCTTTTCCACGCATCCGAACACGGAAAACCGCGTGGCGGCGCTGCACGCCATGGCACAGGAGTTTTCTCCGCGAGGATCGACGCCGCCGTCCTCGGGTGATAGACCTCTGCGCAAATCAAGCTCTGTTCCCAAAACAGGCTGGGGACGAGGCAATGAAAACGAGCGCAAGGGGCCGTGGTCTTGACATCCGATATTCAGAATAAGCCGGCGCGGTCCAGAAAACCGAGACCTGCAAATGGGAGGGGCCGTGAAGACGGCCCTTCGTCTTTCCAGGATAAGCCAGGCCTTGCCGCGCGCATTGCCGCCACCCGCATTCTAGCGGCCGTTCTGGAAAAGAAGACCTCGCTGGACGGGATGCTTGATAACGAAAACGGCAATCCCGTCTATCGAGCCCTGTCGCTTGCCGACCGGGCGCTGGTAAGGGCCATCGTCAACAGCGCGTTTCGCCACCTGCCCCGGATTGAAACGGCATTGTCGATGCTGCTCGATGGGCCGCTGCCGCAGGGCGCGCGATCGCTGCACCACGTCCTTGTCGTCGGTGCAGCCCAAATGCTCTACCTCGATGTGCCGGATCATTCCGCTGTCGACCTCGCCGTGGAGCAGGCTCACCGTGATCCGCGCAACAAGCGTTTCGTCAAGCTGGTGAATGCCGTTCTCAGAAGGCTCGGTCGTGAAAAAGCGGAGATCGAAAAGGCTGTCGCCGATGTTCCCGTGCTGCCGGACTGGTTCTATGCGCGGCTTGTTTCGGCTTACGGAAATGAGGCAGCCCAAAGGATTTCGCAGGCGCAGCTGACACCCTCCTCCATTGATCTCACGATCAAGGCGGATCCCGCTCTTTGGGCGGAGAAACTGGGCGGTACGCTCATGCCGAACGGCAGCGTGCGACTGGGTGAATTCGAGGGACAAATCCCATCGCTCGAAGGTTTCGCCGAGGGTGCATGGTGGGTGCAGGATCTTGCGGCGAGCATGCCTGTCAGGTTACTGGGCGATATCTCCGGCAAGCGTGTCGCCGATCTCTGCGCGGCCCCGGGCGGCAAGACCGCCCAGCTTGCGCTGGCGGGCGCCAGGGTGACGGCGCTGGATCAATCCGGCAACCGTCTTCGTCGCCTCAGGGAAAATCTCGATCGACTTGGCCTAAATGCCGAGACGGTGGAGGCGAATATGCTGAAGTACCAGCCGGAACAGCTTTTTGACGCGGTTCTCCTTGATGCGCCATGTTCTTCCACCGGGACACTTCGCAAACATCCTGATGTCTGCTGGACCAAGGATGAGAACGATATCGCCAAATTGGCCGCTCTTCAGGGCCAGATGCTGCGGCAGGCGCTGACCCTTGTTGGTCCCGG
This sequence comes from Agrobacterium sp. CCNWLW32, assembly GCF_037083425.1. Taxonomy (NCBI): domain Bacteria; kingdom Pseudomonadati; phylum Pseudomonadota; class Alphaproteobacteria; order Hyphomicrobiales; family Rhizobiaceae; genus Agrobacterium; species Agrobacterium sp. CCNWLW32. The sequence continues at coordinate 68,070 of NZ_JBAOJM010000005.1, forward strand.
CGGTCTCGTGGTCTTCTCCAATTGCTCGCTTGATCCTTCCGAAGGGGAGGAGATGATTGCCGAGGTTCTGGCGGAAAATCCCGGCGTGGAGCGTGTTGCCGTCCGCCGCGAGGATTGGCCCGGAATGGAAGCGGCTATCAGCGCCGATGGCGATCTTCGTACGACGCCTGATATGTTCGGCGGCGTCGATGGGTTTTTTAGCAGTGTCTTGCGTAAGAAGTAGAAAAAAGCCAAGCTCTCGCGAATCATTAGATATTTATCGAAAACGTTCCGGTCGTCGCGGTTCACTGATAAAAACAAAACATGTGAAACGGGAAACACAGCTTGTTAGGGTCCTTTGCAGGCAGCATGAATGCCGCCGGTCTTCTGTCGCGGATGGCGTATCGTCATTTGTGTGTCGGCCTTACGCCTTTGCGCCTGCATGTGTCGCGATTTGCCAATCGTGTGCCCGATGGTCTGGTGGCGGCGCCGACCGATCTCAGAGCGATCGATCCCTATTTCGCCGAGGAATTGTTGCGGGGCCGCATCGCGTTGGCCGGGCGTGTCGTCGAAACCGGCGGGGCTTCGCCCTTTCAGGTGGACTACCCCTCGGCGGTTTTCGAAGAACGGCTGCATGCATTCACTTGGCTGCGTCATATTCGATCCGATAAATCGAGCGAGGCCTGCAAGCGGGCTCGCCGCATCGTCGCCGAATGGATGGTGATCCATGGCAGACGGCTTGCGGGTATCGCCTGGTCGCCGGAAATCGCGGCGCAGAGGTTGATAGCCTGGCTCTCGCACTCTCCCGTGGTTTTATACGAGGCTGATGCCGGTTTTTACCGCCGTTTCCTGAAAAGCCTTACCTTTCACGTGCGGTATCTCGAAAGAATCGTCAGACATGCGCCTGACGGCGAAGCGCGGCTGAGGGTTAGGATCGCGCTTGCCATGGCCTCTATCGCCATGCCTACCCGCCTGTCGCGCATCAACCGGAACGGAATGAAGCTGGCTCAGGAAATGGAACGCCAGATTCTGCCCGATGGCGGGCATGTTTCCCGTAACCCACGGGTCATGCTGGATTTGCTGCTCGATCTCCTGCCGCTGCGACAAAGTTATATCAATCTGGGCCATGATCTCCCCTCCGGTCTGGTGCCGGCGATAGACCGCATGTTTCCGGCGATTCGGTTCTTCCGGCATCAGGGCGGCGATCTCGCGCTGTTCAACGGCGCCACGGCCACACTGGCCAATGAGCTTGTTTCCGTGCTGCGCTACGACGAAACGGCTGGCAGGCCCTCCAAAGTCCTGCCGGATGTGAACTATCACCGGCTTGCGACGGACGATACGGTCATCATCGTCGATACGGGGTATCCCGCTTCTGCGGAGCTTTCACGTAGTGCCCATTCGGGTTGCCTGTCTTTTGAAATGTCCTGTGGCAAGAACCGCTTCATCGTCAATTCAGGCTTTCCGCGAAATGCCGCGCCGGAATATCAGCGGGCCAGCCGTTCCACGGCCGCGCATTCCACCGTCACGCTTGCGGATACATCATCCTGCAGACTGTCGCGCTCGCGGCTGCTTGGTCCCATCATGGTATCTGGCGTCAGCCATGTCGACAGCCGGCGTGGAACGGATGCAAATGGCAATGACATCCTGTGGGCGTCTCATGACGGCTATTTGCAGAATTTCGGCTGCTATCACGAGCGGGAAATAGAATTGAATGCGGCCGGCACCAAGATAAAAGGCCGGGATCTGCTTCGGGCTGATGAGAATGCCGCAAAAACGCAATTGCAGTCGATCTCCGCGGTTTCGCGTTTCCACATTCATCCTCACATTCAGCTGCATCAGCGGGACGAAGAGTCGGTCTACTTGGAGGCGGCGGATGGAACCGTCTGGCTGTTTTCGGCGCCCGGGCTGGAGCTTTTCGTCACCGAGGATGTCTTCATGGCCGATGCGTCCGGCATGCGGCCCTCTCAGCAGATCGAGCTCTCCTTCAATCTTGCGAATACGCGGGAAATCCGCTGGCTGATCGAACGCCAGGCCTAGGAAATTTCCGGCGGTGCGGGGCAAAAACCGCCATAGTTTACGCCGTTTGACATCCCCGCTGTTTATTAATCCGGTAAGCTGTGTTAACGCGGCGGCAATTGCTGGATCAATCCCATTCCAGCCTGTCCTCCCCGTTGAACGGAGTATGCCTGATGGCCGTCGTGTCCAAGAAAATCCCCGCCCCCGACAAGGTCAAAATCCGCACGGCGCTTCTTTCCGTGTCTGACAAGACTGACATTATAGAGCTGGCGACGGTTCTGTCGAAGCTTGGCGTCAAGCTCCTGTCGACCGGTGGTACGGCGAAAGCCATTGCGGAAGCAGGCCTGCCGGTGACGGATGTCTCCGACGTGACGAATTTTCCTGAGATTATGGACGGCCGCGTCAAGACTCTGCACCCCAATGTCCATGGTGGGCTGCTGGCTATCAGGGACGACGCGGAGCATGTCGAGGCGATGAAGGCGCACGGCATCGAGGCGATCGATCTCTCGGTTATCAATCTCTATCCTTTCGAGGAAGTTCGCGCCAAGGGCGGCGATTATCCGACGACGGTCGAGAACATCGATATTGGTGGCCCGGCAATGATCCGCGCTTCCGCCAAGAACCATGCCTATGTCACTGTTGTTACCGATCCGTCCGATTACCCTGACCTGGTTGAAGCCCTGCAGGCTGATGACGGCCAGACCTCCTATGCGCTACGCCAGCGTTTTGCCGCCAAGGCCTATGCCCGCACGGCTGCCTATGACGCGGTGATTTCCAACTGGTTCGCGCAAGCGCTTGCGATCGAGACGCCGGATTACCGCGCCATCGGCGGCGCGCTGAAGGAAAAGATGCGTTATGGTGAAAACCCGCACCAGAGCGCAGGCTTCTACCTGACGGGCGAAAAGCGCCCTGGCGTGGCGACCGCCACTCTGCTTCAGGGCAAACAGCTTTCCTACAACAACATCAATGATACGGACGCAGCTTACGAGCTTGTGGCGGAATTCCTGCCGGAAAACGCGCCGGCCGTTGCCATCATCAAACACGCCAATCCCTGTGGCGTTGCGACCGGCCCGACGCTTGCCGAAGCCTATCGGCGCGCGCTGGCATGTGATTCCGTTTCCGCCTTTGGCGGCGTTATCGCCTTGAACCGCACGCTTGATGCGGAAACGGCGGAAGAGATCGTCAAGCTCTTCACGGAAGTCATCATCGCACCTGACGTGACGGAAGAAGCCAAGTCCATCATCGCCCGCAAGCCGAACCTGCGCCTGCTGACCGCTGGCGGTCTGCCTGATCCGCGCGCGGCCGGGATTACGGCGAAGACCGTTTCGGGTGGCCTGCTGGTGCAGAGCCGCGACAATGGCATGGTCGAAGATCTGGATCTCCAGGTGGTCACCAAGCGTGCGCCAACGACGCAGGAGCTTGAAGACATGAAGTTCGCCTTCAAGATCGCCAAGCATGTTAAGTCCAATGCCGTTATCTATGCTAAGGACGGGCAGACCGCAGGCATCGGTGCCGGCCAGATGAGCCGTGTGGATTCCGCCCGCATTGCCGCCCAGAAGGCGGAAGATGCCGCCAAGGCTCTTGGTCTTTCCGAGCCGCTGACACGCGGCTCTGCCGTCGCTTCGGAAGCATTTTATCCCTTTGCTGACGGTCTGCTCGCCGCGATCGCCGCAGGTGCTACCGCTGTTATCCAGCCGGGTGGCTCCATGCGCGATCAGGAAGTGATCGACGCTGCGAACGAGCACAATGTGGCAATGGTCTTTACCGGCATGCGTCACTTCCGCCACTAAGTGCGGAACAGGCAGAAATGACAAAGGCCCGGAAAGTGATTTCCGGGCCTTTTGTTTCACGTGGGACAGTCTGGTGTCGCAGGTTCAGGTCACAGCCCCAACCTGCCAAGGCACAAATTCGTTGTCGCCGTAGTCGTAAATCTCGCTGACGGTCTTGTCGCCGGATGCGACGGCCAGAATATGCTCGAAAATTCGTTTGCCGGATTGTTCGATGGTTTCGTTGCCGGTGACGATCTCGCCGCAATTGATATCCATGTCTTCCTTCATGTGTTCATACATTTCGGAATTGGTGGCGATCTTGATGCAGGGAGCCGGCTTGAAGCCCGAGACCGAGCCGCGGCCGGTGGTGAAACAGATGACGTTGCAGCCGCCCGCGACCTGGCCGGTGACGGCAACGGGATCATAGCCTGGTGTATCCATGAAGACGAAACCCTGCTCCGTCACGGTCTCGGCAAATTCATAAACCGCCTTCAGCGGCATGGAGCCGCCCTTTGCGACTGCGCCGAGTGATTTTTCCAGAATGGTGGTCAGGCCGCCAAGCTTGTTGCCGTGGGAAGGGTTGTTGTTTAGTTCGTCACCGTTGCGGGCGGTATAATCCCGCCACCAGTCGATACGCTGCAAGAGCTTCTCGGCGACGGCAGGGGTGACTGCGCGCTTCGTCAACAGATGCTCGGCGCCGTAAATCTCCGGCGTTTCGGAGAGGACTGTGGTGCCGCCGTTGCGGACGATGAGGTCGGAGGCATAACCCAGGGCCGGGTTAGCGGAAATGCCAGAGTAACCATCCGAACCACCACATTCCAGCGCCACCTTCAGCTTGGAGAGTGGTTGCTCGGTGCGGCTGGCGGCGTTGACCATTGGCAGCATGGCCTTGATCTCGGCGATCGCCGCATCGATCGTCTTGCGGGTGCCGCCATGCTGCTGGATCGTCATGGTGCGCAGCCGCTCACCCTCTTCCATCTTGTAATGTTCGAGGATGGGGGCGATCTGGTTGGTTTCACAGCCGAGGCCGATCAGCAGAATGCCGCCGAAATTCGGATGGCGGGCATAACCCTGAATGGTGCGGATCAGCAGGCGGTAACCTTCCGATTTTGTATTCAGCGCACAGCCGCCCCCATGGGTCAGCGCCACGACGCCATCGACATTGTCGAAACCATCAAGGCCGCCCTGCTTGTTGAAATAATCGGCGATGTAACGCGATACCGTGGCGGAACAGTTCACCGAAGCGATGACGCCGATATAGTTTCGTGTTCCGACGCCACCGAGGCCGCGGTCATACCCCTTGAACGTCCGGCGCTCGGCTTCCGGCAGCATGCCCTTTTCTTCAATATCGATACTGAACTGATGCGCGTGTTCGGACGGCACCATGGCGAGATTGTGCAGGTGAACATGCCGGCCGGGCTCGATATCCTGTGTGGCGATGCCGATCACCTGTCCGTATTTCAGCACCTCGTCTCCGGATTTGATGAGTTTGAGGGCCACCTTATGTCCGCGCCCGATCAATTCGAGCGCCGCCAGATCTCCCCTGCCCGTTGCGCCGCCGGCCGGAATGGACCGACGCGCCACCGCGACATTGTCGTTGGCGTTCAGCAAAATGGTTGCCTCGGAATTCTCACTCACGGGTTATCCTCCTCCCGGTATATATTGTCTGCTATGTTTCGAAATCAGCTTTCTACCCAGCGTCTCTTCGAACCTTCCAGATGGGTATGCATGGCTGCCTGCGCCAGCAGCGGGTCTTTAAGCTCAAGCGCCGCCAGAATGGCTTCATGTTCCTGAAGCGCATGGGTCCAGGTATCGCGGTCTTCAAATTTCACGCGAAGCTGGGCCGAAATCGGGCTGTGGCGCTCATCGAAAAGGTTCGCCACCATTCGGGCCAGAACGCTGTTACCGGATTGCTCGGCTATGGTGACGTGAAACAGCCGGTCCTGATCCAGAGGTTTGCGACTGGCCTCGATTTCCCTTTGCATGGTGTTGAGTATCTGGCGGAGGGTCGCGATCGTCTCATCGGTCATCCGGCTTGCCGCCAGCACGATGGTCGCGCCCTCCAGCGCGGCCCGCGCCTGCATCAGTTCGGAGGGGCTGTCGCCAAGCGATTTGGTATGATGGGTCGTCTGCAGAGCTTCCGCCGACACATAGACGCCGGAACCCATGCGAATCTCGACGGTGTTGTCGATTTCAAGCGCAATCAGCGCCTCGCGCAACGAAGGCCTTGATACACCGAGCTTCTGGGCCAGTTCCCGTTCGGCGGGAAGCCGCGTACCGGGTAGGAATTCACCCATATCGATGAGTTCACGTATCTGGTCCGCAATCTGCTGATAAAGCCTGCGCGGTTCCGCTATTTTGGCCTGACCACTCATGTGTTTTCCGACGAGCCCTATCTGCAATCCGTATTTGGCCTTACCGTAACGCCAAGCGTATCAATGCGCAAGGAATTACTTAATCATATGAAAATACATGCTTATTACCGATATGATTTCGATACTCTGTTTCCGCTTCGGATGCAGGATAGCAAATTTTGACCTAATTGGCTTGACCATTCTGAAAAACCGGCCTAACCATTTGACCTGTTCATGAACCCCGGTGGAGCGGGGATACGGGTGGGAGGTTTCCAGATGTCGCAGGGCGCATCGACAATTCGGGGCGATTTTTCGCCTGAGGAGATGGCGCGCGCGGAGCGTTCGGCCCTTCTGCGTCTCGACAATATCAGCAAGGAATTTCCGGGCGTCAAAGCGCTGTCCAACGTGCATTTTGATTTGCGCGGCGGTGAAGTGCATGCCGTCTGCGGCGAGAATGGTGCGGGAAAATCGACGCTGATGAAAATCATCAGCGGCGTTTATCAGCCGAGCGACGGCACGATCCTGCACAAGGGCGTGAAGGTGCAATATGCATCACCGCTGGAATCCGAAGCCGCCGGCATCGCCATCATTCACCAGGAACTCAACCTCGTTCCGCATCTTTCCGTTGCCGAGAACATCTATCTTGCGCGCGAACCGCGTCGCGGTTTCCTCGTTGACCGCAAGAAGCTGCGTCTCGACGCCAAGCGCTGTCTCGACCGGCTGGGTGTTGATATCAACCCCGACCAGATGGTCCGTGGCCTCTCCGTCGCCCAATGTCAGATGGTGGAGATTGCCAAGGCGCTGTCGCTTGATGCGGAAGTGCTCATCATGGATGAGCCGACCTCTTCGCTGACCGAGCAGGAAACCCGCCTTCTTTTCAAGGTTATCCGGGACCTCAAAGCCTCCGGCGTCGGCATCGTTTACATTTCCCATCGTCTCGATGAAATGGCCGAGATCGTCGACCGTGTGACGGTCCTGCGTGACGGACGTTATATTTCGACCGACGATTTCGCCTCGATTACCGTCGATGACATCGTCACCCGCATGGTCGGGCGTTCATTGGAAGACAAATTCCCCGAGCGCACATCGCGCCCGACGGAAGACGTCATCTTCTCCGTTGAAGGTCTGGCCCGCAATGGCGTATTCAGCGATGTGAGCTTTTCACTGCGGCGCGGTGAAATCCTCGGTTTTGCCGGACTTATGGGCGCGGGACGAACGGAAGTCGCGCGGGCGATCTTCGGGGCCGATCCGCTTGATGCCGGCAAAATCACCTTCAATGGGCGCGAGCTTTCGATCAACTCGCCACAGGACGCGATCGAAGAAGGTATTGCCTATCTCTCGGAAGACCGCAAAAGCGATGGCCTCGCCATCAAGATGTCGGTGGCGGCCAATACGACGCTTGCCAATCTCGGCGAGGTTTCCAACCGTTTCGGGCTGATCGACTTCAAGAAGCACGACGACGTCGCCAAGCGCTACGTCGACCTTCTGAATATCCGCACCCCTTCGATCGATCAGACGGTGCGGCTGCTTTCGGGTGGCAATCAGCAGAAAATCATCATCGGCAAATGGCTGTTCCGCCAGTCGCGCGTGCTGTTCTTCGATGAGCCGACACGCGGCATCGATGTCGGCGCGAAATTCGCGATCTACAAGATCATGGACGAACTGGCCGCACAGGGCATCGGCGTCGTTCTCATCAGTTCGGAATTGCCGGAAATTCTGGGGCTGACGGATCGCATCGCGGTCTTCCATCAGGGCCGCATCACGGGCGTACTCGAAACCGCCAAGACCAATCAGGAAGAAATCATGCGGTATGCGTCCGGTTACGGCCGGGCCGCGCAGTGAGGAACGACATGGCCAATATTGCAGAACCCAAGAAGAGCTTTGCTGTCAGCGACCGCCAGAAGGACATCATCCAGAAGTTTGCTGCGCTCGGCAGCCTGTTCGCCCTCGTCGCGGTCTTCTCCGCCACCAGCAGCGCCTTCTTCACCGTCAATAACGGCATGACGATTGCGTTGCAGGTCACGTCCATCGCTCTGCTCGGCATTGGTGCCACCTGCGTCATCATCACCGGCGGTATCGATCTTTCTGTCGGTTCGGTGCTGGCGCTCGCCGGTGTGGTTGCCGCCCTTGCGGTGAAGGAACTCGGCATGCCTGTGCCGATCGGCATGTTGCTCGGCATTCTGACGGGATCGCTCTGTGGTTTCATCAACGGCCTTCTGGTCACGCGTTTCAAGCTGCCGCCCTTCATCGCCACTCTCGGCATGATGCTGATCGCGCGCGGCGTGGCGCTGCAGATTACCGGTGCGCGCGCCGTTTCGGGCCTTGGTGAATCCTTTGGCGAACTCGGCAACGGCGCTCTCTTCCGCATTGTTAATATCGGTGACGACGGTTTTCCGAATGTCGTTTTCCCCGGCATTCCTTACCCCGTCATCCTGATGGTGGTGATTGCGCTTGCGGTTTCCTTCATGCTCAACCGCTCGATCCTCGGCCGCCACATCTACGCCGTGGGCTCCAATGCGGATGCTGCACGCCTTTCCGGTGTCAACGTCGCCCGCGTCACCAATTTCACCTACATCCTGTCCGGCACGCTCGCCGGGCTGACGGGCTGCGTGCTGATGTCGCGCCTCGTCACTGCCCAGCCGAATGAGGGCGTGATGTATGAGCTGGATGCGATTGCCAGCGCCGTTATCGGCGGCACATCGCTGATCGGCGGCGTCGGCACGATTTCCGGTACGGCCATCGGTGCCTTCGTCATCGGCATCCTGCGCAACGGTCTCAATATGAATGGCGTCTCCGCCTTCACGCAACAGATCATCATCGGCCTCGTCATTCTGGTCACCGTCTGGATCGACCAGCTGCGCAACCGCCGCTGATCAAAGGGCTGCGGACCCTTTCCGCAAAAAAGATCGGCAGGGGAGGCCCGGTATGCCGACATCACGGAGGAAGAAATGAAGAAAATTGCGACTGCCCTTCTGACATCCGCAATCGCGCTGTGGAGCGTTTCCACCGTGCAGGCCGGTGAAATCGCCGTCATCGTCAAGACCGTCAACTCCACCTTCTGGCAGAACGTCCAGAAGGGCGCTGACGCGGCGATGAAGAATTCTTCCGGCAACACCATGACCTTCCAGGGTCCGGCTGCTGAATCGGCGATTGCCGACCAGGTCAACATGGTTGAAAACGCCATCAACCGTAAGGTTGCTGGTATTGTTCTCGCACCTTCCGATCCGGACGCGCTGGTGCCTGCCGTCAAGAAGGCCTGGGAAGCCCGTATTCCCGTCGTCCTGATCGACTCGCAGCTCGCCAAGGGCTCGGAGCAATATTACCAGTCGTTCCTGGCGACCGATAACAAGAAAGCCGGCGAACTGGCAGCGCAGGCGCTGATCGACAAGGTGGGCAAGGAAGGCAAGATCGCCGTCATGTCTTATGTCGCTGGTGCCGGTTCCGAAATCGGCCGTGTCGGCGGTTTCACCGACTATATCCAGATGAACTCCAATCTGAAGATTGTCGGACCGTTCTACTCGCAGTCGCAGATGGCCACCGCGCTGAACCAGACGACCGACGTTCTGGCCGCCAATTCGGACCTCAAGGGCATTTTCGGCGCTAACGAGCCGACGGCAATCGGCGTTGGCCGCGCTCTCGCCCAGAGCGGCAAGGCCGGCAAGGTCGTCGCCATCGGTTTCGACGGCAATCAGGACCTTCAGAGCTTCGTCAAGGATGGCACGCTGGGCGGTATCGTGGTTCAGGGTTCCTACCAGATGGGTGAAAAGGGCGTAGAGACCATTTCCAAGCTCATCAACAAGGAAAAGGTCGAGAAGTTCGTCGATACCGGCGTCGTTGTTGTCACCAAGGACAATATCGAAAAGCCGGAAGCCAAGAACGTTCTTTACTGATGCATGATGGCGCGCCGCCCTGTGGCGGCGCGCCTTACCTGTTTGAGATGCGGTTTTCACCATCCCGCTCTAGCTAGAAATTCAGGAAGTCCCTGCGATGAAAGTCTCCGATACACGTAAGTTGCCGCACCGCGCCGTTGACGTCACCGTCATGGGCCTCGGTTGCGCCCAGATGGGCAATCTCTACCGCGTCACCCCCTATGAAGAGTCCAAGGGTGCGTTCGACAAGGCATGGGAAAGCGGCATGCGTTATTTCGATACCGCGCCGTTTTATGGCTATACGCGGTCGGAGCGTCGTCTCGGCACCATGGTTACGGAGCATGACCGGAGCGAATATACGCTCAGCACCAAGGTCGGCCGTGTGATGGTTCCTGACGAGACCGTCGGTCCGGAGGAGGATGCTTATATAGCGCCCCTGCCCTTCCGCCCGGTCTATGATTATTCCTATGACGGTATTCTGCGCTCCTTCGAGGCAAGCCAGCAGCGGCTAGGCGTCCTGAAGCCGGATATTCTTTATGTCCACGATATCGGTTCCTACACCCATGGCGAAAAGCACCAGCATTATTGGGAGCAGTTGACCACGGGCGGCGGCTTCCGGGCGCTTGGCAAGCTCCGCGAGGAAGGATCGACGGGGGCCATCGGCCTTGGCGTCAACGAGTGGGAAATTGTCAGCGACGCGATGGATGTCTTCGACATCGACGTCGCCATGCTCGCTGGCCGTTATACGCTGCTGGAACAGCAGAGCCTTGGTTTCATGAACCGTTGCGCTGAAAGCGGCGTCGGTATCGTTGTCGCCGGTGCTTTCAATTCCGGCATTCTCGCTGGCAACCGCAAATTCAATTATGCTGACGCGCCTGCCGATATTCTCACGCGTGTCGATGCGCTGCAGGGTGTTTGCGAGGAACTCGGCGTATCGCTGCAGGCCGCCGCATTGCAGTTTCCGCTCGCCCATCCGGCTTCGGTCACTGTTGTCTCAGGTGCGCGTAATGCGCAGCAGCTCGCTTCCAATATCGAATGGTTCGAACAGTCGATCCCGGATGAATTCTGGTCCGAGCTGCACAGACGTGGCCTGATTGCCGAAGGTGCGCCTACGCCTGTCGGGAAGGCTTGAGGCATGATTATCGACGCCCACCAGCATTTCTGGCTGATGAAGGATCGTGCCGGGCAATGGCCGCCGCCGTCGCTCGCCGCCATCTACCGGGATTTTCTCCCCGCCGATCTGTCGCCCTTGCTGGCCGCTGCCGGAGTTTCCGGCACCGTGCTGGTGCAGACGATGGAGACACGGGCCGACACGGATTTCATGCTGGAACTGGCGGAAAAGACCGATTTCATCAAGGGCGTGGTTGGCTGGGTGGACATGAAGTCTCCCGAGGCGGCGAGTGAAATTGCTCGCCGGGCAAAACATCCGGCCTTCAAGGCTGTGCGTCCGATGTTGCAGGGCATGGAGGATGTTGCCTGGATCGATGATCCGGCACTCGATCCAGCCGCGGCGGCTTTGGTAAAGCACGGTCTGGCGTTCGATGCGCTGGTCCTGCCGCCCAATCTGCCGCATCTGCTGTCGTTCGCCCGCCGCCATCCGCAGTTGCCCATCGTCATCGACCATGGCGCGAAGCCCGTGATTGCCATCGGTCACTACAGCGACTGGCGCAAGGATATGGCCGCTCTGGCGGCTCTTCCCAATGTCCATTGCAAACTCTCCGGTCTGCTGACCGAGCGCGGTGAACAGCGACCGGAAGCCGTGCGGCCTTATGCCGAGACCATTCTTGAACTCTTTGGTGGCAACCGCGTGATTTTCGGCAGTGACTGGCCGGTGTTGCGGCTGGCCGGCGATTATCAGGCATGGCTGGATTTCTGCCGCGATATCGTGCCGGCAGAGGACCATGCGGCAGTCTTTGGCGGTAATGCCATTCGTTTTTATTCCCTTTCCCACAGGTGATGCATGCTGGCGATTTTCTGCGAAACCCCAGGTCAACTCGTCCCCAAGGAACTGCCGAAACCAGCGCGTGGCGAAGGTGAAGTGCTGGTGCGCATCCGCCGCATTGGTGTTTGCGGCACGGATCTGCACATCTTCACCGGCAACCAGCCTTATCTTTCCTATCCGCGTATCATGGGTCATGAGCTTTCCGGCACGGTGGAAGAGGCGCCGCAAGGCAGCCATCTGTCCGTGGGCGACGTGGTCACCGTCATTCCCTATATCTCGTGCGGCAAATGCAGCGCCTGCCTTAAGGGCAAGAGCAATTGCTGCCGCAATATCGGTGTGCTCGGCGTTCATCGTGACGGCGGCATGGTCGAATATCTGAGCGTGCCGCAGCAATTTGTACTGAAGGCGGAGGGGCTGAGCCTCGACCAGGCGGCGATGACCGAATTTCTGGCTATTGGTGCGCATGCGGTGCGCCGTGGCACAGTCGAGAGGGGGCAGAAGGTTCTGATCGTCGGTGCCGGCCCGATCGGCATGGCCGTTGCGGTTTTCGCCGTTCTCGATGGTGGCGAAGTGACGATGATCGATGGACGTACCGACCGATTGGATTTCTGCAAGGAGCATCTTGGCGTTGCGCATACGGTGACACTCGGGGAAGGTGACAAAGATCGTCTTTCCGAAATCACCGACGGCGATTTCTTCGATGCGGTCTTTGATGCGACCGGCAATCCGAAAGCCATGGAGCGCGGCTTTTCCTTTGTCGGCCATGGCGGTTCCTACGTGCTGGTCTCCATCGTCGCCAGCGATATCAGCTTCAACGATCCGGAGTTCCACAAGCGTGAGACGACGCTGCTCGGCAGCCGCAATGCCACGCCTCAGGATTTCGAGCGCGTCCTGCAGGCGCTGCGGGAAGGCAAGGTGCCGGAGGCACTGATCACCCATCGCATGACGCTTGCCGATGTGCCCTCCAAATTTGCCGGCCTGACCGATCCGAAGGCCGGAGTGATCAAAGGCATGGTGGAGGTCGCATGACGTCCGATACGCCCATCCTGCAATTCGGCACCAGCCGCTTTCTTCTGGCGCATGCGGATCTCTTTGTTTCGCAGGCGCTGGACAAGGGCGAAGCGCTCGGGCGCATTGCGATTATCCAGACGACCGGCAATGCGGAGAGCCTGAAGCGCGTTGCGGCGCTGAACAGCGGCGCGCCCTACCCAGTGCTTATTCGCGGTATTCGTGATGGGCAGGAAGTGGACGAGGAAATTCAAGGCAGGGCTGTCGCGCGGGCACTGACCGCTGCGACCGACTGGGCCGAAGTGCGCCGCCTCGCCTGCGAGGCCGAGGTCATTCTGTCCAATACGGGCGACCGCGGTTATGAGCTGGATTCGGCCGACAATGCTGGGCTTGCTGGCGATTTTACGATCGTGCCGAAGAGCTTTCCGGCGAAACTCTGCATGTTGATGCTGGAGCGTTTTCAGAGCAATCCGGAAGCGACCGTGTCCATCTTCCCCTGTGAACTTGTGCCGCGTAACGGCGAAAGGCTGAAGGAGGTCATTCGCCGGCTTGCCGATGAATGGCAATTGCCGGCGGGTTTTGCCTTTTATCTGAACGAGAAGTGCCGTTTCGCCAATAGTCTGGTGGATCGCATCGTCTCCGAACCTATCGATCCGGTGGGTGCGGTGGCGGAGCCCTATGCGCTATGGGCGATCGAGAAGCAGGACGGGCTTGTCATTCCCTGCACGCACCCTGCCGTGGTGCTCACGGACGATCTCGATCACTATGAAAAGCTGAAGCTTTTCCTGCTCAATCTCGGCCATTCCTATCTGGCGGAACGCTGGACGCAGGATGCGCGCGGGAAAGACGAGACGGTGCGTCAGGCAATGGCCGACGATGCTCTCGTCGCGGATCTGGAGACGCTCTGGCGGGACGAGGTTCTGCCGGTCTTTGCGGCCGAAGGCATGGGAGACGAAGCGCAGGCCTATATAGGTCAGTTGCGGGAGCGTTTGCGCAATCCCTTTCTCGCGCATCGGCTGGCTGATATCGCCGGCAACCACGACGAAAAGAAGCGTCGCCGCTTCGCTCCGGTCATTGCCGCGGCGGAACGGCTGGGATTAAGCCTACCGCAGACAAAGCTGCGCGCTGCGCTCGCCACCATCAAGCAATAACGGAGTTTTTCATGCAGCGTATGGGCATGGTCATAGGCGTCAAACCTGACATGATCGCGGAATATAAAAGGCTGCACGCCGCCGTCTGGCCTGAAATTCTGGCGCTCATCAGCGACTGCAATATCCGCAATTACACGATCTTCCTGCGCGAGCCGGAAAATCTGCTCTTCGGCTATTGGGAATATCACGGCACCGATATCAGCGCCGACATGGCGAAGATGGCCGAAAGCCCCAAGAACCAGGAATGGTGGTCCTTCACGATTCCCTGCCAGCAACCACTCGAAAGCCGCAAGGAAGGCGAGTGGTGGGCGATGATGGAAGAGACCTTCCACCACGATTGAACGATTTCCTTTGACACTGACCGCGAGTGACCGGCCATGACCAAAATTACTGATCTGCGTGTTTTCGACCTGCGTTTTCCGACCTCCCAAAGTCTCGACGGTTCGGATGCGATGAACCCCGACCCGGATTATTCGGCGGCTTATGTCATTCTCGATACCGATGAGGCGGGTCTCAAAGGCCACGGGCTGACCTTCACCATCGGCCGCGGCAATGACATCTGCTGCATGGCCATCGAAGCGATGCGTCATCTGGTGGTCGGCACCGATCTTGCCACCGTCACCGAGAACCCCGGCAAATATTGGCGGCATCTGACGAGCGACAGCCAGCTGCGTTGGATCGGCCCGGACAAGGGCGCGATGCATCTCGCCACCGGCGCCGTTGTGAATGCGGTATGGGATCTGCTGGCCAAGAAGGCGGGCAAGCCGGTGTGGCAGCTTGTCGCCGACATGAGCCCGGAAGAAATCGCAGATATCGTCGATTATCGCTATCTGACGGACGTGCTGACCCGCGACGATGCGCTCGCGATCCTCAAAAAAGCCGAAAGCGGCAAGAAGGAACGTATCGAGACGCTGAAGAACGAAGGTTACGCCTGCTATACCACGTCGGCCGGCTGGCTTGGCTATGACGACGCCAAGCTGCGCCGTCTTTGCCAGGAAGCCATCGATGCCGGTTTCAACCATGTGAAGATGAAGGTCGGCCGTGATCTGGAAGACGACATTCGCCGTCTTACCATAGCCCGCGAGGTGATTGGTCCCGACCGTTACCTGATGATCGATGCCAATCAGGTGTGGGAAGTTGATCAGGCAATCGAGTGGGTGAATAAGCTCGCCTTTTCCAAGCCCTTCTTCATCGAAGAACCGACCAGCCCGGATGATGTCGCTGGCCATCGCAAAATTCGTGCTGCCATCGGTTCGGTGAAGGTGGCGACGGGCGAAATGTGCCAGAACCGGATCATGTTCAAGCAGTTCATCGCTGAAGGCGCGATCGATGTGGTGCAGATCGACAGCTGCCGCATGGGTGGCCTGAACGAGGTGCTGGCGGTTCTCCTGATCGCCGCCAAATACAATTTACCGGTTTGGCCGCATGCCGGCGGCGTCGGCCTTTGCGAATATGTGCAGCATCTGTCGATGATCGACTATCTGGTGGTATCTGGTACGAAGGAAGGCCGCGTGATCGAATATGTAGATCATCTGCACGAGCACTTCATCGAACCCTGCGATATCAGAAACGCCGCTTACATGCCGCCGAAACTGCCGGGCTTCTCCATCGAAATGAAGCCGGAGTCGATCGAGACCTACACCTTCGAGGAATAACCGAGGGATGACAGCGCCTCCTTAAGGCGCTGCCACTCCGTTTCGCTCCCGGGAAGGCCGAAACGCACGTCGTTCGGCCTTTCATCAAAAATGCGGACCAGAATGCCGTGTTGGCCAAGATGGCTGAACAGTTCGGTGGCCCGGGGGGTGCGCACCAGAGTGAAAAGGGACGTGCCGCCGGCAATCGCCTGTCCCGTTTTTTCCAGCATGTCATTCATGCGCCGGGAGTCTTCGGCAAGGCGCAGACGCATGGAAGATTGCCATTTCTTATCCGCCAGAGCCTGCGTCGCGATATGAAGCGCCGGGCCAGAAACCGCCCAGGGGCCGAGCTTTGCTTCAAGTTCAGCGGCGATATCGGGCTGTGCAATGGCGAAACCCAGCCGAACGCCCGCCATGCCGTAAAATTTGCCGAATGAGCGCAGGACCACCAGCGCTTCCTGACCGGTGGCATTCGCGAGGCTTTCGGCAAGTCCCGTCTCGGTGAAGGCTTCGTCCACGACGAGCAATCCGCCCTTGAGGCGCATGGCTTCGGCTAGCGACAGCAACGCTGCGCGATCTGTGATGCGGCCATCGGGATTATTGGGATTGACCACCACGGCATAATCGTGAGCCGATAGCTCCCGGGTGTTTTCCACCTCGGTCACGGCAAGTCCGGCCATCCGCGCGGTCCGGGCATGTTCCGCATAAGCGGGCGAAAGCACGGTGCCGCTCTTGGCCCCGCGAGCAAGTGCAATCTGAGCCAGCAATGGCATCAGCATCTGGGTGCCGGGTGAAAGCACCACA
Organism: Agrobacterium sp. CCNWLW32; assembly: GCF_037083425.1. NCBI lineage: Bacteria > Pseudomonadati > Pseudomonadota > Alphaproteobacteria > Hyphomicrobiales > Rhizobiaceae > Agrobacterium > Agrobacterium sp. CCNWLW32. The sequence goes on from NZ_JBAOJM010000005.1 coordinate 84,596, forward strand.
TGCCGGGCGGAAGGCGCGTCGAAATGGGCTGCAGCCAGCTGTTTCAATTCTTCGGCGGCATCCGGTTCCGGCAGGCGGGCGAATGCGCTGGCGGGAACGGGTGAATGCGGATAGGAGTGCGGATTGATCCCGGTCGAAAGGTCGATCCACGGTTCCGGCGCTTCAGGAAACATCAGACGCGCCCTGCCGAGATTGCCGCCGTGACGGATCGCAGCCTGCGCCTTTTCTGGTACTGTTTCGCCCATGTTCTTTGCTCTCGCTTTCTTGTCGCTCTTGATCGAACGCCTGACCGGCTATCCGGACTGGCTGTTCAAACGCATCGGCCATCCCGTTACCTGGGTCGGTTCGCTTATCGCGCTGCTGGACAAAAAATGGAACCGGGAGAACGCGTCATTTTCACAGCGCAAGGCGGCAGGTGTGGCGGCTCTGGCCGGTTTCGTCGGGCTGACGCTGCTCCTTGCATGGTTTGCGCAATCCACCCTGATTTTTCTGCCCTTCGGCATTTTGCTGGTTGCCGTGCTGGGCGCTTCGCTTCCGGCGCAGAAAAGTCTTGAGCAGCATGTGGAGGCTGTCGCCACTGCTCTGGAGCGCGAGGGCGTGGGCGGTGGCCGCAAGGCGGTATCGATGATCGTCGGGCGCGATCCGCAAAAGCTTGATGAGGCGGCGATCTGCCGGGCGGCGATCGAAAGTCTGGCCGAGAATTTTTCCGACGGCATCGTTGCACCCGCCCTGTGGCTCGGTCTCCTGGGCCTGCCGGGCGGCGCGGCTTACAAGGCAATCAATACGGCTGACAGCATGATCGGCCATCGCTCACCCCGCCATGAGGCCTTCGGCTGGGCGTCCGCCCGGCTGGACGATCTGGTCAATCTGCCGGCGTCGAGACTGAGCGGCGGTCTTTTCGTGGCCGCTTCGTTTTTCGTGAAGGGCGCATCACCCGGCGGGGCCATTGCCGCGATACGTCGCGATGCCCATCACCACCGTTCCCCCAATGCCGGCTGGCCGGAGGCGGCGCTGGCCGGCGCTCTGGGCTTCGCGCTTGCAGGCCCACGCTCCTATGGCGGGCAGATGATCGAGGCGCGCTTCATGGGTGAAGGCGGGAGGGCGACGCTTGTTGCGGAGGATATTCGCAGGGCGCTGCGACTGGCGCGGGTGGCCGATCTGCTGTTGATCGGCCTGTTCGGACTTCTGGCGATCCTTATCGCGCTATAGCCAGCAGACGGTCGAGGTCGAGGTGCTGCTCCATATGGACCGCAAGATGATCGAGAACAGTCTCCACCTGCGCATCATAGTTCAGGTCCGCGCCCTGCCCGCCGAGACGCTCCAGCCATGCGCCGCGTTGGCGATCATCCGCGAAAAGACCGTGAATATAGGTGCCGAAGACGCGGCCAGAGGCCGAGATGGCGCCATCATTATGCCCATCGAGCGTCGAGAACGGCAGATGGTCCGTCATGCCTGTGGTTTCGCCGACATGCATTTCGTAGCCGGATAAATCTATGCCGTCGAAACTCGTGCCGCGAACGGAAATGAGCCGCTTGTCGCCCGTCAGAACCGTGTCGACATCCAGCAGGCCCATTCCCTCGACCGTCGCTGGCGATCCTTCGATACCGTCAGGATCGGCAACTGTTTTTCCAAGCATCTGGTATCCGCCGCAGAGGCCCAGAACATAGCCGCCGCGTCTTACATGCGCCTTGATATCAATGTCCAGGCCAGCATTCTTCAGCACGGCAAGGTCGGCGATAGTGGATTTCGAACCGCACAGCAGGATCAGACGGCAATCGGTAGGAATTGTCTCGCCCGGCCGCACGCGGATCAGTTCGACATCGGGTTCCATGTCCAGGGGATCGAGATCATCGAAATTGGAAATATGCGGCAGGATCGGCACGGCAATGCGGATCTTCGCGCCAGGTTTCCGCTCAGCCGGGCCGGAAAGCCCGAGAGCATCCTCCGCCGGCAATTGTGCGGCGTCGGCAAAATGCGGCAGAAGCCCGATGGAGGCCCAGCCGGTCTTTTCCGCAATTATCCGCATGCCGTCCGAAAACAGGGCCGGATCACCGCGAAAGCGGTTGACGATAAAACCTTCGATCATCGCCGCGTCTTCAGCTTCGAGCACGGCTTTGGTACCGACGAGGCTGGCGATGACGCCGCCCCGGTCGATATCGCCGATCAGGATCACAGGCGCGTCCGCAGCTCTCGCAAATCCCATATTGGCGATGTCATTGGCACGCAGGTTGATTTCGGACGCGCTGCCCGCCCCTTCCACCAGCACCAGATCGGCCTGCTGTTTCAGGAGCTCGAAGCTTTCCAGCACGCGCGGCATCAGTCCGGCCTTCATGTGCTGGTAATCGGCCGCTTTGGCATTGCCGGCGATCTTGCCCTGCACGACCACCTGTGCGCCGGTTTCGCTCTGCGGCTTCAGGAGCACCGGGTTCATGTGCACGGAAAGCGGCACGCCCGCCGCCCGCGCCTGCAGCGCCTGCGCGCGGCCGATCTCGCCGCCATCGGCGGTCACGGCCGCATTGTTCGACATGTTCTGCGGCTTGAACGGCATGACGGACAGGCCGCGCCTGACGAAGGCCCGTGCAAGGCCGGCCACCATCAGCGATTTGCCGACATCCGAGCCGGTTCCCTGAAACATCAGCACGCGTGCAGCCATGTCAGAATTCTATCCCCGCCTGCGCCTTCACGCCCGCCTTGAAATGATGTTTGACGAGGGTCATTTCCGTCACCATGTCGGCGGCGTCGATGAGCGGTTGCTTGGCGTTGCGGCCGGTAACGATGACATGCAGATCGGGCCTGCGGCTGGAAAGCGTTTCCACCACCTCCTCCAGCGGCAGGTAATCGTAGCGGAGTGCGATGTTCAGCTCATCGAGGATCAGCAGGCCGATGGTTTCGTCGGCCATCAGGATCTTGGCTTCTTCCCAGGCCTTTGCCGCCGCTGCGACATCGCGTTTCAGATCCTGCGTGTCCCAGGTGAAACCCTCGCCCATGGTGCGCCAGACGACCTTGTCGCCGAACAAGGTCAGCGCCTGCTGTTCGCCCGTCGACCATGCCCCCTTGATGAATTGCACCACGCCGACCCTGCGTCCGGTGCCGAGCATGCGCAGGGCAAGGCCGAAAGCGGCGGTGGATTTGCCCTTGCCCGGGCCGGTATTAATCATCAGCAGACCCTTTTCAATGGTCTTTTCCGCAACTTCGGCATCCTGCACCGTCTTGCGGTTGACCATTTTCTGCCGGTGGCGTTCGGCCTCGCTGTCGCTGATGTCGCGTGTCATTGCATTTTCCTTTTCATCCAGCCGTGCGGGATCCAGTGCCCCCGACATTCGGAGCGGCGACTATACCCAATTTGCCGCACCCGGCAATGTGCCGCCGCAGGGCCCGCAGCATTGACCCTCACGCCCGTTCAGCCTAAGGGTAACGGACTGACGGTCTTTTCCCGGCAACGGGAAAAGCTAAGAGGGAACACGGTTCCAACCCGATTACCGGGTCATTCCGTGGCTGCCCCCGCAACTGTAAGCGGTAAGCCCGCACCGTAAAGCCACTGGACCCTTGAAGATGGTTCGGGAAGGCGGTGTCAGGGTGTAAAGCCGCGAGCCAGGAGACCTGCCGTTTCAGGAAAAACGTCTGCCGGGCGGGGTGCTCCGGTCAGTCGGTTAGATCGAACATCCGGTTTGCGCCTGTCCGCATGCCGTTTTCGACATCCGCACCCCGAGATTTTTTGCAAGGCGCGGGAAACGATACGGTTTGGATATTTCAGCGACATCTTCTTCTACGAGTGGAAACATGCAGGACGAAACGGCGTCCGGCGTGACCGTCTTCATTTGCAGAAGCTGCCGCGATGAAGCCGACGCCAATGCCGAACCGCGCCCCGGTTCGCGTCTCGCCGATGCCGTCATGGCAAAGGCGGAGGAAACGGGTGTCACCGTTCGTTCCGTCAACTGTCTTGCCAATTGCAAGCGCGGCCTCAGCGCCGTGCTGTGCAGCGCCAATGGCTGGTCCTATGTATTCGGCGGGCTGACGACCGGTGATGCGGAAGATTTGCTGACCGGCGCGCGGCTGTTGGCTGCCGCCCCCGATGGCCTGATGCCCTGGCGCGGCCGCCCCGAACCATTAAAGCGCGGCATGGTGGCGCGCATTCCCCCATTCGATTTTACCGAGGAGAGATCATGAGCACCCTTCTGGACCGCGTTCCCTGCACCATCGTTACCGGTTTTCTGGGGGCCGGCAAAACCACGCTGCTGCGCGGTCTTCTCGAAAAGCTTGACGGCAAGCGGCTGGCGATCATCGTCAATGAATTCGGCGATATCGGCATCGATGGCGAGATTCTGAAAGGCTGCGGCATTGAAAGCTGCCCGGAAGAAAACATCGTCGAACTGGCCAATGGCTGCATCTGCTGTACGGTGGCGGATGATTTCCAGCCCGCCATCGAACAGATTCTGAGCCGCCAGCCGAAGGTGGAGCATATCCTCATCGAGACCTCGGGCCTTGCCTTGCCGAAGCCCTTGGTGCAGGCCTTCCAGTGGCCGGCCATCAAGAGCCGCGTGACGGTGGATGCCGTCGTGGCCGTGGTGGATGGCGCTGCCCTCGCCGAAGGACAGGTGGCGCATGACATGGAAGCGCTCGCCGCTCAGCGGGCCAATGACGAGGCGCTCGATCATGATGACCCGGTCGAAGAGGTTTTCGAGGATCAGGTCGCCTGCGCCGATCTTATTGTGCTGACCAAGGCCGATCTTCTTGACGATGCCGGCCTGGACAAGGCCAAGGCGCATATTCTCGAACATCTGCCGAAGGCAGCAAAGATCGTCGTGGCCTCCAATGGCGCTATCGATCCCGCCGTGCTGATCGGTCTTGGCCTTGCGGTGGAAGAGGATATCGAAAACCGCCGCACCCACCATGATGGCGAGTTTGACCACGAGCATGACGATTTCGACAGCTTCGTCATCGACTTGCCGGCCGTCACCGACCCGGAAGCGCTGGCTATCCGTATCGCCGAGACGGCTGCTGCGGAAAATGTCCTGCGGATCAAGGGCTTCATCGAAGTTTCCGCAAAGCCGATGCGCTTGCAGGTGCAGGCTGTCGGCAGCCGCGTCAACCACTATTACGACCGGCCCTGGGCCGCGGGTGAAGAACGCCGCAGCCGCCTCGTCGTCATCGGCGAAAAGGGCCTCAATCGCGAAAAGATCGAGCAGATGCTGGCCGCCTGACGATGCATATTCTCGCCACCACATCCTCGTCTCTGGACGACCTGATAGAGCCGGTTGATCTCAACCAGCCCCGGTCGGATGTGGTGATGCTGTCTTTTTCGGCCAGCGATCTGGCCGGGCTGGAGCAGGCCTGGCGGCGAACCGAGAGTACACCACCCTCCCTGTCCGCCGACAACCTGTCCGAGCTTCGGCACCCAATGTCGGTCGATCTGTGGATTGAAAAGACGGCGGAACACGCCAAGGTTATTCTTATCCGGATTCTCGGCGGTGCAGAACGCTGGCGCTACGGTGTCGATCAGCTTTCCATTCTGGCGCGCAGGCGCGGGATAAGGCTGCTGCTCCTGCCGGGAGAATGCAGCGACCGAGATGAAAAGCTTGAAGCGGCATCAACCGTCGATCGGCGGATCTTGGCCTCTGCCCTCTCCTTCTTCCGCGAGGGTGGGCAGGAGAATATGGGCCGGCTTGCCGGTGGTCTTACCTCCCTTGCAAATGGTGAGACATGGCCGGATATCGAGGCTGAACCGCTGCCGAAAGCCGGTTTCTACCGACCCGGCAGGGGCGTCGTGGATCGGGCGGAAGCCTGCGAGGGTTTCCCCGCCGGTGCGCCCCTTTTGCCGATCCTCTTTTACCGCTCCATGCTTCTGGCGGCAGATGCTGCTCCCGTGGATGCGCTCTTCGAAGCGCTTTCGCAGCGCGGTTTTGCACCTTTGCCGATTTTTGTCAGCGGCCTGAAGGATGGAGAGGCGATCCGTTTCCTCAAAACGGTGCTGCCAGATCTCAAACCCGCCGCCATCATTGCCGCCACCGCCTTCGCCAGCCAGACGGATGACGAGGGTACAACACTGTTCGACCGGCTCGGCGTGCCGGTGTTTCAGGTGGTGATGGCGACGACGCGACGGGACGGCTGGGCGGAAAATGCGCGCGGTCTCAATCCCTCCGATCTTGCCATGCATGTCGTTCTGCCGGAACTGGATGGCCGGATTCTCGCCGGCGCGATTTCGTTCAAACAGGCGCGAATGGATGGTGGCGCGAGTTTACTCAATGTACCCGAGGCCGATCGCGTCGAGCAGGTGGCAAATCGCATCGCCGCTTTCCTGCGGCTGCGGAATGCCGCTCCACGGGATCGCCGGATCGTCATTCTGATGCCGGATTATCCCGGTGCGGCGCCCGGGCGAACCGGTTATGCCGTCGGTCTTGATGTGCCGCAAAGCGTTCTCGAAATGCTGCGCGATCTCGCTGGCGCAGGTTATGTGGTCGAGGATATTCCTAAGACCGCGCGGGCGCTGCTCGACCGCGTCGAAAAGCAGGAAGCGACGATTGGTCTTTCCGTCTATGAAAGTTTTTTTTCCGCCCTGCCACCTATAGCTGCCGCATCCGTAAATGCGACATGGGGCGCAGCAACCGACGACGACGCATTGGTTGATGGTGCATTCCGGTTTCGTGTCGCCCGTTTCGGCGAAGTATTCGTGGCGCTCGCGCCCGACCGGGGCCGCAACGAGGATCGCCGGGTGGATTACCACGACCCTGCCCTGCCGCCGCGTCACGCGTTAGTCGCTTTCGGTGCATGGATGCAGCGGGTCGCAGATGCGCATGCCATCGTGCATGTGGGTGCGCACGGCACGCTGGAATGGCTGCCGGGCAAGACGGTCGCGCTTTCCCGTGATTGTTTTCCCGAAATTGTCACCGGCTCGCTACCCGTAGTCTATCCGTTCATTGTTTCCAATCCAGGCGAAGCGGCGGTCGCCAAGCGGCGTATCGCGGCCGTGACCATCGGCCATGTTCCACCGGTGCTGGTCAATGCCGGGCTTTCCCCGGAACAGTCGGCGCTGGAACAGCTCGTTGATGAATATGCGCAGGCGGATGGGCTGGATCGCCGCCGGCGTGACCGACTGGCGAAACTGATTGTCGAAAAGGCGCTGGAGACTGGGCTTGCAGCTGAGGCGGGCGTGGGTGTGAAGGATGATGCCGATGCGGCCCTGTCGCGCATCGACGCCTTTCTGTGCGACCTCAAGGATTTCGCCATCAAGGACGGCCAGCATGTTTTTGGCCGCTGTGCCGAAGCCGAGACCGATCTTCTGAGGCTTGAAAGCGCCAAATCGGAAAAAGCTGCCCTGCTGGCTGCGCTTGATGGCCGGCATATCGCCCCCGGCCCCTCCGGCGCACCTGCGCGCGGACGGCTCGATGTGCTGCCCACGGGCCGCAATCTCTATGCCGCCGATCCGCGCACCATGCCGACGCCGACGGCGTTCGAGCTCGGCAAAATGGCGGGCGAAGAGGTGCTGCGCCATCATCTGCAGTCCCACGGCGACTGGCCGAAACATCTGGTTTTCGATCTGTGGGGCAGCGCCAGTCTGCGCAATGGCGGTGAGGATGTGGCCCAAGCGCTGCATCTGATGGGGGCGAGACCGATCCACGATCTCGCCACCGGCCGGGTCACCGGCATCGAGGTTCTGCCGCCGGCGAGCCTGGGGCGGCCGCGTGTCGACGTCACGTTTCGCATATCCGGCCTGTTCCGCGACATGTTCCCGGCGCTGATCGCGCTTCTCGATGCTGCCGCCAAGGCCGTTGCGCGGCGGGAGGAAGCGCCGGGCGACAATCCTCTGGCGGAAGAGGCCGTCGCGCTTGGGCATATTCCGGCGCGCATTTTCGGCTCCGCGCCCGGCACCTATGGTGCCGGCATCGAAGAAAAGCTTGCGAGCGGGAAATGGGAAGAACGCGAGGAGCTGGGGCAGGCCTATCTCGACGCGGCGAGCCACGCTTTCGGTGGTGCGGACGGGCTGGAGATTTTCGAAGATACCGGTTTTGTGGAGCTCGTCAGGCGGGCCGACCTTCTGGTTCATACCGGCGATGATCCGGGTCGTGACCTTCTCGATGGTTCTTCCGATGTCGCCTTTATCGGCGGCTTTTCCGCTGCGAAGGCCGTGCTTGGCGGGGTCGCTGACATCGTGGCGCTGGATACCACAGATCCGGCACGCCCGCGTGCAAGGTCAATGACGCAGGCGCTGACGCGGGTGGTGCGCGCGCGCGCCGTCAATCCACGCTTCATTGCAGGCCAGATGCGGCATGGTCCGCGCGGGGCGGCGGAGTTCGCCGAGACGGTGGACCGGCTGATCGGCTTTGCCGAAACCACACATGCGGTGTCCTCCTCGTTGATCGAGGCGCTTTACGACGCCTATTTCGGCAATGAGGACGTGCGCGATTTCATTCTGCGGGAAAATCCGAAAGCGGCGCAAGTGATGGCCGAACGGTTTTTATCCGCCCGCCGTCGTGGGTTGTGGCATAGCCGCCGCAATGCTGTGGATGCGGAACTTGAAATGCTCATCCTGCCGCGGCCCCAAAGGGTGGAGGCGTGATGATGGCCGCTGCCGATCCCGTCCAGCCCTTTGGCCGCCGTGGCCTCTGCCCGGCCCTCTCCGTTCCCATGCGCACCGGAGACGGGTTTTTGTCGCGGATCGCTTTCGAGGCGGATATTGCCCCGCGTGACATGGCGGCGCTTTGCCATTTTGCCGAACTGCATGGCAACGGATTGATCGACATTACCGCACGCGGCAGCCTGCAATTTCGCGGCCTGACGCCGGAAAGCGCCCGCGCCCTGGAAAAAGATGTTCTGGCGCTGGATTTGCCGCTGCGTGAGGGACTGGCAGTTGAGACCTCGCCTCTCGCCGGTCGGGATGACGCGGAAATCGCTGATGGCCGCCCACTCGCCGCAGAGATTCGAAAAGGGGCTGACAGGCTCATTCTCCATGAGAAGCTTGCCGCTAAAATGTCTGTCGTCGTTGATGGCGGCGGGCACCTCTCCATGGGAGATTTGCTGGCCGATATTCGCCTGAAAGCACTGTCACTTGATGGTCGGACCTTCTGGCGATTGCTCGTTGGCGGGCCGGAAAGCAGGGCGCTGAATGCGGGACTGGTCGAGACGGGCGCGGCGGCGGGCGCCGTCGTGTCGCTGCTCGCCTTTCTGGCCGGCAAGGGACCGCTTACCCGTGGCCGCGATCTGGACCATTCGACCATAAAGACAGTTTGCGGAGATCGCCTGCTCGATCGGGTGATTGCGGACGAAGCCAGGGTGGCTTCTGCACCTCTGGGACTGATGACGACGGGAAAGGACTGCTTTGCAGTTGCTGTCGCGCCTGCTTTCGGGCAAATCCGGGCCTGCGATTTGTCTCATCTCTGCGAACGGGCCGGTACGCTCGGCATCAAGGCTCTACGGCCATCCCCAAACCATAGCCTGCTATTTTTTGGATCGTCATCCGCTTGCAACGCCTTGCTGGAGATTGCAGGGGAGTCCGGTTTCATAACGACGGCAGGTGACGCGCGCTCTTCCATCGCCGTCTGTCCCGGCGCGCCGGGCTGCGCTTCGGCTTTTCTTCCCACCCATGAACTGGCCGCCTTTGCGTCTGAGGAATGCGCGTCATTGCTGGATGGCTCCTTCACGCTGCATATTTCCGGCTGTGGTAAGGGTTGCGCTCATCCCGCGCCGTCGCTTCTCACTTTTTCCGGCACTGCCGATGGCCTGGTCTTTTCTATTGCAGGCCGCCCCGGCGATGTGCCGGATGGCATTTTACCTTTCCCGCATCAGAGGACGGTGCTTTCGCGGCTTGCCCGTCTTTACGAAAAAGAACATAAGCCCGGGGAAAACGCCGCTACCCTGTTTGCCCGGCTGGGCAAACAGGCGATCGGTGCGGCGCTTCGACAGGATGACCGATGACCGACTATGACTATATTCGCGACGGCAATGCGATCTATGAGCGCTCCTTCGCCATCATTCGCGAAGAAGCGGATTTGTCCGCCTTTACCGAAGAGCAGGCGGATATCGCCATTCGCATGATCCATGCCTGCGGGCAGGTGGAGGCGGCCAGCCATTTCCGATTTTCGCCGGATTTTGTTGCCGCTGCACGTGGTGCTCTACGAGCCGGCAAGCCCGTTCTCTGTGATGCTGAAATGGTGGCCCACGGCGTGACGCGTGCCCGTCTTCCGGCTGATAATGATGTGATCTGCACCCTTCGCGATCCGCGCACGCCTGAGATAGCGCAAAAGATCGGTAATACCCGTTCCGCCGCCGCACTCGATCTCTGGGCCGAGAAGCTGGATGGCGCGCTGGTCGCCATCGGCAATGCGCCGACGGCCCTGTTTTATCTTCTGGAAATGCTGGAAAAAGGCGCGCCGCGCCCCGCCGCCATCATCGGCATGCCCGTTGGTTTTGTCGGTGCGGCGGAATCGAAAGACGCGCTGGAAGCAAGTTCGCTCGGCATTCCCTATGCCATCGTCAAGGGACGCATGGGTGGCTCGGCGATGACGGCTGCCGCCATCAACGCGGTTGCGAGGGCTGGCCTGTGAGCGCGGCTCTTTTTGAAAACCCCAGGGGTAAACTCGTTGGCGTCGGCACCGGCCCCGGTGATCCCGAACTTCTGACGCTGAAAGCCGTTCGTGCCATCGAAAATGCCGATGTGCTCGCCTTCTTCTGCAAAAAGGGTGGCAGCGGTAACGGTCGTGGCATTGTCGAAGCCTTCATTCGCCCCGGTACGCTGGAAATGCCGCTGGTCTATCCGGTAACCGTCGAAAGCGACAAAAACGGCAGCGATTATCGCGATGCGATCGCCGCCTTTTTCGATCAGTCGGCGAAGGATATTGCCGTGCATCTCGAGGCCGGGCGCAATGTTGCCGTGCTGTCGGAAGGCGATCCGCTGTTTTACGGTTCTTATATGCACCTTCATTTGCGGCTTGCTCCGTCCTACCCGGCGGAGGTCGTTGCGGGTATCACGGCAATGTCCGGCTGCTGGTCCATGGCCGGTCTGCCGCTGGTGCAGGGCGATGATATTTTGAGCGTCCTTCCCGGCACGCTTGGCGAAGATGTTCTGACGGAACGTCTGTCCGGCACGGACGGTGCGGTGATCATGAAGGTGGGGCGCAACCTGCCAAAGATTCGCCGGGCGCTGGAAAAGGCCGGTAAGCTTGAAGAAGCGCTTTATGTCGAGCGCGGCACGATGGCCAACAGCCATGCGGTGCGGCTCATCGAACGTGATGCATCGCCTGCGCCCTATTTTTCACTGGTTCTGGTGCCGGGCTGGAAAACGAGGCCCTCTGCAGGTGAAAAGCCATGACCGGCAGGCTCGTCGTTGTCGGCCTCGGCCCGGGTAGTGCGGCGCAGGTGACGCCGGAGGCGCTTGCCGCTGTCGATGCCTCGGAGGATTTCTTCGGTTATATTCCCTATCTCGATCGCCTTTCGCTTGGGCCGCACCAGCGTCGCCATGCGTCCGACAATCGCGAGGAGATTTCCCGCGCCGAGCAGGCTTTGCGGCTTGCGGCTTCCGGCGGCAAGGTCTGCGTGGTGTCCGGCGGTGATCCCGGCGTTTTCGCCATGGCGGCGGCAGTTTGCGAGGCGATCGAAAGCGGTCCTTCCGAGTGGCGCGAGATCGATTTTTCCGTCGTGCCCGGCGTGACCGCCATGCTGGCGGTCGCTGCGAGGGCCGGCGCGCCGCTTGGCCATGATTTCTGCGCCATTTCGCTGTCGGACAATCTGAAGCCCTGGAGCATCATTGAAAAACGGCTGATTGCGGCGGCGGAAGCAGGGTTTGTCATGGCTTTCTACAATCCCGTCAGCAAGGCGCGTCCGCACCAGCTCGGTACCGCTTTTGATCTGTTGCGGGCGCATTTGCCCGGTTCTGTGCCGGTGATCTTCGGTCGGGCAGCAGGCCGGGCGGATGAGCGTATCCGGGTGATACCTCTTTCGGAAGCCTCGAGCGACATGGCTGACATGGCCACCTGCATCATCGTCGGTTCGGTTGAAACCCGTCTGATTGAACGATCCGGCAAAGAACCGCTGGTTTATTCGCCGCGTTTTTCGAGAAGAGAGAGCTGATGTTGGATGGCGGTGAGCGCAGCTGCAATATCCGGCACCGTCACATCATTCATGGACGCGTCGTTTCGCTTTCGCGGCCGCTCGATCATGATGACCGGCAGGCGGAGCCGTCTTGCGGCCTCGATCTTTCCATAGCTGGCGCTGCCACCGGAATTTTTCGAGACCAATGTCTCGATGCGGTTTTCTTCCAGCATGCGGATTTCATCATCCAGCGCAAAAGGACCACGCGCGGTGATGTAGCGCGCATGCGGCAGTTTCAGTGGCGGCTCCACGGGGTCAACGCTGCGGATGAGATAGCTGTGCTGGGGCGCGGCTTCGAAAGGAAGCAGCTCCTGCCGTCCCAAAGCCAGAAACACGCGCCGGCCTTCGCTGCCGAGCGCAATAACAGCCTGCTCGACGCTGTCGACACCATGCCATGTGTCATCCGGCTGGCACTGCCAGGCGGAACGCGAAAGCGCCACAAGCGGGACCTTGGCAAGCCGCGCCGCCTCAACGGCATTGGTGGAAATCTTCGCCGCATAGGGATGCGTGGCGTCCACCAGAATATCGAAACCCCCGGTGCGAATGAAATCCGCAAGACCTACGGCACCGCCAAAACCGCCACTGCGCATCGGCACCGGCTGTTCGACCGGCGAGAGTGTGCGACCGGCCATGGAAAGCAGAATTCGGTAGCCGGAGTCTTCTGCCAGCCTGCCGGCCAGAATGCGGGCATCCGCCGTGCCGCCAAGGATGAGTATGGAGCGTGTCATGACGTCTGAATATTCCGGAACGGGCGATGCTTCCACAGAAAAGAAAGAGAAGCCGTGGCTTTCCATCGTCGGCATTGGTGAGGATGGGCTCGCGGGGCTGGGCCGGAACGCGATCCAGGCGATAGAGGCGGCCGAGATCGTTTTCGGCGGTAAACGCCATCTGGAACTGGCGGCTGCGGCTGTTCGTGGTGAAGCACGGCGCTGGCCGGTGCCGTTCGACACGGATATGAGTGATGTCGTGGCGCTGCGTGGCAAGCGGATTTGTGTGCTCGCCTCCGGCGATCCGTTCTTTTATGGCGTCGGCGTCACGCTTCTGCGGCATGTCGAGGCGGATGAGACGGTTTGTCATCCCTCGCCTTCCGCCTTTTCCCTGGCGGCGGCGCGGCTTGGCTGGGGGCTGCAATCGGTCGAATGCGTTTCGCTACACGGCCGTTCCATCGATCTCTTGCGGCCGTATCTCCATGCCGGTGCGCGCATCATTGCGCTTACCTCGGATGCTCACGCCCCGGCTTTGATTGCGGAATTGTTGTCCGATTTGGATTTCGGTCAGTCGGAATTCGTTTTGCTCGAAGCCCTAGGCGGAGAGCGGGAAAAGCAGCGGCAGGTCAGGGCGGCTGATTTCGCCTTTGAAGACATCGACCCGCTGAATGTGGTGGCGATTGATGTCGTCGCGGCTGAGGGTGCCCGTATCCTGCCTTTTGCACAGGGACTGGATGACAGCCTGTTCGAACATGACGGGCAGATCACCAAACGCGAAATCCGCGCCGTGACACTTTCCTCTCTCGCGCCACGGCGGGGCGAATTGTTGTGGGATATCGGTGCCGGTTCGGGTTCGATCGGTATCGAATGGATGCTGTCGCATCCCTCGCTTCGTGCGATCGCCATAGAGCAGCATCCGGAAAGGGCGGAGCGTATCGCCCGCAATGCCGAAGCTTTCGGTGTACCGGGGCTTGAGGTCATGATCGGCGCGGCCCCCGCAGCTTTTGAAGGCTTGCCTCAGCCGGATGTGATTTTCATTGGCGGCGGCGGTAGTGAAACGGGCGTGCTGGAGGGGGCCATGGAGGCCCTGAAACCGGGTGGGCGGCTGGTCGCCAATGCGGTGACGCTGGAAATGGAGGCGGTACTGCTTGCCGCCCATGCGCGGCTTGGCGGTTCGATGATCCGTCTGGATGTATCGCGGGTGGTGGCTGTCGGCTCCATGTCGGGCTGGCGTCCGGCAATGCCGGTGACGCAGTGGAGCTGGGTCAAGCCATGGTGACAGTGGCTGGCATAGGCTGTCGCAAGGGCACGGGTCCGGATGCTGTCATGGCCGCCGTGCGTGCTGCGGAGCATGCTTTTGGCATGACCGCAGAATGCCTGGCGACTGCGCCGCTCAAAGCCGGTGAAGCCGGTCTTACGGCAGCGGCAAAAAGCCTGTCGCTGTCGCTGGAAATCGTATCGCAGGAGCGGCTCGATGCGGTCGCTTCGAAAACAATGACATTTTCACAGGCAAGCCTTGATCATGCCTGCTCGCCAAGTGTCAGCGAAGCGGCGGCGCTTGCCGCCGCCGGAGAGAATGCAAGGCTGGTCGCGCCGCGTCTTGTGGTTGGCGATGTGACGGTAGCCATCGCAACGACTGACGATGCCCCACGTGATAGCGGCTGCGCCATCGAACATGGAGAACAACAATGACGGTTCATTTCATCGGCGCCGGTCCGGGTGCCGCCGATCTCATTACGGTGCGCGGGCGCGATCTTATCACCGCCTGCCCGGTGTGCCTTTATGCGGGTTCACTGGTTCCGAAGGCGCTCATCGATTATTGCCCGCCGGGTGCACGCATTGTCGATACGGCAGCGCTTTCGCTTGACGAGATCGAGGCGGAGTTTGTGGCTGCAGCAGAGGCCGGCAAGGATGTGGCGCGGTTGCATTCCGGCGACCTTTCCGTCTGGAGCGCCATGGGTGAACAGATTCGCCGACTGGAGCGGCTGGGTCTCGATTATACCGTCACGCCCGGCGTGCCCTCCTTTGCCGCTGCAGCCGCCACTTTGCAGCGGGAACTGACGGTGCCGGAAGTGGCGCAGAGCCTTGTACTGACCCGCATTTCCGGTCGAGCATCGAAGATGCCTGACGGTGAGACGCTGAAGGCTTTCGGTGCGACGGGTACGACGCTCGCCATTCATCTCGCCATTCATGCCATCGGCAAGGTGGTGGAAGAACTGGCGCCACTTTACGGCTCCGATTGCCCGGTTGCCATCGTGGTTCGCGCCTCCTGGCCGGATGAGCGGGTTATCAGGGGAACGCTGTTCGACATTGAAGGAAAGCTCGCAGCCGAACCGGTGGAGCGGACGGCCCTGATCTTCGTCGGACGTGGACTTGCCTCGACGGATTTTCGTGAAAGCGCGCTTTATAGCACCGACTATGTCCGGCGGTTCCGATCTCCGAAAGAAGATGCGACGGGCTGATGCGACGGCGTGGAGGCGGTGCGCCCCTTGAGCGTGCCCTGACGATCGAACACCAGAATATCAAGCGCAATGGCGGGCGTCTTCAGCGCCGCCGCTGCGGTCACCCAGGCTTTTTCCGCCACGACCGCACCGAGGTCTATCCCCGCGCGTTCGGCCAGCTCAAAGGCGTGCGCCACCATGTTGGCCTGACGGATGGCAATGGCGAGGCTTTCGTCTCCTCCGGCTTCCGTCGCCAATGCCGCCAGCGCATCAAGATCGGCCAGTCCCTTCTTGGAGTGCACGTCGAGCATTCCCTGCGCGAGCTTGGTCATCTTGGCGACGCCGCCGGCAATCGTCACCCGCTCGACCGGATGACTGCGCAGGTATTTCAGCATGCCGCCGATGAAATCGCCCATGTCGATCAGCGCGGTTTCCGGCAGATCGTAAAGCGCCTGCCCGGCTTTTTCGGAGGTGTTGCCGGTGGCGCCCAGCACATGGGCGCAGCCGGTCGCGCGCGCCACATCAATGCCACGCCAGATGGAGTGGATCCAGGCGGAGCAGGAAAAGGGAATAACGATGCCTGTTGTGCCGAGGATGGAAATGCCGCCAACAATGCCGAGCCTGCCGTTCAGGGTTTTCTCCGCCAGTTTCTCGCCGTCGCGGACGGAAATCTCGACTTCGAAATCGGCACTTTCTCCGGCCACCTCTCGAATCGCTGTTTCGATCATCTTGCGCGGTACGGGGTTGATGGCGGGTTCTCCCGGTGGCAGGGGCAGGCCCGGCCGTGTGATGGTGCCCACGCCCTTGCCGGCCTTGAAGGTGATGCCGCTTCCCGGTTGACCTCGTCGCACCGTGCTTTCGATCAGCGCACCATGGGTTACGTCGGGATCGTCACCCGCATCCTTGACGACACCGGCGCGGGCGAAGTTTTCACCCTTTTCCTCGGTGGCGAGGGAAAATGCAGGCCTCGCGCCGCTTGGAAGTTCGACCTCGACAGGGTAAGGAAATTCGCCGGTCAAAAGGGCAGCGCAGGCCGCCTTCGTGGCGGCCGCCGCGCAGGTGCCCGTGGTCCAGCCGCGGCGAAGGGTCTTTCCATCTGTTTCCATATGAATTTCTATAGCCGGGACGGCTTTTTCCGTCATCGTTAAAAAGCAGCCAAGAAGAATGTCGATACCGCAGATTTTGAACAGCATTGCCGCAAAAGGTCCGGTCTTCCAGGCCGGTCACGTCTGGCTCGCGGGCGCAGGGCCGGGCGATGTGCGTTATCTGACGCTGGAAGTGGCGCTCGCGCTGTCTCAGGCCGACGTCATCGTGCGCGATGCTTTGGTGAGCGACGATGTCGTCGCTTTGGGTCCGCAGGCAGAGATTGTTTTTGCCGGTAAAAGGGGCGGCAAGCCTTCCGCAACGCAGGATGACATTACCGCTTCGCTGATCGATTTCGCCGGCCAAGGCAAAAAGGTGCTGCGGCTGAAGGGCGGCGATCCCTTTATTTTCGGGCGTGGCGGTGAAGAGGCGGAGGCGCTTGTCCATGCCGGCATTCCGTTTCGCATATTGCCTGGGATGACCTCGTCGTTCACAGCGCTTGCTTCAGCCCGCATTCCCGCCACCATGCGCGGCATCAGCCGCGCCGTGACTCTCGCCACGGGCCACGCAGCGGGCACGGAAGAGGATCTGGACTGGCTGGCGCTGGCGAAAACACGGGAACCCATCGTCGTTTACATGGGGCTGAAGAATATTGGCACGATCGCCGGTCTTCTGATGCAGGGCGGCCGTTCCGGCGAAACGCCGGTCGCCGTCATCATGTCGGCAACGACTGCGCTGGAGCGGATTTTCATCGGCAAGCTGGAAAGCATAGCTGACGATGCAATCAGGGAAAATTTCGAAGCGCCGGCTTTGATCGTTATCGGCGAGATTGTTTCGATGCGGGCGCGTCTTGGAGTTTCCGGCTCATGACGGCGCGGGCGATCATCATTGGCGCGCCACGCTCGGGTTCTGGCAAGACCAGCGTGACCATCGGCCTGCTCCGGGCCTTTGCCCGGCGCGGTATCAAGGTGCGCGGCATCAAGACAGGGCCGGATTACATCGATCCCGGTTTCCACACCTTCGCCACCGGCACACCGGGTCTTAATCTGGATAGCTGGGCCATGCGGCCAGACTTGCTGCGACATCTTTTTTCGCAACAGACGGAAGATGCGGAACTCGTTCTTATCGAAAGCGCCATGGGCCTGTTCGACGGCATTCCGGTTGCGGAAAATCGCACGGGTTCGGCGGCGGATCTGGCGCGGCTGTTCGGCATTCCCGTGCTGCTCGTGCTGGATGTGTCCGGTCAGTCGCAGACGGCCGCTGCCGTCGCCCACGGTTTTGCTCACTACGATCCGGCCGTTACCATGGCGGCGGTTGTGTTGAACCGGGCGGGCAGCGAAAGACATCGGACGCTGTGCACGGAAGCGATCGAAAAAATCGGCCTTCCCGTTGCCGGCTGCGTGCTGCGTGATCCTTCGCTCATCCTGCCCGAAAGGCATCTGGGGCTGGTGCAGGCCAGCGAACATCCGGAGATCGATGCACATATAGAACGACTGGCCGATGCGATGGAAAAATCCATCGATCTCGATGCCTTGCTTTCACTCGCCGCGCCGGTGGACGTGCCTTCAGGCTCGGTGGATGCGGCAATCGCACCGCCCGGTCAGCGTATCGCGCTGGCGGAGGATGCGGCGTTCACCTTCCTTTACCCGCATCTTAGGAAGCATTGGCAGGCGGCCGGGGCCGAGATCGTGCCGTTCTCACCGCTCGCGGATGAGGCGCCCGACGACAGCTGTGATATCTGCTGGCTACCCGGCGGATATCCCGAGCTTTTCGCCGGGAAGCTTGCGGATGCGGCTGGTTTCAAGGCAGGTATTGCCCGCTTTGCCGCGACAAAGCCTGTGCACGGCGAGTGCGGCGGTTACATGGTGCTCGGCGAGGCGTTGGAAGATGCGGATGGGGTGACCCACGCAATGACCGGGCTTCTGTCGCATGCCACCAGCTTTGCGACGCGCAAGATGAATCTAGGCTACCGGCAGGCAACAATTGCGGCAAGCGGCCCGCTCGGCACGGCGGGGGATGTTCTGCGCGGCCATGAATTCCATTATGCGCGGGTTACTGATGCCGGCAGCGATGAGCCCTTCGCCCAGATTGCTGACGGGCAGGGTCGTCCGCTGGGGCCATCGGGCGGCAGGAGAGGATTTGTCTCAGGCACCTTTTTCCATGCCATCGCCAGAGGCGGTTGACCGTTAACGGCTTTGGTCCGTGGGACCTGCGGCAAAGTGGAGCAAGCTGCGAAAGTTTGTAGGCTTGGATAACGGGAAAGTGCTATAGATCATTTTATAGGGCATGGAAGAGCGGAGTTGTCTGCCGTGATCCATGTTCGGTGAAGCGCAGCCGGACCGAAAGCCGCTTCATATTTCCTGGTCCGAACCTGCCCTCGCGCATTCATATCGAGCGTGCCTACCGATGATGAAACCCGGATTTTTTGTCTCTGCCGCTCTCGCTGCGACCATTTTGCTGGCCCCTTTGGGAACCGACGGCACGGTCGCCCACGACGGTGAAGATTACGCAACGCTGGAAAAGCTCGGTGGAGCGCTGTTCGACGATCCCAACCTTTCGATGAACCGCACCATGGCCTGTTCCACCTGCCATATGCAGGCTGCCGGGTTTTCCGATGCGCGGGAGAGCGAAAAGGTCGGGCGGGACGTCTCTCTCGGCGACGATGGGATTTCGCTGGGCGACCGCAATGCGCCGACTGCAGCTTATGCCCGCTTCACGCCGCCTTTCGGCAGGAATGCGGCGGGCGAGTATGTCGGCGGGCAATTCTGGGATGGCCGCGCCTCTCTGCTCGAAGATCAGGCGGGCGGTCCGCCGCTTAATCCCCTCGAAATGGGCATGCCGGACAAGACCTCGGTCGTCAAACGGCTCCGGGAAAACCCGGATTATGTCGCGGCTTTCGGCACGAAGTTCGGCAAGGATGTTTTTGAGAGCGACGACACTGCCTATGCCGCGATGACGAAGGCGCTGGCGAGCTTCGAGCGCTCCGATGAATTTTCCACCTTCGATTCCAAATATGACCGTTTCCTGCGCGGCGAGGAGAAGCTGACCGATCAGGAAGAGCTGGGTCGGGTCCTGATCTCCTCGACGCAATTTACCAATTGCAATACCTGCCACGAAATCCGCGGCGCCAAGGGCCTGGAAGACGGCCTCTTCACCAACCACAAATATTTCAACATCGGCGTTCCCGCCAATACATCGGTTCGGGCCGTGAACGGCTCCAAGCCGGGCGCGGTCGATCTGGGGCTGGCGCAAAATCCTGAAGTTGCCGGCGATGCCGCCCAGCGCGGCAAATTCAAGGTGCCGACGCTGCGCAATGTCGCCGTCACCGGTCCTTACATGCACAACGGCGTATTTAGGGATTTGCGTACGGTGGTGCTGTTTTATGTGAAATATAAAAGCAAGAAGCCCAGCCGCCAGATCAACCCGGAAACCGGCAAGACGTGGGATGCGCCGGAAGTGCCTGAAAATATCGCCATGACGGAACTGACATCCGCACCGGCGCTGGACGACAAGCGTGTGGACGCCATTGTCGCATTTCTGAAGACGCTGACTGACAAAAGATATGAGCATCTTCTGCCGAAAGAAGATGGACAGGCGAACGTGCCGCCTGCCCAGCCGGTTTCATCAAGCGTTACGCCGAAAGCGCCTTGAATTCGGCGAGAACCGCGTCGCCCATTTCGGAGGTGCCGACCTGGCGGCTGCCCTCGGCCATGATGTCGGCGGTGCGGATGCCCTTGTCGAGCACGTTTGCGATTGCGGTTTCGAGCTTTGTCGCCTCATCCACCATGTTGAACGAGTAGCGAAGGCACATGGCAAAGGACGCGATCATGGCGATGGGGTTGGCGATGCCCTTGCCGGCAATGTCAGGGGCCGAACCGTGGACCGGCTCATACATGGCCTTGCGCTTGCCGGTCTTGGCGTCAGGTGCGCCGAGAGAGGCGGACGGCAGCATACCGAGCGAGCCGGTGAGCATGGCGGCGACGTCGGAGAGCATGTCGCCGAAGAGATTGTCGGTGACGATCACGTCGAACTGCTTGGGCTTGCGCACCAGCTGCATGCCGCCGGCATCGGCCAGCATATGTTCCAGCTGAACATCCCTAAACTTGGCGGAATGGGTTTCGGTGACCACCTGGTTCCACAAAACGCCTGATTTCATGACGTTGCGCTTTTCCATCGAGCAGACGCGGTTGTCACGGGTGCGGGCCAGTTCGAAAGCAACGCTGGCGATGCGCTCGATTTCGAACGTATCGTAGATCTGCGTGTCGATGCCGCGCTTCTGGCCGTTGCCGAGATCGATGATCTGCTTCGGTTCGCCGAAATAAACGCCGCCCGTCAGTTCACGGACGATGAGGATATCGAGACCCTCGACCAGCTCCGGCTTCAGCGAGGAAGCGGCAGCGAGCGCCGGATAGCAGATGGCGGGGCGCAGATTGGCGAAAAGTTCGAGATCCTTGCGCAGGCGCAGCAGGCCGGCTTCCGGGCGGTGCTCGTAGGGCACGCCATCCCATTTCGGGCCGCCAACGGCGCCGAACAGGATCGCATCGGCGGCAAGCGCCTTTTCCATATCCGCATCGGAAATAGCCACGCCATGGGCGTCGTAGGCAGAGCCGCCGACGAGGCCTTCCGAGACAGTGAAGCCGGCATTGTGCGCGCTGTTCATATAATCGATCAGCTTGCGGACCTCGGCCATGGCTTCGGGGCCGATACCGTCACCGGGCAGCAGGAAAAGCGAACGGACTGTCATGAGAACCCTCCTTGGGCGGCGCGCCGGAAAACATCACGAAGGGTTTTCGGTTGCGGCGAGCGCGGCGTCAAACTCGTTTCCGTCCTGCAGATGCAAAGTCTTATCGCAGCCGGACGGGATCGTGGGCTTCTTATCTCTGCCTCAACGGCTTTTCAAGCAAAGCAAAAGCCGATCCGGTACGGTTTGGTACGGGATCGGCTTTTTTGACGAGCGGAAATGTTGTCAGGCCCAGGGGCGGACCGAGGCGTTCGCCTTTTCGAACGTGTCGATGGCGCTGGAATGTTCGAGCGTCAGGCCGATATCATCAAGCCCGTTCAGCATGCAGTGACGCTTGAACTCATCGATCTCGAAGGTAATCGTGCCGCCATCGGGGCCGCTGATTTCCTGGCGTTCCAGATCAATCGACAGAACGGCGTTCGATCCGCGCGACGCATCGTCCAGCAGCTTTTCGAGGTTCTCGGGGCTGACGACGACAGGCAGAATGCCGTTCTTGAAACAGTTATTGTAGAAGATGTCGGCGAAGCTGGTGGAGATCACGCAGCGGATGCCGAAATCGAGAAGCGCCCATGGCGCATGTTCGCGTGAGGAGCCGCAACCGAAATTGTCGCCGGCGACAAGGATCTGGGCGTTCTGATAAGCGGGTTTGTTCAGCACGAAATCCGGATTGGGCGAGCCATCCTCAAGATAACGCGACTCGGCAAAAAGGCCCTTGCCAAGGCCGGTGCGCTTGATGGTCTTCAGATAGTCTTTCGGAATGATCATATCGGTGTCGATATTGACCACCGGCATGGGCGCGGCAACGCCCGTCAGCTTGGTGAATTTTTCCATCTGTCGCTTCCCGTGTTTCCCTTGAACATAATCCGGCGCCGACAGGCCTGCCGGATATTTTCAGCCGGGAAATACCGCAAAATTAAGCGCTTTAGAAGCGCAAACCCACGTTCTTCGGTACGCCGTGTGTGGCGCGCTGGCATTTTTGCCGATTTGAGACGATCTCAGAGATCGATAATCGTGCCCTTACCGTCGTTCCAGACGCGCATATCACGCTGGTTACGGGGCTTGACCGGAATAGGGGCCGGCTTCAAACGCGCAGAAAGCAGGCGGGCAGCGCTGAGAACCGCGAGCACGCCGACAAAAGCGACCGTAAGCGACGCGGTGAAAAGGGCGACTATCGCCAGAACTGCAATGCCGGATGCGGCGATGAAAAACGAACGTATGCCTTGCATGATCCAAACCTTTCTATCCAGACGAATGTGGGCCTTCTTCTTCCGGCTTGCAAGAGGATTCAGTGGATTGTCAGCTTGCAGATGTCACAAAAGCTTGACACAAGTGCGGCATGGTCGATTTTTCCGAAAATATTCTTGTGAGACCGCGCCGTTCGCTGCTGTCAGTTCCGGCCATTAATGTCCGGGCGCTGGAAAAAATCCGCGATCTCGATTGTGACGGGGTGATTCTCGATCTGGAGGATTCCGTCGCACCCGATATGAAGGGCAAGGCGCGGGACAATCTGGAAAAACTGTTTTCGGCGCAGTCTTTCCGCGGGCGGGAAATCGTCATTCGTATCAATCCGCTTTCGACGCCGGATGGAAAGGCGGATTTGCAACTCGTGCTTTCCTGCCGGCCGGATGCGGTTCTTTTGCCGAAGGTGGAACAGCCGGCCGATATCAATGAAGTGGCCGATCGTCTGGCTGAGGCGGATGCGCCGGAGCGCCTGAAAATCTGGGCGATGATCGAAACGCCGCTTGGTGTGCTGAATGCCGCCTCGATTGCTGACGCGGCCCATACGCCGGATGCGCGGCTTGCGGCTTTTGTCATTGGGCTCAACGACCTGCGCAAGGAAACGCGGGTTCCGGCCCTCCCAGGACGCACCTATCTCGTACCGTGGATGATGCAGGTGGTGCTTGCCGCCCGCGCCTACGGGCTCGACGTCATCGACAGCGTCTCGAACGACTTTCGCGATATCGCCGCTTTCGAAGCCGAATGTGAGCAGGGTCGCGCCATGGGGTTCGATGGCAAGATGTTGATCCACCCGGCCCAGATCGAGCCGGCCAACGGGCGCTTCGCGCCGGACGAGGCGGCGGTCGCGGAAGCGCGCGAGATCATTGCCGCTTTCGCAAAACCGGAATCTGTGGAATTGAACGTCATCAACATGAACGGTCGCATGATCGAGCGGCTGCATGTGGTTGAGGCCGAAAGGCTGGTCGACATGGCCGATATCATCGCACAAAGAAAGGCAAACAGGACGTGAAGGTCTATCGTTTCATAACCGGTCCCGACGACGCGAAATTCTGTCACCGGGTGACCGAGGCGCTGAACAAGGGCTGGGAACTCGCGGGTTCGCCGAGCTATGCCTTCAACGCCGCAAGCGGCGTCATGCATTGCGGCCAGGCCGTGACCAAGGTGGTCGAGGGCAAGGAATACCACCCGGACATCAAGCTCGGCGAGCAGTGATCTGAAGTAGAAAATCGAGTGATTCGGGTCCGTCGATCTGATTCTCTCGATTTTCTTGTTTGTTACTGAAACAAAACGAATATTAGGGCGTATTATTCACAGCCCTTGTTCGAAATGCGCGAAAATACATTAAGTGTATGTTTTTAAAATATAAAATTTGCAAATCTCATCGTGTCTTGAGATGAAATTGCCGTTGTACATAAAGTGAACAGATACGGCCTATCGCCCTAAGCTTGACTCAAAATATCGAGTCCCAACATATATTTACGAGCTCGGGGGCGGTCTCTGAGCTGGCACGACAAAGCCGAGGGTGCAACCTCGGCTCCGTGTCGAAACCACAATATCTTGGAAAGCTTGCGGATCAGCATATACACGGAGCAAAATACGCTCACAGACTCTTCTGTCAAGTTTGTCCAAGGTTGAAAACCTAACAGGACAATCACATGCATCAACAGTCTTATAAATTGACCGAAAAAGACGCGGTAGAAATTTGGTTACGGTACTGGGGTGGTGAGTTTCAGCACCACATTGCAGCTTCTTACGGCGTAAACCCGGGGCGGGTTAATGAAGTGATTAAGCGCAAACGTCTTGTGGGTAGCGAGACGGTTGCACTTTCAATGAGACGCGACCACTAGTGGCTTGAGGGTCGGCACCATAGTTTTTCGGTGCCGGTCTTTTAACGTTCGGCGGCGGCCTCGTCTGCGCTTTCTTCGATCCGTTCCATGTCGTCATCCGACAGGCCGAAATGATGGCCGATTTCATGGATCAGGACATGGGTGATGATATCGCCCAGCGTCTCCTCATTTTCGGCCCAGTAGTCGAGAATGGGGCGGCGATAAAGCGTGATGCGGTTCACCATCTCGCCCGTTTCCATGGTGAAACGTTCGGAGATGCCGCGTCCTTCGAATAATCCGAGAAGGTCGAAAGGCGTTTCGAGAGCCATGTCCTCGAACACGTCATCGGTCGGAAAATCGGCGATCTCGATGATGAGATCCTTCGTTAATGCGCGAAATTCTTCCGGCAGGTGGCCATATGCCTCGATCGCAAGCGACTCGAAGGCGGAAATTGTCGGCGCATGGCGGTCCCGCCAATCGTCGGTCTGGTCTATGCGGGCCATTTCTGCTCCTTGTTGGAAGGCCCATATAAACACTTGCTGGGCAAATTTCGAGACCTGACTGCTTCACCCGCCGAAAAAGCATGAAATTCTTGGCGTTACAGTTACTTTTCGGGCCGTCGTCATCTTGACATAAACTGGCGTCTCGCGTAATCGGCACCCAAATTGATGGCGTAATGCGCCTTCCGTTTATTCCGCCCCTTAAAAGGCGGCTTCACCGGCAGACATTCAAAGGGGCATTCTGTTCCCAAGGGTTTCTACCAAATTCCGACTGATAAAAAGACGGCCAGCTTGCATTTGCGAGCAGAGCCGGAACGAACATGAAAGGATAAAAAATGTTCGCAGTCATCAAGACCGGCGGTAAGCAGTACCGCGTAGCGGCCGACGCCGTGCTGACCATCGAAAAGCTGGAAGCAGAGGCAGGCGCAACTGTAGAATTCACCGAAGTTCTCGTTGTTGGCGAAGGCGCCGACGCCAAGTTCGGTGCTCCCTTTGTCAAGGGCGCCATCGTCAAGGCTGAAGTTGTCGAGCACAATCGCGGCAAGAAGGTCATCGCCTTCAAGAAGCGTCGTCGTCAGAACTCCAAGCGTTCGCGCGGCCATCGTCAGCATCACACTGTCGTCCGCATCACGGACATCGTTGCTGCCTGATCGGCGCGACACGGGAAACAAGGTTTAAAGGAGAACTCCAATGGCACACAAAAAAGCTGGCGGTTCCTCGCGTAACGGTCGCGATTCCGAATCCAAGCGCCTTGGCGTAAAGAAGTTCGGCGGCGAAGCTGTCATTCCAGGCAACATTATTCTGCGTCAGCGTGGCACGCAGTGGCATCCGGGCGCCAATGTTGGCATCGGCAAGGACCACACGATTTTCGCACTGACCGCAGGTAACGTGAACTTCCGTACGAAGGCCAACGGCCGCGTATTCGTATCCGTGGCTCCGAAAGCGGAAGCCGCAGAATAAGCCGGTAAGCGTCATATGCAGCCGGTGTCCCATCGACCCGGCTGAGACGTATCAGGTTCAGTCAAGAAAACAGGGGAGATGGGGCACCACCCAACTCCCCTTTTTCTTTAACCTCATGGAGGGACTGAACCATGCAAGCTGAATTGTTGAGGGTTGACCAATCACGGTCACCCGAAGAGCGGCCGAGGCCCGATCGGTCAAGGAGCGATTGCCCCGTTTTACTGTCGCAGAGGCTGGTTTTACGCAAGCCTCACGAAGAAGACATCGACGCCCTTGCCCATCTTGCCAACAATGCCAATATCGCGACCATGGTGTCGCGTATGCCGCACCCTTACACGGCCAAAGACGCCGCGGATTTTGTGCGACGCTCCAAAGCTGGCGAGATTGGCAAGTGCGTCTATGCGATTACCCGCATGGACAATGGCGAGTTTCTGGGCTGCTGCGCGCTCGAACCCCAGGAAGACGAAAAGACGCTTGAGATCGGTTACTGGCTGGGGGAACCCTACTGGAACCGGGGCTACATGACGGAAGCCGCGCATGCGCTGATCGACATGGCCTTCCGCACGCGTGAAATCGACCAGATCGATGCCCGCTGCCGGGTTACCAACATCGCTTCGCGCCGCGTCATCCAGAAGTGCGGTTTCCAGTTTCAGGGTTCCGGCATGGTCGGTTCGCTGGCGCTCGGCGGCATGGTGCCGGTCGAATGGTACCGGCTGGACCGCAAGACCTGGGTTTCGCTGAAGAGCTGGGGGGACATGGGATGAGTGCGCTAGAGCTTACCCGTCGCCGGGCTGCTGCCACTGTGGCTCCGCCCGGCCCCTGCCCTGTCATCGAGACGCGGCGTCTGGTGCTGCGCCCGCAGCGGCTTTCCGATGCCGGCAGCATTGCGGAATCGCTTGGCGATTTTGCTGTGACGAGGATGCTCGCTCGTGTTCCGGCACCCTATCACAAGCAGGATGCGCTGGAATGGTTGGTCCTGCGCACCTCAGGCACCCTGCCCGACTGGGATTTCGCCATTACCAGTGGCGACGATACCCTCATCGGCGTCGTTTCGGTGGAATTGCGGCACGGCGAGTGGCATCTCGGCTACTGGCTCAACCGCTTCTACTGGGGCAAGGGTTACATGACCGAGGCGGTGGCCGGCGTGGTTGAGCGGTTCTTCCGCCGCATGCCGGGCGTGACCCTTCATTCCGGCGTGTTTGCGGATAATCCCGCTTCGCTGCGGGTGCAGGAAAAACTCGGCTTCCGGGTGACCGGCTGCCACCAGATCTACGCCACGGCGCGCGCCGCCATGGTGGCGCATATCGACACGATGATCACGGCTGAGGATTTTGTCCGGCCGCATCGCTGACAATCAAAACAAGGCCGGTTTGCACCAAACCGGCCTTGTCTCGCACAGGGGCTTCCCGCACGATAGTCTTTGACCTTGTGAAGAAGCGCTTGTATTCGAAACGACGATATTTTTGTTTGGCGCAACGCGATTGGCGGCCGCGCCCGCAAACCGATAGAACGGCAGTCCGATGAAATTTCTCGATGAAGCAAAAGTCTATATCAAGTCCGGTGATGGCGGCGCAGGCGCGGTATCTTTCCGGCGCGAAAAATTCATCGAATTTGGTGGTCCTGACGGTGGTGATGGCGGACGTGGCGGCGATGTCTGGATTGAGGTCGTCAACGGTCTCAACACGCTGATCGACTTCCGTTTTCAGCAGCATTTCAAGGCCTCGATCGGGCAGCACGGCATGGGCAAGACCCGCAACGGCGCCAAGGGCGCGGATGTGGTGCTGAAGGTGCCTGTTGGTACCCAGATATTTGAGGAAGACAATGAGACGCTGATCATCGACCTCACCAAGGAAGGCCAGCGCTTTCGTCTTGCCGCCGGCGGTAATGGCGGTTTCGGCAATGCCTATTTCAAGTCTTCGACCAATCAGGCGCCCACCCATGCCAATCCGGGTCTTGCAGGCGAAGAAAAGACGGTCTGGCTTCGCCTGAAGCTGATCGCCGATGCCGGTCTTGTTGGATTGCCGAATGCGGGTAAATCCACATTCCTCGCGACCGTGACCCGCGCGCGGCCGAAGATCGCCAATTATCCCTTTACCACCCTCCATCCGAACCTCGGCGTGGCGACCATCGACGGCCGCGAATTCGTGCTGGCCGATATTCCCGGCCTCATCGAAGGCGCGCATGAGGGCGTGGGCATTGGTGACCGCTTCCTCGGCCATGTGGAGCGCACTCGCGTGCTTCTGCATCTGGTTTCCGCACAGGAAGAAAAGGTCGGCAAGGCCTATAAGACTGTCAAGGCCGAGCTGGACGCCTATGGTGGCGGGCTGACCGACAAGCCGGAAATCGTGGCGCTGTCACAGATCGACGTGCTCGATGAAAAAGAACTGAAAAAGAAGGCGAAGGAACTGGAAAAGGCCTGCGGCCGTCCGCCGCTTCTTCTGTCTGCCGCCGCGCATATCGGCATGACGGAAGCGCTGCGCGCCCTTCGCGACATCATCGTTTCGGCAAGCGAGGGCGGGGAGACTGCCCTGCCCGACAGGTCCATGCCGCATGAGGATAGCGAGGCCGAAGAAGAGGACGACCGCCTATGAGCCTGACGCGCAAGCCGCTGGCGAGCCACCATCGGATCGTGATCAAGATCGGGTCGGCGCTTCTGGTGGACCGAAAGACCGGTCTGAAGAAAGACTGGCTGGATGCCATCTGCGAAGATATCGCTGCGCTGAAGAAAAACGGCGCGGATGTCCAGGTCGTGTCTTCGGGCGCCATCGCGCTTGGGCGTACCGTGCTTGGCCTGCCTTCTGGTGCATTGAAGCTGGAGGAAAGCCAGGCGGCGGCGGCGGTTGGTCAGATCGCGCTGGCGCGGGCGTGGTCGGAAAGCCTGTCGCGGCATGAAATCGTTGCAGGCCAGATTCTGCTGACGCTGTCCGATACCGAGGAGCGTCGCCGTTATCTCAATGCGCGCGCCACCATCAACCAGTTGCTGAAGATCGGCGCTATCCCGATCATCAATGAAAACGATACGGTTGCGACCACCGAAATCCGTTATGGCGACAATGACCGTCTGGCAGCGCGTGTGGCGACCATGACGGGTGCCGATCTTCTGGTGCTGCTTTCGGATATTGACGGACTTTATACGGCTCCGCCGCATCTCGATCCGGACGCGAAATTCCTTGAGACGATCGCTGATATCACCCCCGAGATAGAAGCCATGGCAGGTGGTGCGGCCTCCGAGTTGTCGCGCGGTGGCATGCGCACCAAGATCGATGCGGGCAAGATTGCAACCGCTGCCGGTTGCGGCATGATCATTGCGTCAGGCAAAACGTTCAATCCGCTGAAGGCCATCGAAAACGGCGCGCGCTCCTCGTGGTTTGCACCATCAGGCACGCCGGTGACGGCACGCAAGACCTGGATTGCCGGGCAATTGCAGCCGGCCGGTGAAATCCATGTGGATGCCGGCGCGGAAAAGGCGCTCTATGCCGGAAAAAGCCTGCTTCCCGCGGGTGTGAGACTGGTGAAGGGCAATTTCGGCCGTGGGGATGCAATCGCCATTATCGGTGCGGAAGGCCGGGAAGTCGCTCGTGGTCTTGCGGGCTACGATGCGGAAGAGGCGCGCCTTATCATCGGTCACAAGTCCAACGAGATCGAGGCGATCCTCGGTTATGTCGGGCGCGCGGCCATGATCCATCGCGACGATCTCGTGATGACCGGCGCCGCCGTCAAAATTAAACATGCAAAGAAGGATGAGGTCCATGCCTGAACAGGCCGTGAAGCAGAGCCATGACATCGATGCGCTGATGATCACCATCGGCGCTCAGGCGAAAGCTGCTTCACGACCGTTGTCCATCGCCGGCACGGACCAGAAGAACCGTGCGCTGCTCGCCATGGCCTCCGCCATCGAGGCGTCGAAGGAGGCGATCCTTGCCGCCAACAGGAAGGATCTGACCGCAGCCGAGAGCGCCGGTCTTGCTGCTTCTTTCGTTGACAGGCTCACGCTCAACGATGCCCGCATCGCCGGCATTGCTGAAGGTATTCGCTCGGTTGCGGCGCTGTCCGATCCGGTCGCCGAAGTCATTGCCGCCTGGGATCGCCCCAACGGGCTGAAGATT
This sequence comes from Agrobacterium sp. CCNWLW32, assembly GCF_037083425.1. NCBI lineage: Bacteria > Pseudomonadati > Pseudomonadota > Alphaproteobacteria > Hyphomicrobiales > Rhizobiaceae > Agrobacterium > Agrobacterium sp. CCNWLW32. The sequence continues at coordinate 114,280 of NZ_JBAOJM010000005.1, forward strand.
GAGCGCGTGCGTACGCCGCTTGGCGTCATCGGCGTGATCTACGAAAGCCGCCCGAATGTGACGGCGGACGCCGGTGCTTTGTGCCTCAAGGCGGGCAATGCCGTCATCCTGCGCGGCGGCTCGGATTCGCAACATTCATCGCGTGCTATTCATGCCTGCCTCGTGGAGGGGCTGAAGATTGCCGGTCTTCCCGAGCATGCCATTCAGCTGGTGCCGGTGACCGACCGTGCGGCCGTCGGCGCACTTCTCAGCGGCCTGAACGGCACTGTTGATGTCATCGTGCCGCGCGGCGGCAAGAGCCTCGTGGCTAGGGTGCAGTCGGAAGCCCGCGTGCCGGTCTTTGCGCATCTGGAAGGCATCTGCCACATCTATGTCGACAAATCCGCCGATCTCGACATGGCAAAACGTATCGTCGTTAACGCCAAGATGAGACGCACCGGCATTTGCGGCGCGGCTGAGACATTGCTGGTGGATGCCGCTGCCGTTTCCACGCATCTCGAGCCGCTCGTCAAAGCCTTGATCGAAGCTGGCTGCGAAGTGCGCGGTTCGCAAGCTGTTCGTGATGTGGTGGCGGGTCTGGTGCCGGCAACGGAAGAGGACTGGCGCACCGAATATCTCGACGCAATCATTTCGGTTGCTGTGGTGGAGGGCATTTCCGGTGCGATAGAGCATATCGGCACCTATTCGTCCAACCATACCGAGGCGGTGATCGCCGAGGACTCTGACGTGGTTGAGCGGTTCTTCAACGAACTCGATTCGGCCATTCTGCTGCACAATGCCTCGACGCAATTTGCCGATGGCGGCGAATTCGGCATGGGTGCGGAAATCGGCATCGCCACCGGCAAGATGCATGCGCGGGGCCCGGTTGGTGTCGAGCAGCTCACCTCGTTCAAATACCGGGTGCATGGCACCGGCCAGACACGGACCTGATATTTGCCCGCTGATAAGCGCCTCGACAGACGTTATCTCACCATGCCGCATGTCGAACGCGGCATGGTCGTCGGGCTTTTCGGCGGCTCCTTCAATCCCCCCCATGCAGGCCATGCGCTTGTGGCCGAGATTGCGCTGCGCAGGCTGGGTCTCGATCAGCTCTGGTGGATCGTCACGCCGGGCAACCCGCTGAAAAGCCGTTCGGAGCTGGCGTCCCTGGAAGATCGCATCGCGGCCTGCGAAAAGCTGGTCCACGATCCACGCATCAAGGTGACGGCTTTCGAGAAAACGCTGGGGATGAGCTATACGGCCAATACACTCGCGAAGGTGAAGGCAAAAAATCCGCACGTCCGCTTCATCTGGGTCATGGGTGCCGACAATCTGAAGAGTTTTCACCATTGGCAGAAATGGCGCACCATAGCCGAGACTTTTCCAATCGCGGTGATCGATCGACCGGGTTCGACCCTGTCCTACCTCTCCTCCACCATGGCGCAGGCCTTCAGCCAGGCGCGGATAGATGAGGACGATGCCGGGGTTCTGTGGAAAAAACGCGCTCCCGCCTGGGTTTTCATTCACGGACCGCGTTCTACGCTCAGTTCCACGGCGCTGCGCAACGGCCGTAAATGACAGCTCCGATCACAAATGATGTATGCGGCTGATGTTGAAGTGCCCATATCTTGAAAAGTTAATGCTTTGATGCCACCTTCATTGTGTGACGCAGAGAATCGCGTCGCGCAGTGCCTGTTTTGTCATTCTTGGAAAGGAAAACCTCTGACAACAGTACACGCCAAGGGAAAAGCATTTGTTGCTATCCCGAAGGGTCAGGACAGTGGCGCCGATGCCGCCGGCCATGCCCTCGAAACCGTCCTCGCGAGCCTCGAGGACTCCAAGGCTGAAGATATCGTCTCTCTCAACATTGCCGGAAAATCGGCGCTTGCGGACTACATGGTTGTGGTCTCCGGGCGATCGAACAGGCATGTCTCGGCGATTTGCGAGCATCTTCTGAAAGACATGAAGGATGAAGGGTTCGGAAACGCCCGCGTCGAAGGTCTTGAGACCGGAGACTGGGTGCTGATCGATACCGGCGACATCATCGTTCATGTGTTCCGCCCGGAAATCCGCGCCTTCTACAACATTGAAAAAATGTGGGCGACGCCGGATATGCCGGAAGAGACGCTGCATTGATGCGGTGAGCCTTTGAGCGAGTGCATCGTTTCTGCCGAAGATCAATCTGACTTCGGAAACGGTGCCTCTGGCCGGAAATCAGACCGGCCGCATAGGAATCCGCAGGCTATGCTGTTAAGAGCGGGACCCTGTTGGGTCACGACGAATGCAGGTTTGCGATGCGGATTTCAATTTTTGCGGTGGGACGGCTGAAATCCGGCCCTGAAAAGGATCTTGCGGCCCGTTATATCGAGCGTCTGGCAAAGACCGGCCCGGCGATCGGGCTGGAGTTTTCGCGGGTGATCGAGGTGGGTGAAAGCCGTGCTTCCAATGCCGAGACCCGCAAACGCGAAGAAGCCGCGATGCTGGAGAAACATCTGGCCGATGGCGCTGTCCTCGTCCTGTTGGACGAGCGCGGAAAGGCACTTGATAGTCCCGCCTTTGCTTCATTTTTTGGCGATCTGCGTGATAGCGGCAAACGTGACCTTGTGATCGCCATTGGCGGGGCAGATGGGCTTGACCCCGCGCTTTACGACAGGGCGGCGGCCGTTCTCAATCTCGGCAAGCTGACATGGCCGCATCAGATCGTTCGTATCCTGATTGCCGAGCAGCTCTATCGGGCTGTCACGATCCTCTCCGGCCATCCCTATCACCGCGCCTGAACGGGTTTCCTTTCGGGGAATTGTCTCAATTTCAACATGAAGCTCCGCGACACCGCTGACTGCGGACGACTTTGGCGGCGGCCTTTCTCAGGCCTCTTGGAAGATCGCGGCAAAATCCCTAATATCGGCGCTCCTGCTTCGGCATCAAAGAAAGCTCAAATGGACACCACGCCTCAACGAAAACGGCACGCTGCCCTTGCGGGCGCGGTTATTGCTGCTTTCGTCATGGGGGGCGGTCCGACCCATTCGCGTGACGATGCGGGCGCTGCCCCGGCGGCAACCGATGCTTCCTCGCCGGATGCGCTGCAGACGCTGGAGAAGCGCCGCGACCAGAACCGGCAGGATCTGGAGGAGCTGGTCGACAGCATCGGCCTTTCGGAAGACAAGACAAGGACGCTCGAAGAAAGCATCGCCTCCCTCAATCAGGACAGCGCGCGCATTCGCGAGGAACTGATCGCATCGGCTGCCCGACGCAAGGCGCTGGAAGCCAAGATCAGCGACGGCGAGGATCGCCTGGCCAAGCTTTCGGTCCGTGAGGATGGCGTCAAGGCATCATTGCGGGAAAGACGCGGCGTGCTGGCGGAGGTTCTGGCCGCATTGCAGCGCATGGGCAGAAACCCGCCACCGGCTCTCCTCGTTTCACCTGAAGATGCACTGGCTTCCGTGCGCAGCGCCATTCTTCTCGGCGCCGTCGTGCCCGGCATTCGCGGTGAAACCGACAAGCTCGTCGCCGCTCTCAAAGAATTGACCGACGTCAGGCAGGCAATCGCTCGCGAAAAGGGTGATCTTACGGGTATGATGACGGCAAGTCTGGAAGAGGAAAAACGCCTCGACCTCCTGATTGCCGAAAATGACCGCAAGAATTCCCAGACGGCGGCCGAACTGGAGGCGGAACGCAAGCGATCTGAAGAGCTTGCGAGCAAGGCGACGAGCCTTGAGGGGCTGGTCAGTTCGCTCGAAGGCGAGATTACCTCGGTGCGGGAAGCGATGGAAAAGGCGCGGGCGGAAGAGCAGCGTCTTGCTCGTCTTTCGGAGGCGGAACGCGAGAAGGAACGCGCCGCGGCCGAGGCGGGAATGCCCGATAAAAACCGCATTGCGCCCGCATATCCCTTCGCGAGTTTGAAGGGAAAGCTGGAGTTGCCGGTGGCCGGCGAGGTGCTGCGGCGCTTCGGCGATGCGGACGGAACGGGCCACTTTTCCAAGGGAATTGTTGTCGCGAGCGGACCGGAAGCCATCGTGACGGCGCCTGCAGACGGCTTCGTGGTGTTTGCTGGAGATTTTCGCAGTTACGGCCGGATGATCATCCTCAATACGGGTAACGGATATCATGTGGTGATGACGGGCATGGACAATGTGAGGACGCGGCAGGGCATGTTCGTGTTCTCCGGAGAGCCCATCGCCTCCATGGGTGCAAAAAGAGTAGCGAGTGCAGCAGCATTGGCGCTGGAAACCGACAGGCCAACGCTCTACATTGAGTTCAGGAAAGATGGTGTACCGGTTGATTCCCAACCGTGGTGGACCGCAAAAAATACCGGAAGGGCGCACAATGATTCGTAAGGTTTCGCTTCTCCTTATCGGTGGGCTTATGGGCGCCACGGCGATGAGTGTGATTTATTCGGCGAGCATGCCGGCACAGGCGGCCGGGCCTTCGACCTATAAGGAACTGTCGATCTTTGGTGACGTGTTCGAGCGCGTGCGCGCACAATATGTGACGCCGCCGGATGACGAGAAGCTGGTGGAAAATGCCATTAACGGCATGCTCAGCTCGCTCGATCCGCATTCGAGCTTCATGAATGCCAAGGATGCCAACGATATGCGCACCCAGACCAAGGGTGAATTCGGCGGTCTCGGCATCGAAGTGACCATGGAGAACGAGCTGGTCAAGGTCATCACGCCGATCGACGACACGCCGGCTTCCCGCGCAGGCATTCTCGCCGGCGACTTCATTTCAGAAATTGACGGTACGCCGGTTCGTGGCCTGAAGCTGGAACAGGCGGTTGAAAAGATGCGCGGCGCGGTCAAGACGCCGATCAAGCTGACGATCATCCGCCAGGGCGCTGACAAGCCGCTTGAATTCACCGTCATGCGCGATGTCATTGCCGTGCGGGCCGTCAAGTCCCGCGTCGAGGGTGACAATGTCGGTTATCTGCGCGTCATCTCCTTTACCGAGAAGACCTATGATGATCTCGAAAAGGCGATCAAGAAGATCAAGGCTGATGTGCCTGCCGACAAGCTGAAGGGTTATGTGCTCGATCTGCGCCTCAACCCGGGTGGTCTGCTTGATCAGGCGATCAATGTTTCCGACGCCTTCCTCGAGCGCGGTGAGGTCGTTTCGACCCGTGGCCGCAATCCCGACGAGACCCGCCGCTTCAACGCGACGGCCGGTGATCTGACCGATGGCAAGCCGGTAATCGTGCTCGTCAACGGCGGTTCGGCTTCGGCTTCGGAAATCGTTGCCGGTGCCCTGCAGGATCTGCGTCGTGCGACCGTCGTCGGCACGCGCTCCTTCGGCAAGGGCTCGGTCCAGACGATCATCCCGCTCGGCGAGGCCGGTGCGTTGCGTCTGACCACGGCGCTTTATTACACGCCGTCGGGCAAATCGATCCAGGGCACGGGCATTACGCCTGACATCAAGGTTGAACAGCCTTTGCCGCCGGAATTGCAGGGTCGCGTCACGACCGAAGGCGAATCCAGTCTGACCGGCCATATCAAGGGCCAGAGTGAAACGGACGAAGGTTCTGGTTCCTCCGCCTACGTGCCGCCGGAAGCAAAGGACGACATCCAGCTCAACTACGCGCTGGACCTGTTGCGCGGCGCCAAGACGGATCCGTCTTTCCCGCCGAACCCGGACAAGGCTGTGGTCAACAAGCAGTAAGATAGTGCGCCGGTCAGCCGGCGCATTGTCTCGATTGCCCAACCGTTTGGACGGATCGTTCATTGCCTTCGGACCTGCGAAAACCGCTTCTAGGTCGTCAGAAAAAAAGCGCCGGTATTAACCGGCGCTTTTCCGTCATTATGGCTCTGTCGGTGCTTGCGTTTTTTTCGATCGTCGGCCTGTCCGTCTATACGGCGCTTTCGCCCGGCAATTTGCAGAAGACGGCGAGCGGGCCGGATGCACAGCCTCAGCTTGCCGACAAGACACCTGAAACCGCACTGGCCGAGGTAACGGCTCCCGGTGATGCTGCCGTTCTGCAGCCGCAAAGCGGGCGCTCCGGCGCCAATATCAATCGCGAGACAATGCCTGATGGCAATGTCGTATCGGTGTACTCCCCCCGCCCGCGCGAGGGTGACGGGCCGGTGCTGATGAGCGGCCAGACCTATGGTCAGGATCCGCGCATGGCGACGCGGCCCAATGAGGAGCTGCTGGAAGAAACCGCATTCGGCAGATTGCCGGTCGTTGGCGCGGACGGTTTGCGGCCGATGGAGCAATATGCACGGCCCTGGTCGGGCGCACGGGGCACACGGGTGGCGATCGTGGTCGGCGGGCTGGGTCTCAGCCAGACGGGGTCGCAAAAAGCGATCCGAGACCTACCGCCGGAGGTCACGCTTGGTTTTGCCGCCAGCGGCAACAGCCTGCAGCGCTGGATGCAGGAAGCGCGCCGGCAAGGACATGAAATTCTTCTTCAGATACCGCTGGAACCCTTCGGTTATCCGGGTACTAATCCCGGCCCGGACACGCTGCTGGCGGGTGACCCTGCCAAGGTCAATATCGACCGGCTGCATCGCTCCATGACAAAAATCACCAATTACACCGGCATCATGAATTATCTCGGCGGGCGCTTTCTTGCCGAGCAGGCGGCCTTGGAGCCTGTCATGCGCGACATCGGCAAGCGTGGCCTGCTGTTTCTGGATGATGGCTCCTCGGCGCAGTCGTTGAGCGGGGGGATCGCGAAGGCTATTTCCGCGCCGCAGGGCTTTGCCGATATTTTGCTCGACGGCGAAGTCACCGAAGCTTCCATTCTGCGCAAGCTGGACGAGCTGGAGCGGATTGCGCGGCGTAATGGCCAGGCGATCGGCGTTGCGTCGGCCTTCGATGAAAGCGTTGCGGCGATCTCGAAATGGTCGCGTGAGGCCGGCGGGCGCGGTATTGAGATCGTCGGTGTTTCCGCGCTTGTTTCCGGGCAGGCGGGGCAGTAAACCTTGCCTGCGACCATTTCCGGCGTTGAGACAGTGCGGGTTTCCCATGACAATCAAAGCAGAAGATTTGCCTTACCGTCCCTGTGCGGGAATAATGGTTCTGAACGCTCGGGGCCTCGTCTGGGCCGGTCGGCGTATCAAGGAAGGCAATTCCGAATATGACGGTTCACCGCAATTGTGGCAGATGCCGCAGGGCGGCATCGATGACGGCGAACGGCCTTTGACGGCCGCCATTCGCGAACTCTACGAAGAGACGGGCATGAAAACGGTGAGCCTGCTTGCGGAAGCGAGCGACTGGATTCACTATGATCTGCCGCCCGAACTGATTGGTATCGGCCTCAGGGGCAAATATCGCGGGCAGGCGCAGCGCTGGTTTGCGTTCCGCTTCGAGGGCGATGAAAGCGAAATCCAGATCGATCCGCCGCCAACCGGGCACACGGCCGAATTCGACGCATGGGACTGGAAGCCGATGGAAATCCTGCCGGAGCTCATCGTGCCTTTCAAGCGGGCGGTATACGAGAAGGTTGTGGCGGAGTTCCAGCACCTTTCCGGCAAATAAAAAAGGCGGCCTGGGCCGCCTTTTCTGTCCTGTCGCCAGTGCTTATTCCGCTTCGTTGGCGGAATCGGCATTGAGCTGGCCGTATTTCTCTTCGCCGATCTTGCCGAGCAGTTCGAGCTGGGTTTCGAGAAAGTCGATATGGCCTTCCTCGTCGATCAGCAGTTCTTCGAAAAGCTTCATGGAGACGTAGTCTCCGGCCTCATAACAGATATCGCGCGATTTCTTGTAGGAGGTGCGGGCGTCATATTCGCCGGCAAGGTCAGCTTCCAGAACTTCCTTGACGTTCTGGCCGATGCGCAGGGGCGAAACCGTCTGAAGGTTGGGATGGCCTTCAAGGAAGATGATGCGTGCGACCAGCTTGTCGGCGTGCTGCATTTCCTCGATGGATTCAGCACGTTCCTTTTTGGCGAGCTTCGTGTAGCCCCAGTCTTCCAGCAAACGATAGTGAAGCCAGTACTGGTTTACCGCACCGAGTTCGAGAAAAAGGGCCTCGTTAAGCCGCTCGATGACTTTTTTGTCGCCTTTCAATGTCCGCTCTCCTGTTCTCTTCATGGAATTGCTTCAGGCGGGACATAAAATCAAAAACATCGGCCTCAGTCGAGTGGCGACGGGCATGATATTCTTCAGTCGTTTTGATGATCAGGTCGACAACGGTCGGGAAACAGCCGCAGCAGCGGCCGCGTTTTTCCATGGCGTGATACACTTTTGCAGGAACGATGAGCTGCCAACAGTCCTCGTCGAGGAGCTCGTTAATGACGTCCCGGATATCGTGATCAGTGATGTAATTGCAGCTGCAAACCAGCATGATGGACTGCCTGTATGACGCAACACGTTGTTTTCATTCTTAAACCAAAACAGGACAGCCAATGTCAAGAAAAACCTATTAAATGAGTCGCCAAGGGTTTTCTAGACTCATTCTAAACTATACAAAAACTATCGTATTTTCATTGGTTTAGGCGGCCTGTCTTTCCTGTCTTTCATCTTCAAGTTTTTGTGCGCCGCAAATTTATCGAAGCCGAGATCACGGAAAGTTTACTGAGTTTAGGCGGCCGGCAGGGCGGCGATGGATGGCCTCAGGCGAAATATTGTCCGCCATTGGCCGTCATGGTCGAGCCGGTGATGAAGCCGGCCTCGTCGGAAACCAGAAACAGAACGCAGCGCGCGATTTCCTCGGGTTCACCCAACCGTCCTACGGGAATTTGCGGCACGATCCGTTCGGCCAGAACCTTTTCCGGGATCGCTCTTACCATCTCCGTGCCGATATAGCCGGGGCAGATGGCGTTGACGGTGATGTTGCGGCTGGCGCCCTCCTGGGCGAGCGCCTTGGTGAAGCCGATATCGCCTGCCTTCGAGGCGGAGTAGTTGGCCTGCCCTGCCTGTCCCTTCTGGCCATTGATGGAGGAAATATTGACGATGCGACCGAAGCCGCGGTCGCGCATGCCCGGCCAGACGGGGTGCGTCATGTTGAACACGCCGGTGAGGTTGGTGTCGATCACCTCGCGCCATTGCTGCGGTGTCATCTTGTGGAACATCGCATCGCGGGTGATGCCGGCATTGTTGACGAGGACTTCGACAGGCCCCAAAGTCTCTTCCACCTTCGCAATGCCACTGACGCAGGCGTCATAGTCGCGCACATCCCACTGGAATGCAGGGATGCCGGTTTCTTTCTGGAATGCTTCCGCCCTGTCCGTCGTGAAAGCGTAATTGACGGCCACGCGGTAGCCGGCCGCCTGCAGGGCGCGGGCGATTGCGGCGCCTATGCCGCTCGTCCCGCCGGAAATCAAAGCAACCCGGCTCATATCGGCCTCCATGACCTGTCATTGAAGCGCCTGCATATGCGAGGATGCTTCCATATCTTGCAGAAGTTTTTCGTCGCGCTCACCGGCCACAGAAATGCGGCCAATGGGAGGCCGCTTCTAACCTATTGCACGCCGAACCGGAATTGCTTTTTGACAAGTCAGGCGGTGGTTTCAGAGTGCTTCGATGCACATGGCGACACCCATGCCGCCGCCGATGCAGAGCGTTGCGAGACCCTTCGACACGTTGCGGCGGCGCATTTCGAAAATCAGGGTGTTAAGGACGCGCGCACCGGAGGCGCCGATCGGATGGCCGATGGCAATCGCCCCGCCATTGACGTTGACGATATCAGGATCAAGACCAAGTTCGCGCACCACCGCGCAGGACTGGGCCGCAAAGGCTTCGTTGGCTTCCACAAGGCCAATATCGCTGATCGACCAGCCAGCCTTGGCCAGCGCCTTGCGGGAGGCGGGGATGGGGCCGGTGCCCATGATCTGCGGATCGACACCTGCCGTCGCCCAGGAGGCGATACGGGCCAGCGGCTTGATACCGCGCTTTCCCGCCTCCTGTTCCGACATCAAAAGCGTGGCGGCGGCACCATCATTCAGACCGGAGGCGTTGCCCGCCGTCACGGTGCCTTCCTTGTCAAAGGCGGGGCGCAGCTTGGCCATCGTTTCCAGTGAAGCGCCAGCGCGGATATGTTCATCCGCATCGATGACGATATCGGCCTTGCGGCCTTTGACCGTGAAGGCAACGATCTCGTCAGTGAAACGACCGGCATTCTGCGCGGCTTCGGCCTTATTTTGCGATGCGACCGCAAATTGGTCCTGTTCATCGCGGGAAAGCTGCCATTGGCGTGCGATGTTTTCAGCAGTGATGCCCATGTGATAGCCGTAAAAGGCGTCAGTCAGGCCGTCTTTCAGCATGGTGTCGATCATCTTGAAATCGCCCATCTTCACGCCGCCGCGCAAATGGGCGCAGTGGGGCGCCATGGACATGGATTCCTGGCCGCCGGCAATAACGATGGCCGCATCGCCGGTAACGATCTGCTGCATGCCAAGGGCCACGGCGCGCAGGCCGGAACCACAGAGCTGATTGAGACCGAAGGCGGTTGCTTCCTGGGGAATTCCGGCCTTCATCGCCGCCTGCCGCGCCGGGTTCTGCCCTTCGCCCGCCGTCAGGACCTGACCGAGAATGACTTCATCGATTTCGCCAGCCGCGACGCCGGCGCGTTCCAGCACGGCGCTGATGACGGTCGCCCCCAGTTCATGGGCTGGCGTATTGGCAAAGTGGCCATTGAAAGAGCCGACTGCGGTGCGCGCGGCGCTGGCAATTACGATTGAAGGCAGGGTCATTAGTTTTCTCCTCACTTGCGGGCGGAGACTGGCAAAGCTTTCAATACAAGTCAAATGGCGAAAGTTGCTTTAAAAGATGTTGCTAAATCACGCTGGAATCTTGCGGAAAATTGCTGCGCAAAAAACAAACTGTTGCGATGCACAAAACATTTGTCAGAGGGCTTGTTTTGCGCATACACTTTGCGGTGGGAAGAGCAATAACACCAAAAAACAAGAAAATACCATCATCGCGAGGAGGCGGGCATGGCGAAACACGACGGCGAAACAATCATTAAAAAATACGCCAACAGGCGGCTCTATAATACCGGCACCAGTACCTATGTGACGCTTGATGATCTGGCGCAGATGGTCAAACGCGGCGAGGACTTCAAGGTTCAGGATGCCAAATCATCAGAGGATATTACCCACGCGGTCCTGACGCAGATCATCGTCGAACAGGAGGCCAAAACCGGCAATACGCTGCTACCGACGGCGTTTCTGCGGCAATTGATCTCCTATTACGGCGACCAGATGCAGATGGTGGTGCCGACATTTCTCGAACATTCGATGAAGACCTTCTCCGATCAGCAGAGCCAGATGCAGGAGCACATGGCCAAGGCCTTCGGCGACGGTTCGCTGGCGCGCAATTTCCAGGCGCCGCTGCAGATGATGGAAGAGCAGATCCGCCGCAACACTGAACTCTTCCGCCAGGCGATGCAGGGCTTCACGCCTTTCGCAATGCCGCAGGCGCCCAAGGAAACCCGCAAGCCGAATGCATCCGAAATCGATGAGCTGAAGGCGCAGTTGCGCGCATTGCAGCAAAAGCTCGATCAGCTCTGATCCTGTCGGGCCGATGCCCGGTTTCAGCAAACCGCATCGGATTTTGCTTCAGACTTTCAGCCTGCCGTTCTTTCCGGCACGCGCAGCAATAGTAGGAACCCTGATCCCAGAAATACGATGAGCGTCGCCATGCCGATATGGGCCGAGCCGCTTATTGTGGTTGCTATGGAAAACGACAGCGTCGCCATGAAGCTGGTGGCGCGTCCGGAGAGCGCATAAATACCGAAATAACGGCCCGCCTCCGCCACGGTGATGTTGCGGGCGAGATAAGATCGTGACGAGGCCTGAACGGGGCCGAAGGCAAGGCCGATCAACACACCATAAAGCAGATAGGCCTTTTCCGCGCCGGTGGCGAAGATGCCGCCATTATCTGCGGTCGATAATTGTAGCAGGCCGAAAAGGGTGGAGTCTTTGTCCGTCGAGACGAGTCCGAGCGTCGCGAGCAGCAGGAGCGACAGGCTAATCAGAATGGTGATACGAGAACCGAGTGTCTGATCGACGCGCCCGGCCGTGAAACAGCCTGCGATGGCAACTATATTAAGCAAAATGCCAAAAAGGCCTATTTCCATAGTTTCCCAGCCGAACATTCCGGCAGCAAACGTTCCTCCGAGGATGATGAGCCCATTCACGCCATCCTGATACAGCATCCGGGCGATGAAAAATCGTAGCAGAAGCGGGCGGCTGCGCAGCTCACGCAACGTGTTGTTAAGTTCAGAAAGCCCTGAGCGGATCGCCACGCCGAAGGGCAGGCCCCTTCTCGCATCGGGCGTGAACAGGAACATTGGTAGAATGAAGACGAGATACCAGATTGCGGCAATTGGCCCGGTTACTCGCGCATCCGCACCGCTGGCGGGGTCCAGTCCTAAGAGCGGCGTAATTCCGGCCAATGTCAGCCCGGTTTTAGGGCTTACGGCCAGAAGCGTCACCACGGCGGTCAGCACCACCATCCCGCCGAGATAACCAAGCCCCCAGGCGAGATTGGAAATGCGCCCGACATTTTGCGGATTGGTCAGCCGCGGCATCATGGAATCGTTGAAGACAATCGAGAATTCGGCCGCGATGGAAGCGAGGATAATACAGATAATCGGCAGGATGAGCGGCGATCCCGGTGTTGCGAACCACAGGAAGAAAAGACTGACGATCTTGATGGCGGCAAAAAAGGCGATCCACGGCTTGCGTGCGCCGGACTGGTCGGCGATGGAGCCGAGAATGGGGGAGAAGAGGGCGATGATGATCGACGACACCGTCGCCATGTTGCTCCATGTCGCCTGCGCCGAAATCGGATCGTCGGTGAGCCGTGCGACGAAATAGGGTCCGAAAACGAAGGTTGTGACGACCGTGAAAAACGGCTGCGCCGCCCAGTCGAACATCACCCAGCCCCAGATGCCGCGTTTGGCAACCACTGTTTCCGCATTTGGGGAAGGGGCAGTCATTCATCGTCCTATCGGAAAATCGGGAAATAAAATGCGCGATGCGGGTGCATCCGACTTGTCTGACACCATCCGGGGCAGTGACCCGGATGGCATTTTTCTAGGCTGCCGATCAGCGTGCCTGAACGATATCGCCAAGCAGCCCCGCCGCGACCGTCAGACGGGCAAGGTTGGTATCGCCGCTGTCGCTGAGTGCGCCGAGTTCAGAGACGATACGGTTGACGCGCACGCGGTCTGCCGCATACCAGGCCTGAACCGGATCCTTTTCCTTGGCATATTCCGTCAGCGCGGAGATGACGATCCGTCGTCTCGACGAGGAGATCTGATCCTGGCTGCGCAGGAGAGCCAGACTCTCGTAATGATCCGCCGGCGTGATGCGCTGGCTGGCATCCAGCAGACGCGCGACACGGAAAGTCGAGGAGACGGTGGCATAGCTTTCGGCGGCGCGGGCGAGCGTCGTGCCCGCACTTTCGGCGATGCGCATGATTTCAGGCACATAGATCAGCAGCGAAAGCGTATCGAGTTCCTCCAGAAGAGCTGGGGGAACGCCGTCGATTTCCGTGACGCCAAGCTCCCGGCGATATTTCGCTGCCGCTGGCGACAGCGTCTTGATCGCGGTTTTCAGGCGCTCGATCTCGGTCGCCATGTCGCCCGTCGCCGCGCCCGCACTCCCGGTTTGCAGGTAAAGTCTGCTCGCATCCGAGAAGATACGCGTGATCGTCGCATAAAGCCCGTTCTGGACTTCACCTCCGATCTTGCCGTCAAGCGCGTCGACTTCGCTCCAAAGACGTTTGAGACCAAAACCGTCCTCGACGATCACCGCCGCCTTGACGACATCAGCGGCCAGAAGACCGCTCGCATCGGCAAGTTTCTGTACGAAGCCCGGGCCACCGCGATTAACCACGGCATTGGCGAGTGCGGTCGCGACGATTTCGCGGTGCAGACGATGCGCCTTGATATCGTCGGCATAGTTCTTCTGCATCTTGGCCGGGAAATAATCGACCAGCAGATGCTGGAGATAGGGCTCGTCCGGAAGCGGGCTTGCCACCAATGCGTCGAACAGGGTCAGCTTGGCATAAGACAGAAGCACGCCGATTTCCGGCCGGGTCAGCGGTTTGCCGGAGGCATATCTTTCGCTGAGTTCGGCATTGTTCGGCAGGGTTTCCACCTTGCGGTTCAGCTGTCCGGTTGCCTCCAATGCGCTCATCAGGCGGCCGAGCTCTTCCCGGTTGGCGAGCCCCAGCCGCTCCGTCAACGAGATCGCCAGGGATTGCAGGTAGTTGTTGCGCAGCACGAGCTGCGCCACTTCCGGCGTCATGGAAGCGAGAAGCTGGTTGCGTTTCGGCATCGTCAGGCGACCACTATTAACGGCGGAGGCCAGTGCGATCTTGATGTTGACCTCGACGTCGGAGGAATTCACGCCCGCCGAATTGTCGATCGCGTCGGAATTGCAACGCCCGCCCGAGAGCGAATAGGCGATGCGGCCCTTCTGGGTGATGCCCAGATTGGCGCCTTCGCCGATGACCTTCGCACGCAACTCCGTTGCGTTGACGCGGATGGGGTCATTCGCCCTGTCGCCCACCTCGGCATTGGTTTCCACCGCCGCCTTGATGTAGGTGCCGATGCCACCGAACCACAGAAGATCGGTCGGCGCCTTCAGGATGGCGGTCATGATCTCGAAGGGCGTGGCGACGGATTTGTCGATGCCAATGGCAGCCACGGCTTCTGGCGTCAGCGTCACCGATTTTTCGGAGCGCGAAATGATCATCGCGCCGCCGGAGAGCGTTGAACGGTCGTAATCCTGCCAGCTGGAACGGGGCAGTTCGAAAAGCCGCTTGCGCTCGGCAAAGGACTTGTCGGTATCGGGGTCCGGGTCGATGAAGATGTCGCGGTGATCGAAGGCCGCAATCAGCCTGATCTTTTCCGACAGCAGCATGCCGTTGCCGAAAACGTCGCCGGACATGTCGCCCACGCCTGCCACGGTGAAGGGCGTGGTCTGTATGTCGGTGCCCATTTCACGGAAATGGCGTTTTACGGTTTCCCAGGCGCCACGCGCGGTGATGCCCATCTTCTTGTGGTCGTAACCGGCCGAGCCACCCGATGCGAAGGCATCGTCCAGCCAGAAGCCGGCGTCGTGGGCAAGGCCATTCGCCGTATCGGAGAAGGTTGCTGTTCCCTTGTCGGCGGCGACAACGAAATAGGGATCGTCGCCATCGAGCCGCAGCGTATCGGCCGGCGGCACGATAGCGTCATCAACGATATTGTCGGTGATGGACAGCAGGGTGCGGATATAGGTCTTGTAGGCTTCGCGGCCGGCATTAAAGACCTCATCGCGGGAGCCGCCGGCGGGCAGGCTCTTCGGGAAGAAGCCGCCCTTGGCGCCAACAGGAACGATCACCGCATTCTTGACCTGCTGCGCCTTGACGAGACCGAGCACTTCCGTGCGGTAATCCTGGCCGCGATCCGACCAGCGCAGACCACCACGTGCGACCTTGCCGAAGCGCAGATGCACACCTTCGACCTCGGTTCCATAAACGAAGATTTCGCGGAAGGGGCGCGGGTCGGGCAGGCCATCAAGATGTTTGGGATCGAACTTGAACGCCAGAATGTCACGCGGCGTGCCATCGGCGTTTTTCTGGAAGTAGTTGGTGCGCAGCGTCGCGTCGATGGCGTTGACGTAACGTCGGAGGGTGCGGTCCTCATCGAGATTGGGAACGCCGCTCAATGCCGCTTCGATTGCCTTGTGTATCTCGGCGAGTTTCTTCACCCGCTTCTTTTCCTCAACAGACGGATCGAAGCCGGCCTTGAACAGCGCGAAAATATTCCGCGAAATGTCAGGATATTTATAGAGCGTTTCGGAAATATGCTCCTGTGAATAAACGATGCCGGTCTGGCGCAGATAACGGGCATAGGCGCGCAGGACGGAAACTTCGCGCACTGTCAAACCGCTGGTGAGGATCAGGCGGTTGAAGTTGTCGTTATCGACCTTGCCGGAGAAGGCGGCAAGGAAGGCTTCTTCGAGCTTCGGTCCGTAATGCGGCAGATCGAGCGTCGTGCCGGCTGCGACAGAGAGTTCCATATCGTGCAGAACGATATCGCGCTTCTCGCCATCTGAAACCACACCGATGTCGAAGGTGCGCTCACTGATGACGTTGAAGCCGAGATTTTCGAGCAGCGGTACGCGGCGCGAAAGCGGCAGGTGACCGTCGCGGTGGAAGATTTTCAAGGACAGCGTGTCGGCCGACTGGCCTTCCTGCTGGTAAAATTCGATGCGGACCGGCTCACCCTTCGCGGCACCCAGAATATCGGGCATGTCGCCGATCGCCTCTTCCGGCGTGAAGGCCTCCTGATACGCCTGATCCACCTCCAGCACCGGCGCACCGGGCTCCGACAGCGCAATGAAGTGGTCTATCCAGCGCGCTGCAATATCGCTGACGGCATCTTCGAGCTTGTCCTGGGCAATGCGTGGGGTTTTGCCTTCCGTGCGCCCGACGATGAAGTGCACGCGGGCGACGGCGCCTTCGGGGAAGGCGGGATAATAGGCGGAAATATGCCCGTCATAGACCCTGCTCAGATAATCGCCGATCTTCTCACGCACATAGGAATTATATTCCTCACGCGGAACGAAGATGATGGCCGAAACGAAGCGGTCGAAACGGTCGATACGCGCAAGCACGCGCACGCGTGGCCGGTCGCTCAGTTCCATGATCTGCTCGACGAAGCGGATCAGAAGATCCGTTTCGATCTGGAAGAGATCGTCGCGCGGGTAGGCTTCCAGCGTGTTCTGCAGGATGCGGCCGGAGTGGCTGTTCGGATCGAAGCCGAAATGCCGTTCGACTTCCGCGACCTTGGCGCGCAGCAAGGGTATCTGTTTGACCGAGCGCGTGTAGGCGGTGGCGGTGAAGAGGCCGACGATGCGCAATTCGCCGATGACATTGCCGTCCTCGTCGAAGCGTTTGATGCCGATATAATCCATATAGGCGCGGCGGTGCACGATGGATTTCACATTGGCCTTGGTGACGATGAGGAAATCCGGGCCGTCGAGGAAGGCAAGGATTTCCGGGGTCGTCGTCACGGCGTTCTTGCCGAGACGCAGCACGCGCACATCCGGATCGCTGAGACTGCCGAGGCCGACGCCGTCACCGCGTTCGATCTTCGCGTTCTTTCCCTTGCCGGAATAGGTATAGTCACGCATGCCGAGGAAGGTGAAATTGTCATTGCGAAGCCAGTTGAGGAATTCGACCGCTTCCGTTCGCTCCGTCTTGCGCCGCGATGAGCCGCGCTTGGACAATTCGTCCAGCGCCTCGTCGAGTTTCGCCAGCATGGGCCGCCAGTCGCGATAGGCTGACTGGACCTGCGTCAGTACGAAGCGCAGCTTCTCTTCCAGCGCTGCGGCGGCCTGCTGCGTGAGCGGCGCGATATGCAGCTGGATGAGGCTGATATTTTCAGCGGGATCATCCTCCGGTTCCGCAAGACGATAGCCTGCCTGCGCGCTTTCGTCGCGCACCAGTATCGGGTGCACGGCGAGATAAAGGCCGCGATAGCTGCTGGTGACCTCGCCCATGACGGAATCATAAAGGAAAGGCATATTGCGGCCGATAATGGTCAGAACCGTTACCGGAATGTCCCGCGGTGAAACGCCCTCCACCTGGGAGATGCCGATGTACGGAACCTCTCCCGTCCAGTGCGAAAGTGCCTGGAAACTGTGGGCCGCGCTCGCCGCCAGCATCTCTGCGGAATAATATTCTATATCGTCCGCACTTGCCCTTCCATAAAGAATACCTGGATCAAGAAATTGGACATTTTCGGCAATTGCCTGCTGGCGCGCTTTTTCGATCTGTTTTTCGCGTTTTGGATTGTTTCTATAGCCCATTTGACGTGGATTCCTCCAAAAATCACACTTTAATATAAAAAAGCATCGCCAATTTGCGGATTTTGCCTTTTCAGTCGAATCGGATATTGGCGTGGAATTACGAAGAGTTTAAGAGGCTTTCGTGTTTCTGCAGTTTGGAAACGAAATTTTTTTGCTCCTTTTGCCATGAGGCCTGTCACGAAGCATTTTGACAGTATTTCTGCGGCTAATTTTTAGGCGGTTCTTTGGCCGCCATGTGATGTTGCGGCCACGGTCGAAGCAAATTATTGATTTGCGCCTATTTTTGTGGTACACCAACGACACTGATCCACAGCGTGGCATTTGTGTGCCCAAAAACACCACGAAAGCAACACCTCTTTTGCACGCGGTTTCCGTGACATATCGAGCGTTTACGTTATCGAACCCCGCAAGACGGGAAGGTGTGTTTTTGCGTGCACGGCTGGACCAGTGCGGAGTCACCTGACGGTTCCCCCGTCTCATCAGGGCCTGACCGACCCAACCCCGGCATCCCCGGGTATGTAACAGGGAGTTTTTAGAACGAATGACGACCCAGCAGAAGAAATCTCCAGCACATCACGGTTTCAAGACCGGTGAAGCGATTGTGTATCCCGCTCATGGTGTCGGTACCATTTCTGCAATCGAGGAACAAGAAGTTGCCGGCATGAAGCTTGAGCTTTTTGTCATCGATTTCGAAAAAGACAAGATGCGTCTTAAAGTTCCCGTCGCAAAAGCCGTCAGCATCGGCATGCGCAAGCTTTCCGAAGGCGATTTTGTCGAGCGGGCGCTGAAAGTGGTGCAGGGCAAGGCGCGTGTGAAGCGTACCATGTGGTCGCGCCGCGCGCAGGAATATGATGCGAAGATCAATTCCGGCGATCTCATCGCAATTGCGGAAGTTGTGCGCGATCTCTACCGTGCGGAAAACCAGCCGGAGCAGTCCTATTCCGAGCGTCAGCTTTATGAGGCTGCGCTCGATCGCATGGCGCGCGAAATCGCCGCCGTCAACAAGATGTCGGAAACCGAGGCTGTTCGCCTGGTGGAAGTCAACCTTGCCAAGGGCCCCAAGCGTGGCAAGACCGTTGAAGAGGACGATTCTCAGGACGAAGCCGCTTAATATCAGGCTTTTTCCTTCTAAAAAAACCCGCCTTAATGGCGGGTTTTTTGTTGGCTGCTTGCAGGCTCAACGTCACAGGATGCGGATCTTTGTGTCCTTGCGCAGATACGGTAGAATGCGGCGCATGTCTCGGGGGTGCAGGGCGACGCAGCCTGCGGTCGGCTCATATCCCGGTCGGATCAGATGCATGAAGATCGCCGAGCCCCGGTTGCGGCTTCTCGCGGTGATGTTCCAGTCAAGCACCAGGCAGACGTCGTAGAGGCCGTCCTTGCGCATCATTTCTTCATGGCTCAGGGCGAAGGGCGCCTTGACCAGCCTGTTATAATTGGCGTTGCGTGGCTCGTCGCACCATAACATGGACTTCCGTGTTCGCTGCATCGGCAACGCCGTGGCGATGCCGGGAAGGCGGTCGCCGCGATAGAACCCGTGCAGGAGGCGCGTGGTGGAAATGGGGGATTTTCCGTCTCCCTCGCGTTTCAGTGCGGTGCGGCCATTTCGACCGATCGCGGCTGGAAAAGTGAGGTGTCCGAGCTGGACGATGGCGCGGCTGATTTTCGAAGGGGCTGGCCGAACCATGAGCGTCGATGCGCGTTTACGTTGTCTTGCGGGCTGTATGCTCATGTTTTTCACGAGATTTTGCTTTGCAGGTTATTTAACGTGAAGTCATAGCACTTCGTTATATCAAGGCAATGGGTTGACCTTTTATCGGCAAACCGCTGAATTGGCTGATAATTGGAGCGCCAGGCGTCTTTTCGGACGCCCAAGGGACGCTCTAACTCTTTTAAACTACGCATCGTGCTTCTCGAAAATCGAACCTGATTTTTGGGCTGGTGCGCTAAAGTAAGAAAGGCTGAGAATCCGAATGACGGCTCGCACTATCCTTCTGGTGGACGATGACGACGATCTTCGGGAGACGCTGACCGAGCAATTGTCTCCCTATGAGGAATTCTCGCTTTTGAGCGGCGCAAACGCCGCACAGGCGATGCAGACCGCCAAGACCGCTCAGGTCGATCTTTTGATCATGGATGTCGGCCTTCCGGACATGGACGGCCGTGAGGCGGTGAAGCTGTTGCGCAAGGGCGGCTTCAAGGCGCCGATCATCATGCTGACTGGGCACGACACTGATTCCGATACTATCCTTGGGTTGGAAGCTGGTGCCAACGACTATGTGACGAAACCTTTCCGTTTCGCCGTGCTTCTGGCGCGTATCCGGGCGCAGCTGCGCCAATACGAGCAGAGTGAAGATGCGGTTTTCACTGTCGGCCCCTATCAGTTCAAACCCAGCCAGAAGCTGTTGACGACGGAGGATGGCAAGAAAATCCGGCTGACGGAAAAGGAAGCGGCGATCATCCGTTATCTCTACCGCGCCGGCAGCACCGTCGTGACACGCGACGTCCTGCTCGAAGAGGTCTGGGGTTACAATTCCGGGGTGACGACACACACGCTCGAAACGCATGTCTATCGTCTGCGCCAGAAGATTGAACGCGACCCGTCCAACGCTGAAATTCTGGTCACCGAGAACGGCGGATACAAGATCGTTCCCTGAGCAGGGACCTTGTTGCGCCTTTCATATGTCGTCGTTGAAGCTCACGCCGCGCGTCCGAAAAGGCGCGCGGCGTTCTAACACCTTGTATTTTGAGGACTGATATTGGAAAACCGCTATAGTGATGCAGGCGTTTTCCGGAGTAACGATCGACATGGCCTTGACGGACGATATCATGCTGCTGGGGCAAGTGCCGTTGTTTGCAGGGTTCAGCGATGACCAGCTGCGGCTCATCGCCTTCGGTGCGGAACGCCGCCGTGTATCTGCCGGGCAGACATTGTTCCGGGAGCACTCACCGGCCGAATGCGCCTTTGCGGTGACATCGGGCCATTTCGAGCTTTTCACGGCCGGGCGGGATGGCAAGCCCGTGCTGCAGGCGACGCCCGGAAAAGGGGCGCTGCTTTCGGAGCTGGCGCTTTTCACGCTTTGCGAAAGAAAGTTCACTGCGGTCGCGGCTGAGGATTCCGAAGTCATTCGGATAACGCGCATCCTCTTTCACCGGCTAGTGGAGGAGTTTCCGGAAGTGGCCGATATCGTATCGGCGCGTATTCGCGACAATATCGCGTCTTTGGCGGCGGGTGCGGCCCGGTTGCAGAACCGCTTCGTCTGACGTCAAGTCAAACGCGCCGGCTCAAAACCGGAACTGGGCGGTGACCGGAACGTGGTCCGATGGCCGGTTCCAGCCACGGGCCTCGCGCAATATGTCGATTTTTTCAAGCGAGGGGCCGAGATCCTGCGAAGACCAGATATGGTCAAGACGGCGGCCGCGATCAGCCGCCTCCCAATCCTTGGCGCGGTAGCTCCACCAAGTATAGATCTTTTCAGTCTCAGGCACGTTCAGACGCATCAGATCAAGCCAGTTGCCCTGCTTCATGATGTCAAGCATCCCCTCGGTTTCAACAGGCGTGTGGCTGACGATCTTCAGAAGCTGCTTGTGGGACCAGACGTCATTTTCGAGCGGTGCGATGTTGAGATCGCCGACGAGAATGGACGAGGTGCCGGGCACGCCATCGGCACGCAGCGCCTTCATTTCCTCGATGAAATCGAGCTTGTGGCCGAATTTCGGATTGATTGAGCGATCCGGCTCGTCACCGCCCGCCGGCACATAAAAATTATGCAGCCGCACACGGCGCGATCCAACCTGGAAAATCGCGGAAATGTGCCGCGCGTCACCGATTCCGCAATAGTCCTGTCGATGATCTTCGGTCAGCGGAATCTTCGAGGCGATGGCGACGCCGTGATAGCCCTTCTGGCCATGGATGATGACGTGCTCATAACCCAGCGCCTTCAGCGGCTTCATCGGAAACTCGCCATTCGGGCATTTCGTTTCCTGCAGGCAGAGAATGTCGGGCTTGTAACGCACCAGAAACTGCTCAACGATCGGCATTCTGAGCCTGACCGAGTTGATGTTCCAGGTGGTTATCGAAAACGACATGCATGTGCTCCGCTTTTATTGCCGCGAACCGCATGGCCCGTGACATGTTTCCGGGGCGCAGGCTTATAACATCGCGATGAAAACGGGAATTTATTTTAGCGCTAAAATGAAAAAGGCGACCGCAGGGCCGCCTTTCAAAAGTTTCCGTGGGCTTGATGCCTCAGCCGCCTTTACGGACTTCCTCATAATTGATGCTGAAGACGCGTTCATCAAGGTTTACGCCGGTCTGGACGTTGAAGATCATGACGGTCGTGTCCTTGTTCTGGGCGTCGGTCGTCGTCCATTGCCTCAGGTCGAAGGTCTTCGGATCGAACATCAGGGTAATGGTGGAATCGCCGAAGACGCTCTTGTCGCCCAGCACGATTGTGGTCAGATCCGATTCTTCCTTCACGTTCCGGACCTTCTGGTTGCCGAGATCGATCTTGTCGGACAGAAGCAGGCTGAGCGGCGTTTTGGAGAGCGGATAAAGATCCCATGTCTTCAGCTTCATATTGCCAATGACGACGTTCCTGCCGTCGGCAATGACGCGCATGGGCGATGGGTCCTCGTAATTGAAACGAAGCTTGCCGGGCCGTTCGATGTAAAACTTGCCGCCGGTCTGCTCACCACGCGGGCCGAACTGGACGAATTCCCCCATCATGGTTTTGACCGACGAGAAGTGATTGGCGATTTTCTGTGCGGTCGCGCTATTGCCGGCCGCCTGGGCAAAGGCGTCAAGCGGCGATAGGCCGGCGATCACCGCGGCCATGGAAAATGCCGTCAGCACGCCACGTCGCGTCACGCCGTTTTGCGTTGCGTTTGCGGTGGCCGTTTCGCCGGTGGTGAGGTCGTTCATTCTATTCTCCTTCATCGCAGCGATTGTCCGCATAAAAGGCGGCGGCTTCATGACGTTGAAAGCGTGGAATAACGCTTCTCCGCCCCGCTTGGTTGCGGACGTTACCGCTCGATGATGTCTGCTTCCGTTGGCACGAGGATTTCGCGTTTTCCGGCGTGATTGGCGGGACCGATGATGCCTTCCTGCTCCATGCGTTCGATCAGCGAGGCGGCGCGGTTGTAACCGATGCCGAGACGCCGTTGCACATAGGAGGTGGAGGCTTTGCCATCGCGAAGCACGACGGCCACGGCCTGATCGTAGGGGTCTTCGGAATCGGAGAAGTTGCCTGCGCCGGCCGGGCCGCCGGCATTGCCTTCCTCGTCGTCTTCCTCGGTAATCGCTTCCAGATATTCCGGCGACCCTTGTGTCTTCAGATAGGCGACGATTTCTTCGACTTCATTGTCGGAAACGAAGGGGCCGTGCACGCGCTGGATGCGCCCGCCGCCCGCCATATAGAGCATGTCACCCATGCCGAGCAGCTGTTCGGCGCCCTGTTCTCCAAGGATGGTGCGGCTGTCGATCTTCGACGTCACCTGGAAGGAGATGCGGGTTGGGAAGTTTGCCTTGATCGTACCGGTGATGACATCGACGGACGGACGCTGGGTGGCCATGATGACGTGGATGCCGGCGGCACGCGCCATCTGCGCCAGGCGCTGCACCGCGCCTTCGATGTCCTTGCCGGCAACCATCATCAGGTCTGCCATCTCGTCGATGATGACGACGATATAAGGCAGTGGCTTCAGGTCGAACTCTTCCGTTTCGTAGATCGCCTCACCAGTCTGGCGGTCGAAGCCGGTCTGGACCGTGCGGGTAAGGATTTCACCCTTGTCGAGCGCCTGCTGCACGCGGCTGTTGAAGCCGTCAATATTGCGCACGCCGATCTTCGACATTTTCTTGTAGCGCTCTTCCATCTCGCGCACCGTCCACTTCAAAGCCACCACGGCCTTTTTGGGATCGGTAACGACCGGAGAAAGCAGATGCGGAATGCCGTCATAGATCGACAGTTCGAGCATTTTCGGATCGATCATGATCAGGCGGCACTGCTCCGGTGACATGCGGTAGAGCAGTGACAGGATCATGGTGTTGATGGCAACCGACTTGCCCGAGCCGGTGGTGCCGGCGACCAGCAGATGAGGCATCTTGGCAAGATCGGCGATGACGGGTTCACCGCCGATGGTCTTGCCGAGCGCCATGGCGAGCTTCGCCTTGCTGTTTTCGAAATCGCGGCTGCCGATCAGTTCGCGCAGGAACACGGTTTCGCGCGTCTGGTTCGGCAGTTCTATGCCGATGGCGTTGCGACCGGGAACGACGGCGACACGGGCGGCAATCGCGCTCATGGAGCGGGCGATGTCATCAGCAAGACCGATGACGCGCGAGGATTTGATGCCGGGCGCCGGTTCCAGTTCGTAAAGCGTGACGACCGGGCCGGGGCGGACATGGATGATTTCGCCCTTGACCCCGAAATCCTCGAGAACGCCTTCCAGAAGGCGGGCGTTCTGTTCCAGCACTTCCTCGCTCAGCATATTGTCGCGAACGACATTCTTCGGTTCTGCCAGAAGATGGACGGTTGGCAGCTGGAAACCGTCTGCGGCGATGAAGGAGGCCTGCGCCTCCCTTGCCACGCGCTCGCTGGGCTTCGGTCGTGCGGAAGGTGCTGTTATTCTGGGCTGTCCGCGTCCCGGCACCTGTCTGGCGGTGAATTTCTGGTCGGCCTCGTCGTCGGAGAGAATGCCGTCCGGCAGACGGCGTTCGTCCGCGTCGAAGGGCGGTTCGTTATCCATGTCCTCGTCATGATCGAGCGCGATGGATGGAGGTGACATCTGGCGACGCGATGCGGCGCGTTCTTCGAAAGACGGCTCTGCGCGCTGGTCGAGGCGGTTGATTGCGGTCTTGAGGCGAGAAGGTTCGTTCAGCGTGCCGAACTCATATTCGTTGAAGTCATAGGGATGTTCGAACTCATCGTGCAGGGACTTCGACTTCAGGCCGAACAGGCGGCGCAAGCGCGCCTGGGTGATGTACCAATAATGCGTAAGCGCGCCGAAGGCGAGCATATTGGCGAAGAAGCCTTCGCCGTCGTCTTCGTCATCCTCTTCGACTTCACGGGCTGCGCGGGCCTTGCTGGTGGTGACCGGAGCGGCTTCTTCCCGCTCCAGTTCATCGTCCAGGCCGCCCACAATACCGGCGGCAAACAGCATCAGCCAGGCAGCCGGTGCCGCGAATATGACACCCAGTACCGTGGCGATCGTGCCGGTGGGGTAAGCGCCGATAAAAAGGGCGGGAAAACGCAGGATCATGTCACCGATGACACCGCCGATGCCGTTCGGAAGCGGCCAGGTGACGGGGGCAGGAAAACAGCCGAGCGAGGCGGCGCAGACAATGGCGCCAGCGATCCAGGCCACGAGGCGGACGGGTATGCGGTGGAATTTACGATTGGCGATCAGCGCGATCGCCCAGGCGATGACCGGGAGAAGCGAGATGATTGCGGAAAGCCCGAGGAACTGCATCACGATATCGGCGAAAATCGCACCACCGTAACCCAGAAGATTGGTAGGCTGGTTTCCTGTCGCATAGGAGAGGCTCGGATCCGCCACATTCCATGTGGCGAGTGCGGCAATGCCCAGCGCGATCGTGGCCAGCATAGCGAAACCGGCCAGAGCCATGATCTGACGCACGAAAAACGCCGTCAGCACGAAGCGTGTGTGACGACCATCGAATGTCGGAGAATGCATTCTGCCCATGTCCCTGAACCCGTCGCTTTTCTTGGTTTCGGCAAGATTCGGCTGGTGACCAAATCCCGGATTGACAGGGAAAACTAACCGCTTGCTGGTTAATGTCGTATTAACCATGCGGTTTTTTGAGCGTTCACGGATTTGCGTCAAAGAAAAAGGCCCGCCGAAGCGGGCCTTCTTTTGGAAGAGGGGATGGAGAACCCCTCTTCCGTGATATCAGGAGTGGTAGGCGGCTTCGCCGTGGGTCGCGAGGTCGAGACCTTCGCGTTCGGCTTCGACCGGAACCCTGAGACCAACGATCACGTCGACGATCTTGTAGAGGATCGCCGAGACGATGGCGCACCAGACGATGGTGATGGCGACGGCGACGAACTGCGTCCAGACCTGCGAGGCGATGGAGAAATCGGCCTTGCCCGTGCCGCCAAGCAGCGGAGACGTGAAGATGCCGGTGCCGAGGGCGCCGATGATGCCGCCGATGCCGTGGACACCGAAGACGTCAGCTGTGTCGTCGTAGCCGAACTTGTTCTTCACAACCGAGACGAAGAAGTAGCAGATCGGCGAGACGATGAGGCCGAGAACGATAGCGCCCATGGGTCCGACGGAACCGGCCGCAGGCGTTACGGCGACGAGGCCGGCGATCATGCCCGAAGCTGCGCCCAGCATGGAAGCCTTGCCGCGGGTGAAGCTTTCAACCAGCGACCAGGAAACGATGGCTGCTGCAGTGGCGAGGAAGGTGTTCATGGTTGCAAGAACCGCACCGCCAGATGCTTCGAGGTTGGAGCCGGCGTTGAAGCCGAACCAGCCGAACCACAGCATGGCTGCGCCAACCAGCGTCAGCGTCATGGAGTGCGGGGCCATCATGTCCTTGCCGAAGCCGGTACGCTTGCCAACCATGATCGCGCCGATCAGGCCCGCTACACCGGCATTGATGTGAACGACCGTGCCGCCGGCGAAGTCGAGAGCGCCCATGCCGAAGATCAGGCCGTTCGCATCCCAGACCATGTGAGCGATCGGGAAGTAAACGAAGGTGGCCCACAGGATGGTGAAGAGAATGACGGCGGAGAACTTCACGCGTTCTGCGAAGGCACCGATGATCAGCGCCGGGGTGATGGCCGCAAAGGTCATCTGGAAGGCGATGAAGGTGTATTCGTAGATCACGACGCCCTGGGAGAAGGTTGCCGAGGTGCTGTCAAGCGAAACGCCCGACAGGAACAGCTTGCCGAAACCGCCGAAATAGGGGCCGGTGCCGCCGCCAAAGGCAAAAGAATAGCCGTAGATGACCCAGATGAGCATCATGACCGCGGTGATGACGGTGCACTGCATGAGAACGGAGAGCATGTTCTTCGTGCGGACGAGGCCGCCGTAAAACAGCGCCAGACCCGGAAGGATCATGAACAGCACGAGGATCGTCGCGACATACATGAATGCGGTGTCGGCTTTTTCAGGAACGGGCGCTGCGGCTGCTGCCGGCGCGGCATCCTGGGCAAAGGCGATGGCCGGCGCCATCAGGGCCGCCGCTGCGGCGCCCAGCTTGCCGAGCGTGGAAAATTTGTTGAGTTGCATAGTTAGAAAACTCCCCTGTCAGCCGTGCTTCAAAGCGCTTCTGTGTTGGTTTCGCCGGTACGGATGCGCACGGCCTGTTCGATAGAGTAGACGAAGATCTTGCCGTCACCGATCTGCCCGGTCTTTGCCGCAGACGCGATCGCCTCGACGGCCTTGTCGACGACGTCGGATGGAACTGCGATCTCGATCTTCAGCTTGGGAAGGAAGCTCACCGCATATTCCGTGCCGCGATAAATCTCGGTATGCCCCTTCTGGCGTCCGTAACCCTTTACCTCGGTCACGGTCAGGCCCTGGATGCCGACGCCGGTGAGCGCTTCGCGCACTTCATCCAGCTTGAACGGCTTGATAATGGCCATCACAATTTTCATCTGGTTTCCCATCCTTTGTTTTGTCCTCGGCACGGAGCCGACTCTCCTGCCGCTGGCAGATCAGTAACAGCGACTGAGGACATACATTCAAAGGGCGTGCCAGTTTTGAGTGTGTATCTAACGTATTGAAATATAAAACTTATATGAAAGGCGTCTGAAAAAGGGGCATTTGTCGCCAAAATTTGCGTCTATTAAATGTGCGATTTTCAGAAAAAGCACATTATTTAATCATTTGCCCTTTTGCGGATCAAACCCTCCTGCGCCACGGAAGCGACCAGTTCACCCTGTCTGGTGAAAATATTGCCACGGGTCAAACCACGAGCGCCGGAAGCGCTGGGGCTATCCTGTGTGTAAAGCAGCCAGTCGTCCAGACGGCAGGGGCGGTGGAACCACATGGCGTGATCGAGGCTCGCCACCTGAATGGAGGGATCGAAGATCGTTGTTCCATGGGCGTAGAGCGAGGTGTCGAGCAGGGTCATATCTGAGAGATAAGCGAGAATGGCCGACTGCAGACGCGGATCATCCGGCACGTCGCCGACGGCGCGGACCCAGATATCCTGCTGCGGTTCCAGCTTTTCTTTCGAGATATAGTGGGTCAGCGAAACCGGCCTTATCTCGATCGGCCGCTTGTTGCTCCAGTATTTGCGAATTGAAGCGGGCGCCTTGGCGAGGAAGGCCGCCTGCATCTGCTCTTCGCTCATCAGCTTTTCGGGCGGCGTCACATCAGGCATCTTGATCTGATGGTCGAAACCATCCTCGAAAATCTGAAACGAAGCAGACATGGAAAAAATCGCTTTGCCATGCTGAATGGCGACGACACGGCGGGTGCAGAAACTCGCGCCATCGCGGATGCGCTCTACCTGGTATACGATGGGCACCAGCGGATCGCCCGGGCGCATGAAATAGGCATGCAGCGAGTGCACGAAACGGTCGTCATCCACGGTCCTTTGGGCGGCAATCAGGGCCTGCGCGATGACCTGACCGCCGAAAACCCGCTGCCAGCCGATTTGCGGGCTTTCGCCCCGGAACAGGTTCTCCTCCAGCTTCTCGAGATCGAGCGTGGCGATGAGATTGGCCATCGGGTCTGACGTTTGCGAGGGATGCGACATTTTTTCGGCCTGCTCCGGCTGTAGGAAGACGTCACATGGTCTATAGTGCGCCGATGATGCGTGCACAAGATTTGAGGAGAAGCGTGATGCTGGACGTAGTGGTGGCAGGCGGCGGATATGTCGGTCTTTCCGTTGCTGTTGCAATCAAGCAGGCGGCCCGGCATCTTAATGTGCAGGTGGTCGAGGCCGCTCCCGAGGATGTCTGGGTAAAGGACGTCCGTGCGTCCGCCATCATCGCGGCGGCCACCCGGATGCTCGATGTTTTCGGCATCTGGAGCGAGATTGAGCCGGAAGCCCAGCCGATCCACAAGATGATCGTCACCGATTCGAAGACCGCCGATCCGGTGCGTCCCGTGTTCCTGACGTTCGACGGTGCCGTAGAAGAGGGCAGGCCGTTTGCCCATATGGTTCCGAACGTCGCTCTGGTGGGGGCGTTGCGGGGCCTGTGCGAACGCCTTGGCATAGAAATCCGCCACGGTCTCAGTGTTTCCGATTTCGCCGCGGGGCCGCAGTCGACGGCCATCAGCCTTTCCGACGGGTCAATGCTCGAATCGCGATTGCTGATTGCCTGTGACGGGGTTCGCTCGGCACTCAGGGACATGGCTGGCATCAAGACCGTGCACTGGGCTTATGATCAGTCCGGTATCGTGACGACCGTTGAGCATGAGCGGCCGCATGAGGGTTGTGCGGAGGAGCATTTTCTGCCATCGGGCCCCTTCGCCATCCTGCCCTTGAAGGGAAACCGGTCTTCGCTCGTCTGGACCGAACGCACGGCCGATGCCGACAGGCTGGTGGCCTCCGACGATCTGGTGTTTGAAGAAGAGCTGGAGCGCCGGTTCGGTCACAAGCTCGGTCCTCTGCGTCCCGTCGGTCCCCGCCGCGCCTTCCCGCTGGGGCTGACGCTGGCGCGCTCCTTCGTCGCGCCACGGTTTGCGCTTGCGGGTGACGCGGCGCATGGCATTCACCCGATTTCCGGGCAGGGTCTCAATCTTGGCTTCAAGGATGTGGCGGCGCTCGCGGAAACGGTGGTCGAGGCCGACCGTCTGGGCCTCGATATTGGCTCTCTCAATGTTCTGGAGCGTTACCAGTCCTGGCGGCGTTTCGATACGTTGCGGATGG
Organism: Agrobacterium sp. CCNWLW32; assembly: GCF_037083425.1. Taxonomy (NCBI): domain Bacteria; kingdom Pseudomonadati; phylum Pseudomonadota; class Alphaproteobacteria; order Hyphomicrobiales; family Rhizobiaceae; genus Agrobacterium; species Agrobacterium sp. CCNWLW32. The sequence continues at coordinate 143,857 of NZ_JBAOJM010000005.1, forward strand.
GCGTGACGACCGATGTGCTGAACCGGCTTTTCTCCAATGATATTGGTCCTATCCGTGTCATGCGTGATTTCGGTCTCGGCGTCGTGGATCGTTTGCCGGGTCTGAAATCCTATTTCATCGGTCAGGCCGCCGGCACGACGGATGCGAATGCGCCGCGTCTGCTTGTCGGCGAGGCGCTTTGATCCAGCCCTTCGCATATATTTCGGATCGGCTTTTCCGGGATTGCCGCTTGACAGCCTATCCCGGTATTTTCTGCCCCGACGCCCTTCCGTAAAGATGAATCCGGCCAAGGACTTATCCGGATTCATAATCTGGTATGGGCCGCGCGCTCGCCAACCAGATATTGCGGAGAACAAAAGCTGAATCATGCGGAGTCAGCGATTCGTATTCGATTCGTTCGCAGACTGTTCCGTAGCCGAATCGATTCGATTTTCGCCGGATTCTTTTTGTTTCTTCAACTTGCTGAATCTGCACGGAAAATTCCGTGGATCGGTCGCCTTGCGCCACTTTGCGGGCAAGGCCTATTGCCTTTGTCAGCGGGCGTTGCCATGTGTGGTGCGTGCGGCCCGCATCAGCAATGGTGAGCGGCACGGCAAGCAGATGAAGTCGATTCGCGGATAGTACGTTGAATTTTCGCCCCATGATCCTGAGCGGCCGCGGTGTCACGGCCGTTCTCGGCCCCACCAATACCGGCAAGACCCATTACGCGATCGAGCGGATGGTCGCGCATGGCAGCGGTGTCATCGGCCTACCGCTGCGTCTTCTGGCGCGGGAGGTCTATACCCGCCTCGTTGAAAAGGTTGGGGCGCCGAATGTGGCGCTGATTACCGGCGAAGAAAAGATTTCACCTCCCAAAGCCAAATATTCCGTCTGCACGGTTGAAGCCATGCCGCGCGAGACGACGGCCGCCTTCGTCGCGATCGACGAGGTGCAGCTGGCGGGTGATCTCGAGCGCGGGCATATCTTCACCGACCGGGTGCTGCATCTGCGCGGGCGGGAGGAAACGCTGCTGCTCGGCGCGGGCACGATGCGCCCTATCCTCGAAAAGCTGCTGCCCGGAATTACCGTGGTGGAACGTCCGCGCCTGTCGCAGCTTTTTTATGCGGGTCAGAAGAAGATAACCCGTCTGCCACAGCGCACGGCGATCGTCGCTTTTTCCGCCGATGAGGTCTATGCCATTGCCGAACTGGTGCGCCGCCAGCGCGGTGGCGCAGCCGTGGTGCTGGGTGCGCTTTCGCCACGCACGCGCAATGCGCAGGTGGGTCTCTACCAGTCCGGCGATGTCGAATATCTTGTCGCGACGGACGCCATCGGCATGGGTCTCAACCTCGATGTCGATCATGTCGCCTTCGCACAGGACCGCAAATTCGACGGTTATCAGTTCCGCAATCTCAATCCCGGCGAGATCGGCCAGATTGCCGGCCGCGCCGGTCGCCACCTTCGCGACGGTACATTCGGTGTGACGGGGCGTGTCGATCCGTTCGATGACGAATTGGTGGAGCGGATCGAAACCCATCAGTTCGACGCGGTGAAGGTGCTGCAATGGCGGACGAAAAATTTCGATTTTTCCTCCATCGCCAATCTGCGCCTGAGCCTCGACGCCGCACCGGCGATCCAGGGACTTTCGCGCGCTCTGCCGGCAATTGACCAGCAGGCGCTGGAATATCTGTCGCGTTATCCTGAGATCATTGATGTGACGACCACCGATTCGCGGGTGGAAAAGCTCTGGGAGGCCTGCGCGCTGCCCGATTATCGCCGCATCGCCCCCGCACAGCATGCCGACCTGATCTCCACGCTCTATTTCGACCTCGTCAAACGGGGGGCGGTGAATGAGGATTTCATGGCCGAGCAGGTGCGCCGCGCCGACCGGACGGATGGAGAGATCGATACCTTGTCTGCGAGGATTGCGCAGATCAGAACATGGACTTATGTATCGAACCGCCCAGGATGGCTTGCCGATCCGACACACTGGCAAGAAAAGACTCGGGAAATCGAGGATCGATTGTCCGATGCGCTACATGAAAGGTTGACGAAACGCTTTGTTGATCGCAGGACATCTGTGCTCATGAGGCGCCTGAGAGAGAATGCGATGCTTGAAGCTGAAATCAGTGTAAATGGTGATGTCTTTGTAGAAGGACATCACGTCGGCCAGTTGGCCGGGTTCCGGTTCACGCCGGTGCCGGGAATGGAAGGGCCGGATCAGAAGGCCGTGCAGGCTGCGGCGCAGAAGGCGCTCGCGCTCGAATACGAGGCGCGTGCTGCGCGTCTGCATGCCAGTGGAAATGGCGATCTCGCTTTGAGCTCCGATGGTCTGGTTCGCTGGTTGGGCGAGCCGGTAGCCCGCCTTTCGGCCGGCGACAACATCATGAAGCCGCGGGTGATCCTGCTTGCCGACGAGCAGTTGAGCGGCAATGCCCGTGATCACGCGCTGGCGCGCGTCGAGCGTTTCGTCAATCATCAGATTGCGACCGTGCTGAAGCCGCTGGACGATATTTCCCGCGCCGAAGACCTTCAGGGTCTGGCGAAGGGCCTGGCGTTCCAGCTGGTCGAAAATCTTGGCGTGCTGTTCCGCCGCGACGTTGCCGAAGACGTGAAGTCTCTCGACCAGGACGCGCGCGCCTCCATGCGCCGTTACGGCGTGCGTTTCGGCGCCTACCATGTTTTCCTGCCCGCGCTTCTCAAGCCCGCTCCGGCGGAGCTCGTCACGCTGCTCTGGGCTTTGAAGAATGATGGCCTTGGCAAGCCGGGTTACGGCGATCTCATTCCGGTGCTTGCCGCCGGCCGTACATCGGTCGTCACCGATGCCAGCTTCGAGCGCATGTTCTATAAGCTCGCCGGTTTCCGTTTCCTCGGAAAGCGCGCCGTGCGTATCGACATTCTCGAGCGTCTGGCTGATCTCATCCGTCCGCTCCTGCAATGGAAGCCCGGCCAGCAGCCGCGTCCGGAAGGCGCCTATGACGGTCGCCGTTTCACGACCACGACAGCCATGCTTTCCATTCTCGGCGCGACGCTCGACGACATGGAAGAAATTCTGAAGGGTCTCGGTTACCGCGCCGACCAGGTGACGGCGGAAGAGGCGCAGGCCTTCCTCGCCAGTCACGCCGGTGCCTCTGCCCCGGTTGCTGCAGAAGCGGCGACGGCAGAAGAGGAAAGCATCGAGACCGAGGAGCACGAGCCGGCTTCCGAAGAGCAGGTGTCCGAAACGGCGACTGTTGCGGAAGGCGAAGCTGCCGAGGCGCCGGTTGCGGAAGCTGCCAGCGAAGAGGCTGCTGCAGCCGAGGCTGCGTCGGAAAACGCCGAGGCCGCCGAGCCCAAGCCTGTCCTTCTGTGGCGTCCGGGTGGTCGCAACGAAAATCAGCGTGGCGAAAACCGTCGTCCCGGCAATCGCGGTCAAGGCCGTGGTGAGGGAGCCCGCGAACAGGGTGAGCGTCGCGGTGAAGGCCGTCCCGGCAATCGTGACGGTGCAAACCGCGAAGCTGCCAATCGCAGTGGCGACGGCGAGCGCAAGCGTGATGGCGGACGTCCCGACCGTGGCAACAACCGCAACAATGATCGTCATGATCGCGGGGAGCGCAAGGACCGGCCGGAACGCAATGACCGTGGCGGAAAGCCGCAGGGGCAGCAGCGCTTCGAAGCCAAGCCGCCGCGCAAGGAGAAGCCGCTCGATCCGGATTCACCTTTCGCAAAGCTCGCTGCTCTCAAGGAGCAGCTGAAGAAGTAAGCCTATGGGAAGCAGCGAACAGCCACTGGAAAGCACGCGACAGCGTCTGGACAAGTGGCTGTTCTTTGCCCGTATGGCCAAGTCCCGTTCGCTTGCCCAAGGCTACATTCAGTCGGGCCACGTCAAGGTCAACGGGGTTACCATCCGCCAGCCCAGCCATGCGGTGAAGGCGGGTGACAGGCTCGATATCGGTTTCGAGCGCATGGACAAGTTGCTCGTCGTCAAGTCCGGCGGAACACGGCGTGGGCCCTATGAGGAAGCCAGACTTCTCTATGACGACCAGACACCGCCACGGGAACCTTCCGACAGGCTGACGCCTCTCGAGCAGGCGTTGCGCCAGCCGGGCAGCGGGCGTCCGACTAAAAAAGAGCGCAGGGCGCTCGACAGGTTTCTGTCTGATAGCGACGGAAGCAAAGATTAGAATAAACCTCCAAGTCGCACCCGTTTTTCAGAATTGTTTATCCTTGCTATCTGTAGTCAAAGGCATTACGTCACTTGCGAAATTGCCCTGTCTGAATTCCGGGCGACGGCTTGTGTTCCGAAGCCCAAAGACCCGGCCTGCATATTCTGGAGTTCATCATGACATATGTCGTGACCGACAATTGCATCCGCTGCAAATATACCGATTGCGTTGAGGTCTGCCCCGTCGACTGCTTTTACGAGGGTGAAAATTTCCTCGCGATCAATCCCGATGAATGCATCGATTGTGGTGTGTGCGAACCGGAATGTCCCGCCGAGGCTATTAAGCCCGATACGGAGCCGGGTCTCGACAAGTGGCTGAAGCTCAATGCCGAATATGCGGCAATCTGGCCGAACATCACAATCAAGCGCGACCCGATGGCGGAAGCCAAGGAAATGGACGGAGTTGAAGGCAAGCTGGAGCTTTATTTCTCTGCCGAGCCCGGTAAGGGCGACTGACCTCGGATTTACGAAGGTCCTGTACAAATATTTGAAAAGCCCTCGTTGCACCCAGCACGAGGGCTTTTTGTTTATCCGCCGCGGCCGGATTGGAGCGTGGTGGAGAGCAATGTCAGAAGGGCCACGCTTTCCTCCAGGCTTTGCCGCTGGCGGCTTTGCAGGATGGCGGCCTGCAGACGGTTCATCTCGCGGGCAATCGCCGCTGGCTGCCACGTTCGCAGCGCTCTTTCGATGACGGGTTTTCTGCGGAAGTGGATGTGGCGTCCAAGCGTCTGCATGACCTGGCCGGCCTGCAGTTTTTTCTCATCCATTTCGGCCCGCATCTGGTCGAGCAGCTGGAATTGCTTGAGGCATCCCTGGAGCACAAGGAAGATCGGCGTCTTCGAAGAGACGATCTTCTGCGTCGCATGGAAAAAGGCGTTTCTGTCGCCTTTCAGGATGGCGTCAACGGCATCGTCGGCGGAGACCGTGCTGGCATCGCCGATAATGGAGAGAACGTCGTCTTCTTCGACCACGTCCGCGCCACGGCAATAGAGCGCGAGCTTACGGATTTCATTGCGCGAAGCGATACGGTCGCCGCCGAGCGATTCTATCAGCCTCTGCCGCGCAGCAGGCGCGATGCGGAGATTGTCTGCGGATAGTTCCTGATCGATCAGTGCATTCAGCGAGCGGGCATCGTCGGCATAACAGGGGATCGCGGCGATGGAGCGCGCAGGCTCCGCGATCTTGCGCAGTCCGGTACCTTTTTTGACATCGCCCGCTTCGATGATCAGGAAGCTCGCTTCCGGCGGCGTTTCCGCCAGAATCTGGAGGGCATCCACCAGCGCCTTTTCGGCTGAGGCACCTTTGACCCAGACGAGTTTTTCACCGCCGAAAAGACCGATGGCGTTCACTTCATCGAGCAGGCGGCCAGGGTCGCCCTGCAGATCGGATGCGGTCAGCTTTAGCGATGCGAAAGCGTCGTCGGGATCGATACCGGTCTTTTTGGCGATGAGGGTCGCCCGTTCCGACACGAGGCCGCGATCCGGGCCGTAGAGCACGAAAATGCGAAAGCGCTCCGCCGGATTTTCGGCGAAGCGCTCGAATTCATGGGACTTTATCTCCGTCACGGCCGCCGCTCTCAGCGGCCGAGTGTGGCGGCGATATCGGTGCGGATGATTTCAGCCAGTTCCCGGGCGGCACGATTCTCGGCGTCGCGAGTTGCACGGATCTTGGCGAATTCCTGCTGCGGCAAGTCCACCTGCGCCGTCACGCTGCGGCGTGCAGAGCGCAGAATCTGACCGTCGGAAACGCGCGTCAGCACATATTGACCGCTCATCACGACACGGCCGGGATAGGGGCCGTCGTAATTGTTGTTCGCCCGGGTCGTCAGGTCGTAGTTCTGCACTTCCGTTGACGTGGCGCTCGAGCTTACAAAAACTTTGACGTTATATTGCGCCGTGGCCGGTTGGCCCGCGCCGCCGGCCATCAGAAAGATCAGCTGATTGCGGACTTCCTGCCCGACCCTGCCACCGGTCTCGGAGACGCTGACGGCCGCCAGCCTCTCCTTGGTTCCGGAAGCCTCACCATAAAGCGGGCGCACCTGGCAGCCCGCCAGAAGACCAGCCATCGTCACGACGGAAATCGCTGCCGCGACGCGGCTCCATCTTGAAAAAACGTCAGACAACAATGTTCACAATCCTCTGCGGAACCACGATGACTTTTTTGGGCTCGCCACCGGCAAGAATCGATTTGACGGCATCCAGGGCAAGGGCGGCCGTTCGGACCGCATCTTGATCCGCATCGCGCGCGATTGTCAATTCGCCACGCTTCTTGCCATTGACCTGCACGGGCATGACCACGTCGTTTTCCTCGACCAGCGAAGCGACGAAGCTTGGCCATGGTGTCTGGGCCACGAGGCCCGTATTGCCCAGCGCCGACCAGCATTCTTCCGCCAGATGCGGTGTCATCGGGGCAATGATGCGGATGAGGATTTCGACGGCGTCGCGCGCCGCTGCCTTGACGTCGTCAGGCTTTCCGCCAGAAGCAACATCGGCGAGCGGACCGGCCAGCGCATTGACCAGTTCGTAGATGCGGGCGATGGCCTTGTTGAAGGCGAGCTTGTCCAGATCTTCCTGAACAGCCTTCAGCGTCTTGTGAGCCGCCTTGGAGGCTGCCAGCCCTTCGCCTTCGGTTGCCGGCTTCGGCTTCACGTCCTTCAACTGTTCGGCTGCTTCGCCAATGATCCGCCAGACGCGCTGAACGAATCGGTTTGCACCTTCCACACCGGCTTCAGACCAGATGACGTCGCGATCAGGTGGCGAATCGGAGAGAACGAAGAAGCGCGCGGTATCCGCCCCGTAGGATGCGATGATATCGTCAGGGTCGACCACGTTCTTCTTAGACTTCGACATCTTCTCGATGGAGCCGATCTTCACCTCTTCGCCGGAAGAGAGCAGGAAGGCGCGGCGCGCGCCGTCGTTTTCCTCGATCCGCAGTTCGGCAGGCGGCACCCATTCACGCGTTGTGCCTTCACCGCGGCTGTAAGTCTCGTGGACCACCATGCCCTGGGTGAACAGGCCCTTGAAGGGTTCCTTGACATCCACATGCCCTGTTTCGCGCATCGCACGGGTGAAGAAGCGCGAATAGAGCAGGTGCAGGATGGCATGCTCGATACCGCCGATATATTGATCCACCGGCAGCCAGTGGTTGGCGACCTTCGGGTCGGTCGGTGCGTCTTCCCACGGCGCGGTGAAGCGCGTGTAATACCAGCTGGAATCGACGAATGTATCCATCGTATCCGTTTCGCGGCGTGCGTCATGGCCGCATTGCGGGCAGGAGACATGGCGCCATGTGGGGTGCCGGTCCAGCGGGTTGCCGGGCACATCGAAAGTCACGTCGTCGGGCAGTTTGACCGGCAGATCCTTTTTCGGAACCGGCACCACGCCGCAGACTTCGCAATGGATGACCGGGATAGGGCAACCCCAGTAACGCTGGCGGGAAATGCCCCAGTCGCGCAGGCGGAAATTGACCTTGCGCTCGGCCTGCGGCGTGTTGCCCAGCATCTCAGCAGAGAGCTTCTGCACGACCGCCTCAAAAGCGTCCGTCGTATTCATGCCGTTCAGGAAGCCGGAATTGATCATCACGCCATCATCGGTGAAGGCGGTGTCTTCGATGGTGAAGCTTGCGGCATCCGGACCTTCCGGTGCGACGACGGCGACGACCGGCAGGCCGTATTTGCGGGCGAAATCCAGATCGCGCTGGTCGCCGGAGGGGCAGCCGAAGATCGCGCCGGTGCCATAGTCCATCAATACGAAGTTGGCGACATAGACCGGCAGTTCCCATGTCGGGTCCAGCGGGTGCACGACCTTGACGCCGGTATCGATACCCTTCTTTTCCGCGGTTTCCAGCGCTGCCAAGGAGGTGCCATGGCGACGGCATTCGTCGCAGAACTCGGCAATCGCAAGATTCTGCGCAGACAGTTCCCGCGCCAGCGGATGGTCGGCGGCGATCGCCAGGAAGGATGCGCCGAACAGCGTGTCCGGGCGCGTCGTATAGACGGTGATGTCGGAGAAACCTTCCGGCGCCGTGTCAGTGACGGTTTGCCAGCGCAGCGACAGGCCTTCAGAGCGGCCGATCCAGTTCTTCTGCATCAGGCGCACTTTTTCCGGCCATTGATCCAGCGTATCCAGCTCGTCCAGCAGGTCCTGGCTGAAATCGGTGATGCGGAAGAACCATTGCGTCAGTTCGCGCTGTTCCACCAGCGCGCCGGAGCGCCAGCCGCGACCGTCGATCACCTGCTCGTTGGCCAGCACGGTGTGGTCGACCGGGTCCCAGTTGACCTTGGACTGCTTGCGATAGACGAGACCCTTTTCCATGAAATCGACGAATAGCGCCTGCTGGCGATGGTAATATTCCACGTCACAGGTGGCGAATTCGCGGGTCCAGTCCAGCGACAGGCCCATGGATTTCAGCTGGCCGCGCATGGTCGCGATGTTCTGGTAGGTCCAATCCTTCGGATGAACCTTGTTCTGCATGGCGGCATTTTCGGCAGGCATGCCGAAGGCGTCCCAGCCCATCGGATGCAGGACGTTGAAACCACGGGCACGCTTGTAGCGGGCGACGACGTCGCCCATGGCGTAGTTGCGGACATGGCCCATATGGATGCGTCCCGACGGATAGGGAAACATCTCTAGAACGTAATACTTCTCACGCGGATCGCTGTTGTCGGTGACGAAAACCTTGTCTTCGTTCCATTTCTGCTGCCAGCGCGGCTCGGCGTCGCGAGGATTGTAACGTTCGATGGCCATTGTTTAGAATTCCGGGTATCGAGGGGAAAAATTTGCGCTGACCTTCACCATGAAACGACCGGGGCGTCAAGTTTGGCGGGGCATTCGGGCGTTCAATCTTGGCCAGCGTGCCTCAAATGGTGCTAAACCCGCTTGGCATCAAGGCAATCGGCGTCTAGTTAGCGTTGCGAATGGTTCAAATGAAGGTCTTGTGATGGAAATCGAAGCACGTCTTGAGGATGTCAGGCAGCGCATTGGTGATGTCGCGGAAAAATCCGGCCGCAAGCCTGCGGATGTTGCCCTTGTCGCGGTCTCGAAGACCTTCGATGCGGAGGCGATCCAGCCGGTCATCGATGCCGGCCAGCGCGTATTCGGCGAGAACCGCGTGCAGGAAGCGCAGGGCAAGTGGCCGAAACTCAAAGAGAAGACTGACGGCATAGAGTTGCGTCTGATCGGCCCGTTGCAATCCAACAAGACGGCGGATGCCGTGGCGCTGTTTGATGTCGTCGAGAGCGTCGACCGCGAAAAGATCGCCCGCGCGCTTGCCGAGGAATGCGCCAAACAGGGCCGCAGCCTCCGGTTTTATGTTCAGGTCAATACCGGGCTTGAGCCGCAAAAGGCGGGCATCGATCCGCGTGAGACAGTTGCTTTCGTGGCCTTTTGCCGGGATGAGCTGAAATTGCAGGTTGAGGGATTGATGTGCATTCCGCCGGCTGATGAAAATCCCGGTCCGCATTTTGCGCTGCTGGCGAAGCTTGCCAGGGAGTGCGGCCTTGAGAAGCTTTCCATGGGCATGTCCGGGGATTTCGAAACGGCCGTCGAATTCGGCGCGACCAGTGTGCGTGTGGGTTCGGCCATCTTCGGTACGCGATAAGGCCATAAACAAAAAACCCGGCGCTGAGGCCGGGTTTCAAGCATTCGAAAACGACGATCAGTACTGATCGTCCTCGTCTTCGTCCTTCTGCGTGGATTTCAGCGAGGAGAGCTTCTTGAAGACCGCATCGGCGTCGATCTGTTCGTCTTCTTCGCGCTGGAAGTTGTAATCCAGACCTTCCGTCACGGTTGCCGGCTGCAGTGTGTTGTCCAGCTCTTCGGCTGTCGGCAGCGGGCGGCCGCGCGAGGCGCGTTCGACTTCAAGGTCGAGATCGATCTGGCTGCAGAGGCCGAGCGTTACCGGATCCATCGGCGTCAGGTTTGCCGAGTTCCAGTGGGTACGGTCGCGAATCTGCTCGATCGTCGATTTCGTGGTGCCGACGAGACGCGAAATCTGCGCATCCTTCAGTTCCGGGTGGTTGCGAACGAGCCAGAGAATAGCGTTCGGACGGTCCTGACGCTTGGAAACCGGCGTGTAGCGCGGGCCACGGCGCTTGGATTCCGGCACGCGGACCTTCGGCTCGGAAAGCTTCAGCTTATGGTTCGGATTGGCTTCGGCACGGGCGATCTCGTCGCGGGAAAGCTGTCCGGTCGCGATCGGATCGAGGCCCTTGATGCCCTGCGCGGCTTCACCGTCGGCAATTGCCTTGACTTCAAGCGGATGCAGTTTGCAGAACGTGGCGATCTGATCGAACGACAGCGCGGTGTTGTCAACCAGCCATACAGCCGTAGCTTTTGGCATGAGCAATTGTTGAGCCATAGATACAGTCCTTCTGTCCGTCCGCGCCGGTGTCGCGGGCGTGGTATCAACCACTGATTTCCGGGATATTGGCGCTCTATAACCGGATTGCATCATAATTGCAATTCTTTGCGAAACAAATGACCTTTGTCTAATTGCCGTGCGCATTTGAACTGCTATGAATTCAACACATGCCTGAGGTGGGAGTCTCAAGGTCACGCATATCTAGCCATATCTGGTTCCAGGAGGAGTTCATGTCTGCCAAAATCTACCCGGTGCTCAAATCGGCGAAGGCCCGCACGCTCATCGACAATGAGCGTTACCAGAAATGGTATCAGGAGAGCGTCGAGGATCCGGAAAAGTTCTGGGACAAGCACGGCCGGCGGATCGACTGGTTCAAGCCCTATACCAAGGTCAAGAATACGTCCTTCAAGGGTAGGGTGCCGATCAGGTGGTTCGAGGACGGCCTCACCAACGTCTCCTATAACTGTATCGACCGTCACCTGAAGACGCATGGCGAGCGCACGGCGATCATCTGGGAAGGCGATAACCCCTATATCGACAAGAAGATCACCTATAACCAGCTCTATGATTATGTCTGCCGTCTTGCGAATGTGCTGAAGAAGCACGGCGTCAAGAAGGGTGACCGCGTCACCATCTATATGCCGATGATACCCGAAGCGGCTTATGCGATGCTCGCCTGCGCCCGCATCGGCGCCATCCATTCGGTCGTCTTTGGCGGCTTTTCGCCCGAAGCGCTGGCGGGCCGCATCGTCGATTGCCAGTCCACCTTCGTCATCACCTGCGATGAGGGCGTGCGCGGCGGCAAGCCTATCCCGCTCAAGGAAAACACCGACAAGGCGATCGATATCGCCGCCAAGCAATATGTCATCGTCAACAAGGTTCTGGTGGTGCGCCGCACCGGCGGCAAGACCGGCTGGGCTCCCGGCCGCGACATCTGGTACCATCAGGAAATCGCCACCGTTAAGCCGGATTGCCCGCCGGTGAAGATGCGCGCTGAAGACCCGCTGTTCATCCTTTATACCTCCGGCTCTACCGGCAAGCCGAAGGGCGTGCTGCACACGACTGGTGGTTATCTCGTCTATACGTCGATGACGCATGAATATGTCTTCGACTACAAGGATGGAGAGGTCTTTTGGTGTACCGCCGATGTCGGCTGGGTCACCGGACACTCTTATATTGTCTATGGGCCGCTAGCGAATTGCGCGACGACGCTGATGTTCGAAGGCGTTCCCAACTTCCCCGATCAGGGCCGGTTCTGGGAAGTCATCGACAAGCACAAGGTCAATATCTTCTACACGGCGCCGACGGCGCTCAGATCGCTGATGGGGGCGGGCGACCAGTTCGTTCAGCGCTCGTCGCGCTCCAGCATCCGTCTTCTCGGCACGGTGGGTGAGCCGATCAACCCGGAAGCATGGGAGTGGTATTACCATGTGGTCGGCGAAGACAAGAGCCCGATCGTCGACACCTGGTGGCAGACGGAGACCGGCGGCATTCTCATCTCGCCGCTGCCGGGCGCGACCGATCTGAAGCCCGGCTCGGCGACGAGGCCGTTCTTCGGCGTGCAGCCGCAACTTGTCGATGCCGAAGGCAACGTGCTGGAAGGGCCGGCTGACGGCAATCTCTGCATCATCGACAGCTGGCCGGGCCAGTCGCGCTCCGTCTATGGCGATCATCAGCGCTTCATCGATACGTATTTCTCGACCTACAAGGGCAAATACTTCACCGGTGACGGCTGCCGTCGTGATGAGGACGGTTATTACTGGATCACCGGCCGCGTCGATGACGTGCTGAACGTTTCCGGTCATCGCCTTGGCACGGCCGAAGTGGAATCGGCGCTGGTGTCGCATCATCAGGTTTCGGAAGCGGCCGTGGTCGGTTATCCGCATCCCATCAAGGGACAGGGCATTTATTGTTATGTCACGTTGATGGCGGGCCAGAATGGCGACTATGCGCTGCGCGAGGAGCTGGTGAAACACGTGCGCAACGAGATCGGGCCGGTTGCGACACCTGACAAGATCCAGTTCGCGCCGGGCCTGCCCAAGACCCGTTCCGGCAAGATCATGCGGCGTATCCTGCGCAAGATCGCCGAGGACGACTTTGGTGCGCTGGGGGATACATCGACGCTCGCCGATCCGGCGGTGGTCGAAGACCTCATCGCCAACCGGCAGAACCGCACGGCGTGATCTTTTGAAAAGGCTGCTTCGGCAGCCTTTTTTCTGTCGGCCATTTTCACAAACAAAAACACCCGGAGGTGGAACCTCCGGGTGTTTTCAATTTTATCCGGTAAGGATTACTGGCCGCGGATCTTCTTCAGGTCCGCCAGAACGGCGTCAACGACGTCAGCGCCGATTTCAGCCTTGTGCTTTTCGTACACGACCATCGACTTTTCGCGAATACGGGTCTGCTCTTCCGGAGACAGCGTGTTCACTTCGAGACCGGCAGCCTTGATCTTTTCCAGCGACTTCTGGTTCAGTTCGCGGATGACCTTGCGTTCTTCGTCACGGCCGACGACTGCGCATTCACGCAGGGCCGTCTGCTCTTCGGGCGTGTAGCTGTCGAAGATCGGCTTGGAGAAGAGGAAGAGGAACGGCGTATAGGCGTGGTTCGTCTCGGTGATGTACTTCTGCACCTCGTAGAACTTGGAGGTGTCGATCGTAACATAGGGGTTTTCCTGTGCGTCGATCGCGTTGGTTTCAAGCGCCGAGAACACCTCACCGAAGGCCATCGGCGTTGCGTTGGCGCCGAGGTTCTGGAAGGTGTCGAGGAAGATGTTGTTCTGCATCACGCGGACCTTGAGGCCCGAGAAATCTTCCCACTTGTTCACGGCATGCTTGGAGTTGGACAGGTTGCGGAAACCGTTTTCCCAGTAGGCGAGGTTCACGAGACCCTGCTCTTCCAGCTTCTTGTTCATCATGTCGCCGAAGGCGCCGTCCATGACGGCATCGGCTTCCTTGTCGTTCGCAAAGAGGAACGGCAGGTCGAAGACGCCGAGCGACGGGATGAGGCCGACGAGCGGCGAGGACGAAGTTACGACAGCTTCCTGAACGCCGGAGCGCAGGGCCTGCGTTGCCTGAAGGTCGCCGCCAAGCGCGCCGCCCCAGAATGCCGTGAGCTTCAGCTTGCCGCCGGATTTGTCATCGAGGCAGGCCTGCATGGCCTTGATGCCGTTGCCAACCGGGTGGTCCTGGTTGATGCCGTTCGAAACGCGGATGTTACGGCTGTTGAATTCGGCCATTGCCGGGGCAGCGGCGCCAACGGCGAAGGCAATCGCTGTAGTGGTCAGAAGAAGCTTTCTCATAATATCCTCCCTTGGATTGTGGTCGAGAAAAAGTATCGATTAACGAAGGTACTGCAGCGGAACCATGACGATGTCAGGGAATATCACCAGCAGCGCCAGCACGATGGTTTCGGCGACGAGGAACGGCCAGACGCCGATTGTGACCTTGCCGAGCGGGATGCGGCCGACACCACTGACGACGTTCAGCACGACGCCAACCGGAGGGGTAATCAGGCCGATGGCGTTGTTGATGATGAAGAGTACACCGAAATAGACCGGGTCGATGCCTGCCTGCTTGATGATGGGCATCAGAACAGGCGTCAGGATCAGGATGGTCGGGGTCAGGTCGAGCGCGGTTCCGACGATGAAGACCAACACCATGATGACGATCATCAGAAGCATCGGACGGTCGATCAGCGGCTCGATATAGCCTGCGACTTCGTTCGGAATGTTCGCCGCCGTGATGAGCCACGCGGAGACGAGTGCAGCGCAGACGAGGAACATGATGATCGAGGTGCTCTTGGCGGCGCGCAGAAGCACGTGGAACAGGTCCGCCGGCTTCAGTTCGCGGTAAATCACCATGCCGACGAACAGCGCGTAAGCGGCAGCGACGACGGCGGCCTCCGTCGGTGTCATGATGCCGGCCTTGATGCCGCCGAGGATGATGACGGGCATGCCGAGCGCCCAGCCGGCGCGGGCGGTTGCGACGAGACGTTCCTTGGCTGTGGTTCTCGGCAGCGGCTTGATGTCATCCTTGCGAACGACGATCAGCCAGGCGACGATCAGCGAAATGCCCATCAGAATGCCGGGAACGATACCTGCCAGGAAGAGCTGGGTGATCGAGACGTTTGCGGCGACGCCGAAAACGATGAAGGCCATGGACGGGGGGATCACCGGTGCGATGATGCCACCTGCAGCGATGAGGCCGCCGGAGCGCGGAATATTGTAACCGGCCTTCGCCATCATCGGGATGAGGATTGCGGCAAGGGCTGCGGTATCGGCTGCCGCCGAACCCGAGATGCTGGCCATGATGATGGCCGCCACGATGGCAACGATGCCGAGACCGCCCCTGATATGACCAACGCAGGCGATGGCGAAATCAATGATGCGGCGCGACAGGCCGCCCGAATTCATCAATTCGCCAGCCAGAATGAAGAACGGGATGGCCAGCAGCGTGAAGGTATCCGCGCCCGAAATCATGTTCTGGGCGATGATCGCAGTGTTGAACATGCCCATGTACCACATGAGCACGACGCCGCAGAACATCAGCGAGAAAGCGACGGGAACGCCAATCGCCATGGCTCCCAGGAGAGAGCCGACAAAAACGAGAAGTGTCATGGTATCAGCGCTCCGAAAGCTGTTCGATCGTCAGGTTCTCGCCCGCAAACTGGGCGATTTCGTCCTCTGTCACGCGGCCCGTCAAAAGACGGTAGAGGCGTTCCAGCGCGATGATGAACATCAGGCCGCCGGTGAACATGCCGATGCCATAGACCCAGATCATCGAAAGCTTGGTGACGGGGGCATGCATGCTGGCGTTGATGCCTGACTGCTTCCAGGTTCCCCAGAAGAAGATGGCGGAACAGGCCAGAATGATGATGTTCGACGCGATCATGCAGACGATGCGGGCACGGCGCGACAGGAACATCACCAGCGTTTCAATGCCCATGTGGCTGTTCTCACGGAAGGTGAGCACGGCGCCGAGGAAGGTCAGCCACACGAAGAAATAGCGCGACAGTTCTTCCGAGACGTTGATGCCGGAATTCATCGAGTAACGCATGACGACGTTGACGAAGACCATGATCGACATGCCGGCGAGCAGCAGGACGAGAATGATTTCGAGAATCCGGTAAAAGAGATTGATGGTCTTTTGCATTTTCCCCTCCCGAAGAAATATCTAGAGCAGCCCTCGTTTCGCCAGGTTGCGCATCAGGGCCGCGGTGCCGAATGTCCATTCCGGGCATTCGTCAGTCGTCGTGACCCAGTTGATCAGCTTACCGAGCTTGGGCGTGGAGATTTCGACACGGTCCCCCTTTGAATGGGTGAAACCGAGACCTGGTCCATGGCGGTCCTTTACCGGCGCGAACATCGTGCCAAGGAAAAAGACGGCACCGTCAGGATATTGATGGTTGCGGTTCAAAAGCTGCGACGCAAGGTTTTCCGGCGTGCGGCTGATCGCCTCCATGGGGCTGGCGCCCGTCATGGTGAAACCGTCTTCGCCTTCGACCAGAAGCGAGATCTGCGACTTCTTCACATCTTCAATGGTGAAGTTGCCGTCGAACAGGCGGATGAAAGGACCGATCGCGCAGGAGGCGTTGTTGTCCTTGGCCTTGCTGAGCAGCAGGGCGGAACGGCCTTCGAAATCGCGCAGGTTGACGTCGTTGCCAAGCGTTGCGCCGATGATGCGGCCATCGGAGGTAATGGCCAGCACCACTTCCGGTTCCGGGTTGTTCCACTGCGATTTCGGGTGAACGCCGATCAGGGCGCCGCAGCCCACCGAGGCCATGGCCTGCGCCTTGGAGAAGATCTCCGCATCGGGGCCGATACCTACTTCCAGATATTGCGACCACAGGCCCATTTCCTGGAGCAGTTTCTTGACTTCGGCGGCTTTTTCCGAGCCGGCCTCAAGTCCCTTGAGATTGTCGCCGAGAACCGGGGCCAGCCGCCCGCGAATTTCCTGCGCGCGCAGCGGATCGCCCTTGGCCTGCTCTTCGATCACCCGTTCCAGCATGCTGTCGGCAAAGGTGACGCCTGCAGCCTTGACGGCCTGAATGTCATTGGGGGCAAGAAGTTCGCCGGCGGAACCGTCCAGAAACGCCTCCAGCGCACCGAGTGCGACGAATGTACCGGTGTCGGCGAGCCGCTCCACCAGATCCGTGTTTTCCAGAAGTTCGGACATGGTCGGGGAAAGCGAAGTGAGGTCATAAAGCACGCCGCCCTTGAGCAGGACGGGGCAGGGGCCGCCCTCGCTTTTCGACCAGACGCGGCCGACGAGCAGCGCGTTTTCGAAATCTTCAGGCAAAATTGCAGTAGCGTCGATGGACCTTGTGCCGGTCATGTAGTCCTCCCCTTCAGCATCCGACAGGCCGCCTCCTGCGGTCTTATTGTCTGGATGTCTGACAACTTAATCCCATTCTTCTTAGTATGACTTTTGCTACGAGTCTAGCGGCCTTGCCGACAAATTTGTCGTCTTTCGCGTCTCAATTCCCGGAAAGCCGTAAACCTGTCCTATAGCTTTGCCGGCGTGGTCTTTCGCTGCTCTTAGAAGATATCCAGTTCGAGATTGACCCGGCTTGCGGCGCCGATCAGATGCTTGCGCATGGCGTTCTTGGCAGCAGCGGCGTCTGCCTTCTCGACGGCCTCATAGATTGCCACATGTTCGGCGATCGTCACCTCGAGAATTTCGCCAAAAACCGCGCGGGAGAATGCGATGTTGATCGCGGAACTGATGCGTTCCGCGATGAAGCCGAGGAACATCAGAAAATATTCGTTCTGCGTCGCTTCCGCCAGAATGCGGTGAAAGTCGAGATCGGCAGCAACGCCTTCCGTTGACCAGTCATCGGCGGTTTTCATCTTTTCCAAAGCGGCCGCCAGCCGCGTCAGTTGCTGTGGGCTGCGATGCAGTGCGGCCAGACCCGCTGCCTCTATTTCCAGAGGCATGCGAAGCTGGAAAAGATCGCGGAAATTCTCCGGGTCGTTCAGCCGGGAGCGTTCGATGCGGATGGATAGTCTCTGCCGGGGATCGGTGACGAATGCGCCCACACCCTGCCGGGTTTCGACAAACCCCTCGTTGCGCAATTGCGCGATCGCTTCGCGGATGACCGAGCGGCTGACCCCGAAGGTCTTCGCCAGAACATGTTCGGTTGGCAGCCTGTCGCCCGGGCCGAGCTTCGAATCATTGATTTCGCGCGCGATCTCCGCGGCGATCCGGCCGGGCAGATGGTCGTTGCGATGTATCTGATTGAACTCCAGCGTCATGGTTGCTCCCGTTCCACAGAAACGATTGGTTCTTTTTCCCGCGGCAGGCGACTTCCTCCTTCGCCGTCAACGGGGTTTTCAAAGGCGGCGTTTTCAGCCGCCTTTGCCGTTCCTCGATTAGCTATCCGGTTGCAGGGTTATCTGGCAACCGGGATTCATCCGCAAATCGGGGTCGAACGTGTTTTTAAGGCCAGTGATCATCCGGCGCTGCACATCGGATAGCCGGCTTTCGAAATCGGAACGCTTCAGGCGGCCGATGCCGTGTTCGGCGCTGATGCTGCCGACATAGCGGTCAAGGACCTCGTTAACGAGTGTCTTGGACTTATAGATGAACGCTTCGCGCTCTTGCGGCGTCGCGCCGTTCGGCGGCAGCACGTTGAGGTGGACGTTTCCGTCTCCGACATGGCCGTAGGAAACCGCCAGGCACTCCGGCAGTTTTTCCGCCAGTTCCGCTTCGGCTTCGGCCACGAAGGCCGCAAGTTTCGACAGCGGCACCGAAATATCGGTGCGCATATGGGAACCGCGCAGCGCCTGACCTTCGTTCATGCCCTCGCGGAAGAGCCACAGCGATTGCGCCTGTGCCCGCGAGGAGGCGATGACGCCGTCCAGCACCAGCCCGTCTTCCATGACGCCCTCTAGGAAACGCCCCATAAGGTCGGCTGTGTCCACCAAACCGGAGCCGGAAATTTCCATCAGCACATAGGCCGGGTAATCGCCGGCGATCGGCATTTTGAGGTCGGGGATCGCCTCAATCGCCAGTGTGAAGGCAACCGGCGGCATGAATTCGAAGGCGGACATCAGGTCGCAGCATTCGCGGCGGGCGCGGCGGTAAAGCTTGATGGCATCGTCAAGCGAATTGAGGCCGAGCAGCGCCGTCTCGACATGTTCGGGATTGGGGTAAAGCTTGACGGACACGGCGGTGATGATGCCGAGCGTTCCTTCTGCGCCGATGAATAGCTGCTTCAGGTCAATGCCGCGATTGTCCTTGCGCAGCGTCGACAGGCCGTTCCAGATGTTGCCGTCAGGCAATACCACTTCGAGACCCAGCACCAGCTCGCGGGTCATGCCGTAACGCAGAACGTTGATGCCGCCGGCATTGGTGGAAACATTGCCGCCGATGCGGCAGCTGCCCTGTGCGCCAAGCGACAGCGGGAAGAACATTCCCTTGTCCTGCACCGCATCCTTGAATTCCGACAGAATGCAGCCCGCTTCGACGACAGCCGAAAAATCGTCGCTGTCTATGGTGCGGATGGCGTTCATGCGCTCAAGGCTCAGCACAACCTGACGCTTCGGCGCATCGGGAATGCCGCCGAGCACCAGTCCGGTATTGCCCCCCTGGGGAATGATGGCGAGATCGAGTTCGGCGCAGGCGCGAACGGTGTCGGAGACTTCCTTGGTCGATCGGGGGCGGATCACGGCCACGGCCGAACTTGTGACGTCGCCGTGCCAGTCGCGACAATAACGCAGCATGTCTTCCTGCGATGTCAGCAGCAAAGCCTCGCCCAGCCTGTTCTTCAGCGAGAACCGCAATTCCTCGATATCGTGTTCGCTCACGATCGTCATTCCACCCTCTCCGTCCAATCCGCCCTAAATTTCCGGACAGGGCTCTTTCACCCTTGCTTTTGCCGGTTTGTGAAAAAATACTATTTTCAACTCGATCATATAAGGTTATCAGACAACCTTACAAGCTAATTTATCGGTCGACTGGCCGATGGTGATTTTTCGGTCTCGGGAGAATGACCGGGACAAAGAGGAGGAAGACATGCATATCGCAATCATCGGCGCCGCAGGTATGGTTGGCCGCAAGCTGACGCAGCGTCTCGTCAAGGACGGATCGCTTGGCGGCAAGTCGATCGACAGGTTCACGCTTATCGACGTGTTTCAGCCTGAAGCGCCCGCCGGCTTCTCCGGTGCGGTTGATGCGCGCGCGGCCGATCTGTCCGCGCCGGGCGAGGCCGAAAAGCTGGTCGAAGCCCGCCCCGATGTCATCTTTCACCTTGCCGCCATCGTGTCCGGTGAAGCCGAACTCGATTTCGACAAGGGCTACCGCATCAATCTCGATGGCACGCGTTATCTCTTCGACGCCATCCGCATTGCCAACGGCAAGGATGGTTACAAGCCGCGCGTGGTCTTCACCTCGTCGATCGCCGTCTTCGGTGCGCCGCTCCCCTATCCGATCCCGGATGAATTCCACACCACGCCGCTGACCAGCTACGGTACGCAAAAGGCGATTTGCGAACTGCTGCTCTCCGATTACAGCCGTCGCGGTTTCTTCGATGGTATCGGCATTCGCCTGCCCACCATCTGCATTCGTCCCGGCAAGCCGAACGCGGCTGCCTCCGGCTTCTTCTCCAATATCCTGCGCGAGCCGCTGGTTGGCCAGGAAGCGGTTCTGCCGGTGCCGGCAAGCATTCGCCACTGGCATGCCTCGCCGCGTTCCGCTGTCGGTTTCCTCATCCATGGCGCCACGATCGACGTCGAAAAGGTCGGTCCGCGCCGCAACCTGTCGATGCCGGGTCTCAGCGCCACCGTCGGCGAACAGATCGAAGCGCTGCGCAAGGTCGCGGGCGAAAAGGCTGTCGCTCTCATCCGCCGCGAGCCGAACGAGATGATCATGCGCATGTGTGAGGGCTGGGCGCCCGGTTTTGAGGCCAAGCGCGCCCGGGAGCTGGGCTTCACGGCTGAAAGCTCCTTCGAAGAGATCATTCAGGTTCATATCGAGGACGAGCTGGGAGGTTCACTGAAATGAGTGTTGGCGGGGAGGAGAAGAAGCGGTCGGTTGCCTTTATCGGCACCGGCCTGATGGGCGGGCCGATGGCCCGACGCCTGCTGGGCGCTGGCTTTGCGGTCACAGTCTGGAACCGCAGCGTTGATAAGGCCGAGGCTCTGGTTGCCGATGGTGCCGTTCTCGCGGCATCTCCGGCCGAAGCCGCCACGGGTGCCGATATCGTCATCACCATGCTGAGCGATGGCAAGGCCGTGGGCGAAGTGCTGTTCGAGGCTGGTGTGGCCGAAGCGCTGAAAAAGGGCGCTGTTGTCATCGACAGCAGCTCGATTGCGCCGCCGATCGCGCGTGAACATGCATCTCGGCTTGAGGCGCTGGGCATTCATCACATCGATGCGCCGGTTTCCGGCGGTGTGCCGGGCGCGACAGCCGGTACGCTCGCCATCATGGCCGGTGGCGACGAGGCGCTGATCTCGGATCTTGCGGATGTCTTCGCGCCGATGGGCAGGCTTACCTATGTCGGTCCCTCGGGTGCCGGCCAGCTCTGCAAGCTCGCCAACCAGCAGATCGTTGCCATCACCATTGGCGCGGTTGCCGAGGCGATGATGCTGGTGGAAGCGGGCGGTGCATCCCGTGAAGGTTTCCGCAACGCCATACGTGGTGGTTTCGCCGAAAGCCGGATCCTGGAACTGCATGGCGAACGCATGGTGAAGCGCAATTTCGTGCCGGGCGGTCCGTCCAAATTCCAGCTCAAGGATCTGAACGGCGTGCTGGCAACGGCGAAGGACCTGTCACTTACCCTGCCGCTCACCCAGCAGGTGACGCGGGAATTCGATGATTTCGTCGGCGATGGCGGGGCGGATATCGACCATAGCGGCATCCTGCTTTACCTCGAAAAACTCAACAACCGCGAACAGGGCTGAAGCGATCTCATGAGCGACGACAAGACACCCATGCGCCGCCTGCGGTCCCAGGACTGGTTCGACAACCCTGACCATCTCGACATGACGGCGCTCTATCTGGAGCGCTTCATGAATTACGGTGTGACGCCGGAAGAACTGCGTTCCGGCAAGCCGGTTATCGGCATCGCCCAGAGCGGCAGTGACCTGACGCCCTGCAACCGCGTCCATGTGGAACTGGTCAAGCGGGTGCGTGACGGCATCCGCGATGCGGGCGGTATTCCCATCGAGTTTCCGACCCATCCGATGTTCGAGAACTGCAAGCGCCCGACGGCGGCGCTTGACCGCAATCTGGCCTATCTCAGCCTCGTGGAAGTGCTCTACGGTTACCCGCTCGACGGCGTCGTTCTGACCACGGGCTGCGACAAGACCACGCCTTCGGCGCTGATGGCGGCAAGCACCGTCGATATTCCGGCCATCGTTCTATCTGGCGGGCCGATGCTTGACGGGTATCATGACGGTGATCTCGTTGGTTCCGGTACCGTCATCTGGCGCATGCGCCGCAAATACGGCGCCGGTGAAATCACCCGCGAGGAATTTCTGCAGGCGGCGCTCGAATCCGCTCCTTCGGTCGGTCACTGCAACACCATGGGCACGGCTTCGACCATGAATGCCATTGCCGAAGCGCTCGGCATGTCGCTGACCGGCTGCGGCGCAATCCCGGCCGCTTACCGCGAACGCGGCCAGATGGCCTATCGCACCGGCCGCCGCGCCGTCGAACTGGTTGTCGAGAATATCAAGCCTTCCGACATCATGACGCGCGAGGCGTTTTTGAACGCGATCCGCGTCAATTCGGCAATCGGCGGATCGACCAATGCCCAGCCGCATCTGGCAGCAATGGCCAAGCATGCAGGCGTCGAGCTTCGTGAAGAGGACTGGCAGGTCCACGGTTACGACATTCCGCTGCTTGCCAATGTCCAGCCCGCCGGCAAATGGTTGGGCGAGAAATACCACCGCGCCGGCGGTACGCCCGCCATCATGTGGGAGCTTCTGCAAGCGGGCAAGCTCGAGGGAAGCTGTCCGACCGTGACCGGCAAAACGGTGGCGGAAAATCTGGACGGGCGGGAATCGACCGACCGCGACGTGATCTTGCCTTACGATAAGCCGCTCAAGGAACGGGCCGGGTTCCTCGTCCTCAAGGGCAATCTGTTTGATTTCGCCATCATGAAGACGAGCGTTATCTCGGCGGAATTCCGTCAGCGTTATCTGAGCGAGCCGGGCCGCGAGGGCATTTTCGAGGGCAAATGTGTGGTGTTCGATGGTTCGGAAGACTATCACGCCCGCATCAATGATCCATCTCTCGATATCGACGAACGCACCATTCTCGTCATTCGTGGTGCGGGGCCGCTCGGTTGGCCGGGTTCGGCTGAGGTCGTGAACATGCAGCCGCCGGATGCGCTCCTGAAAAAAGGCATCACCAGCCTGCCGACGATCGGCGATGGCCGGCAATCGGGAACGGCGGACAGCCCGTCGATCCTCAACGCCTCGCCGGAAAGTGCCGCAGGCGGCGGGCTGGCATGGCTCCGCACGGGCGATGTGATCCGCATCGACTTCAACAAAGGCGAGTGCAATGCGCTGGTGCCGGATGAGGAGCTTGCGGCCCGCAAGGCTGACGGCATTCCCGCTGTTCCCGCGGATGCGACGCCCTGGCAGCGCATTTATCGTCAGTCGGTGACCCAGCTTTCGGACGGCGCGGTTCTGGAAGGAGCTGCGGATTTCCGCCGGATCGCCGAGAAGATGCCCCGGCACAATCATTGATCGCACCTGACAAAAATCCCCGGCCACGTCCGGGGATTTTTCCTTTCGGACTGTTTCGCATTTGATTGCGACCTCCTAATGTATCCGCGAATCCGCGTTACATCCGCATTATCGAGGGCAGGACATGACAGATATTTCGATGATAGAGGCCGCGCGCGAGCGTATCGGCAACCACGCGGTGCGGACGCCATTGCTGTCGTCACCTTTTCTGGATGAGATTGCCGGGCGAAAGCTGTTCATAAAGGCCGAATGCCTGCAGAGGACGGGTTCCTTCAAGTTTCGCGGCGGCTGGTCGGCCGTCTCCGGCCTGCCCGCGCAGGTGCGCGGCAAGGGTGTTATCGCCTTTTCCTCCGGCAACCATGCGCAGGGCGTGGCCCTTGCAGCCCGCCTGCACGGCGTTCCCGCCGTCATCATCATGCCGTCGGATGCACCGAAGATCAAAATCGACAATACCCGCGCCTATGGTGCGGACGTGGTGCTCTACGACCGGGCGAACGAAGATCGCGATGCCATCGGAGATCGCATTTCGCGCGAGCGTGGGCTGACACTGATCAGGCCCTATGACGAACCGCTGGTTATTGCCGGGCAGGGGACGGTGGGGCTGGAGATTGCCGAACAGGGCGCGGAGCTGGGTATCGATGCAGCCGAGGTTCTGGTGCCTTGCGGTGGCGGTGGCCTCACATCCGGCATCTCCCTTGCACTTGCGGCGAAAGCTCAGAACTACAGGGTCAGGACTTCAGAACCGGAGCGGTTCGACGATGTGGCCCGCTCCCTTGCCTCGGGCAAGATCGAGCGTAACGCCACGACCTCGGGTTCGATCTGCGACGCGATCGTCACGCCACAGCCCGGAAACATTACTTTCCCGATCATGGCGGAGCTTTGCGGAAAGGGCATTGCCGTGACCGAGGAGGAAGCGCTGCGGGCGATGGTTCTCGCCTTCAACCGGCTGAAGATCGTCGTCGAACCCGGTGGTGCGGTGGCGCTGGCGGCGGCCCTCTTCCACGGCGATGAACTGGAGAGCGAAACGGCGATTGCAGTGGCTTCCGGCGGCAATGTCGATCCTGACATCATGGTGGGCGCGCTGTCCCGTTTCGGCTGAATGAGGTTGAGATCAAGCCTCGAGTCGTGCCGCGACCTCGTTGGCAATCGCCAGCGAGGCGGTCAGGCCGGGGCTTTCTATGCCGAAGAGATTGACGAGGCCGGCAACGCCGTGGGTTTCCGGCCCGTCAATGCGGAAATCCATGGCCGGTTCGTCCGGACCGGAAATCTTCGGCCGGATTCCGGAATAGGCCGGAATCAGCGCATGGTCGGGAAGGCCCGGCCAATAACGCCGTATCGCGTCGCCAAAACCCTCCATGCGGCGGGGATCAACGGCGTAATCGATGGTGTCCACCCATTCCACATCCGGCCCGAAACGGGCCTGGCCGGCAAGATCGAGAGTGAGATGCACGCCAAGGCCATGGGTGTGAGGTGCGGGGTAGATCAGCCGTGAAAAGGGCGACTTGCCGGCCAGCGAAAAATAGCTGCCTTTGGCAAAACGCGCTTGCGGGACCAAATCCTCCGACAATCCTTCGATCTTTCTTGCCACCATCGGCGCAACAAGTCCGGCGGAATTGACGAGCAGCCGGCATGTCAGGCTTGTGGGCTCCGCGCCGCCGACGTGAACCCGGAAACCATCGCCGATCACTTCTGCCTTTTCGAAGGGTGCGTTCAGGGCAAGGGCTGCGCCATGATCCTGCGCGTCTCCAAGGAGCGCCAGCATATAACCATGGCTGTCGATGATACCGGTCGAGGGCGATGTCAGGGCTGCGACGCAGGTGAGCGCGGGTTCGAGCGAGACTGCCTGTCGCTCATCGATCAGCTCAAGGTCGTCGCAACCGTTGGCTTTGCCTTTTTCGCGGAGGGTGGTGAGCATGGCCGTCTCTTCATCGCTCGCGGCGACGATGAGTTTGCCGCAGCGGCGATATGAGACGCCGTGGCTTTGACAGAAAGCATAGAGTCGCGCCTTGCCTTCCACGCAAAGCCGGGCCTTGAGGCTTCCGGCCGGATAATAGAGCCCGGCGTGAATGACTTCGCTGTTGCGGGAGGAAGTGGCCGAGCCGAATTCCTTTTCGCTTTCGAGGATGATGACGGAGAGGCCGCGCATCGCCAGCTCGCGTGCTGTCGCCAGTCCGATCACCCCGGCTCCGATGATGATGGCGTCGATATCCGTCATGGTCTTTTCCGTGCCCGCCGCTGGTTTTGAACGGAAATGCCCTCCAGCGCGTTGATCCCGGGCAATGGGTAGATTGATGCTTGCCGGTGGGCAAGTCGCAATCCGTATTTTTCCCGATGCGCCAATCTTATGGAATTTTATCTCTACTGAAACAGTGGGGAATAAAGCTATTCTCTACGTGAAATAAGCAATGCCCGCTTTGAAGGGCCGAGCAGGAAGGGAGTGCACAATGTCTTATTCCAAGGCAGGAAAAGTGAAAGACTTTGTCTCGCAGCCCCAGTCGCCGCGTAACTGGAAAGATTCGGTTCATGCGGCTCTTGTCGGCGTCTGCGTGGCGTTTGTCGCTGCCGTCATATTCGGTCTCGTTCCCTGATCCTCCCGACTTTCTCATCAGGGTATTTGAGAACAAAAGGCCGGTCGCTCCTCCGACCGGCCTTTTTCATGTCCATTCATGCCTTCAGGTAATCCTCGGCCAGATCAACCCAGAAAGCGGTTCCGATCGGCAGGATATCGTCGTTGAAATCGAATTTCGGATGGTGCAGCGGCGGGTCGTTGTCGGTGCGCGCGGTGCCGAGGAAAAAATAACAGCCGGGCCGCTTCTCCAGCATATAGGCGAAGTCTTCCGCGCCCATCGACGGGCGCTGCATCTCAGCCACCCTTTCAGTTCCGGCAAAGCGGCGGGCGAGATCGGCGACATAATCCGTTTCCGCCTTGTGGTTGACCGTTGCGTTATACCCGCGCTCGTAATCGATGGTGACGCTCATGCCATAGCTGGCCGCCTGGCCTTCGGCTATCGCCCGGATGCGCTTTTCCAGCTCATCGCGCACGCCCGGATCGAAGGAGCGGATGGTCAGCAGCATTTCCGCCGTCTCGGGAATCACATTGCTGGCAGCACCCGCATGGAACGCGCCAACGGTGACGACCGCCGACAATTGCGGATGGATATTGCGGGATACCACCGTCTGCAAGGCCATGATGATGCTCGCGCCGGCAACGATGGGGTCGGCCGCGTCCTGCGGCTCGGCGCCGTGGCCGCCGTAACCGTTGACGGTGATCTTGCACTCGTCGACAGCGGCGAGAATCGGCCCCTCGCGCAGCACGAATTGCCCGAAGGGCAGGCCGGGATCGTTATGCAGGGCAAAAACCGCATCGCAGGGAAAACGTTCGAATAGCCCGTCCTCGATCATGATTCTGGCGCCGCCGAAATTTTCTTCCGCCGGCTGGAAGATCAGATGCAGGGTTCCATCGAAATTCTTGCGCTCAGCGATGATCTTTGCCGCGCCGAGCAGCATGGCGGTGTGGCCATCGTGGCCGCAGGCATGCATCACGCCCTGATTGGCGCTTGCATAATCCGCCCCCGTCTCTTCGTGGATCGGGAGGGCGTCGATATCGGCGCGGATGCCGAGCGTGCGCGTGCTGTCGCCATTGCTGAGCGTGGCGACGATACCGGTGCCGGCGAGCCCGCGCGTCACCTCATAACCCATTTCCACCAATTGCCCGGCAATGAAGTCCGAGGTTTTGAACTCCGAAAGACCGATTTCCGGATTGCGGTGCAGGTGGCGGCGTATGGCCACCACATCCGGCATATGGTTGGCAAAGGATGCGATATTCGCGGTCTGTTTCGTCATTTTCAGAATCCCGGGTTTGGCCGTTTTTTCCGGCGTCTTTCCCAAAGGACATATCAGCATATTTATGTATTCTAAAGTGTCGTCATCGGCGCGGAAATGGCCTGAAATTCAGCGCTTGCATCGTGCCGCGACAGGTGGCATGGAACTATTGACGTCCTGGGGCATTAGCTTCTTTCGGATGTAGCGCGGGCAGTCTCGGTTCCGCGTTGCCCTTCAGGTTGTCAACGGGGGATTATCGACGTTGCGCGAACAATTTTCGCCGTCGGGGAGGGTGCGAAATTCGGTCGGAACGGCATTGCCGGGCCGCAGGATGCCATTTTCTTCCTGTTATCGAAAATCTCCTGTCCGCACCGATCTGCGGTTTTCCGATCGTATCGGAATAATTTCACTGCAACATGCTGCACCTGCGGATACCACCCGCCTGACGATCCGTTCCGCACGGCGTCCGGTCCGGTTCACCGAAGGTTCAGGATAAGTCATAAATATAGCGTGGCCTGATTTTCGTATGTGTTCCCGCCATGGACGAAATGCCGGTCAAGTCGAACAAGTTTCCCTAAAGTTCAGAATACGAGCCCGATGTCATTTCATATTACCCCGACCGCCGCCGCCCGTGATTCCGAGACGAAGCAGATCGATCATAACGATTCGATCCGCGCGTCCTATATGACGGTCGAGGAACTGCATGATGCGGGCGCCGCGCTTTCGCGCGATGGCGCCGACAGCCTTCCCGGCTTCATGGAGTTCGATTTCTTCGAGCGTCATCGCGAGAACGAGAAGGAAATTCTGCGGGTCTACCGCACAACGGCGGTCGACGCGGAAAATGGCGCGACGATAACGCCGGCGGCGGAATGGCTGCTCGACAATCACTACGTCATCGAAGAGGCGATCCAGGAAGTTCGCCGCGATTTTCCGCGCAAGTTCTATCGCCAGCTGCCGACGATGACGGTGGGCGGGGTGACGATCCCGCGGGTCATGGCGCTCGGCTGGCTTTATGTCGCCCATACCCACAGCACGGTTTCGCGCGAGAACATGACGGCGCTGGTGGATGGCTACCAGACCTCAAAGACGCTGCAGATCGGCGAATTGTGGGCGCTGCCGTCGATCATCCGTTTTGTCCTCATCGAAAATCTTCGCCGCATCTCCATCCGTGTGGAGCGTTCGCGCCGCATGCGCCAGAAGGCGAACGAGGTCGTTGACGAGATCATTCGTCTCAACGATGCGGAGGCCTCCGCGGCCCTTTTGAAGCAGGTCGATACGCTGGTCGACGACCCGACTTTCGCAACGCAATTCCTTTATCGTCTCCGCAACGGCTCCCAGACATCGGGTTTTGCGGTGGCATGGCTCGAAGAGCGCCTGCATGCTGCCGGCACGGACGCCGAAAACGTCATGATGTCGGAACATAACCGTCTTGCATCCGGCAACGTGACGATGGGCAACATCGTCAAGAGCCTGCGCGAAATCGACGATACCGAATGGTCGGTGTGGTTCGAGGAAGTCAGCCACATCGACAAGGTTCTGCGCGAAGAGACCGATTACGAAACGCTCGATTTCGGTTCGCGAAACACCTACCGCAATACTATCGAACTTCTGGCGCGCCGTTCTCCCAAGACTGAAGTTGAGGTTGCGCGTGCCGCTGTCGAAATGGCGCGCGCTGATACGCCTGTGGAGGCGGACGAGACACATCCCGTCAATGTCGGCTCCGTGCTCGTGGGCCAGCGTCGTTTCGAGCTTGAGAAGGCGCTGGGTTACCGGCCTTTGGTGTCGCAGCGTATCGTCCGGGCGATGCGCAAGTTCAACTGGCTTGCGATT
Source organism: Agrobacterium sp. CCNWLW32 (assembly GCF_037083425.1). Lineage (NCBI taxonomy): Bacteria > Pseudomonadati > Pseudomonadota > Alphaproteobacteria > Hyphomicrobiales > Rhizobiaceae > Agrobacterium > Agrobacterium sp. CCNWLW32. The sequence goes on from NZ_JBAOJM010000005.1 coordinate 172,746, forward strand.
GCGGCGCCGGTGTTTCTAATCACCGCGCTCGCCATGCTCGCCGTTGGCTGGTTCCTGGCGCAGGCGGGCATGCCCTGGTATGTGGTGACCGCCTTCCTGCTGATGTTCGCATTGCCGGCATCCGAGGGCGCGACCGGCCTCTTCAACACGCTCGTCACCTTCTTTGTGAAGCCGTTCCGGCTGGTCGGATACGAGTTCAAGAACGGTATTCCGCAGGACGCCCGCACGCTGGTTGCCGTGCCCTGCATGCTGACCAGCCGCGACAGTGTCGATGAGATGATGCGCAATATCGAGGTGCATTATCTCGCCAATCCGCATGGCGAGATTTATTTCTCGCTGGTGAGCGACTGGCGCGATGCGCAGTATGAACAGTCCGACGATGACCTCGAAATTCTCGATTATGCCAAGCGTGAGCTTGCGGCGCTGAACAGCCGTTATGCCTTTGACGGCAAGACACGCTTTTACCTGTTGCACCGCCGCCGCATCTACAATTCGGCTGAAGGCTGCTGGATGGGCTGGGAGCGCAAGCGCGGCAAGCTGCATGAGCTGAACATGCTGCTGCGCGGCGACAAGGATACAACGTTCCTCGGCGGCGCCAATGTCGTGCCGGAGGGCGTGAAATACGTCATGACACTGGATGCCGATACGCGCCTGATGCGCGATGCGGTGACCAAGCTTGTCGGCAAGATGCACCACCCGATCAATCGTCCGGTGATTGACCCGGTGTCCGGACGGGTTGTCGAAGGCTACGGTCTGCTGCAGCCGCGCGTAACGCCCTCGCTCACCACCGGCAAGGACGCATCCGTTTTCCAGCGGGTCTTCTCGATCAACCGCGGTATCGATCCTTACGTCTTCACCGTTTCCGACGTCTATCAGGACCTGACGTCCGAGGGCACCTTCACCGGCAAGGGCCTTTACGATGTGGATGCCTTTGAGGCGGCGCTGAAGGGCCGGATCGAGGAAAACTCCATTCTCAGCCACGATCTGCTCGAAGGCTCCTTCGCGCGCTGCGCGCTGGTGACCGACGTGGAACTGGTCGAGGATTTCCCGACCCGCTATGAGGTTGAAGTCTCGCGCCAGCATCGCTGGGCGCGTGGCGACTGGCAGCTTCTGCCCTTTATCCTCGATCGTGCCCGTGGCGTTACCGCGATCGGCCGCTGGAAGATGGTCGATAACCTGCGTCGCTCGCTGACGCCGATCGCCTGGTTCTTTGCCTCGATCCTCGGCTGGTATTTCATGGATCCGCTCGGTGCGCTGATCTGGCAGATCCTGCTGATCTTCTCGCTGTTCGTAGCCCCCACGCTTTCCCTGCTCTCCGGTCTCGTGCCGCGCTCCACCGATATCGTGCCGCAGGCGCATTTCCACACCATCTGGTCGGAAATCCGCGCGACCAACGCACAGGTGGCGCTGCGCATCGTCTTCATCGCCGATGCCGCCTGCATGATGACCGACGCGATTGCCCGCTCGCTTTACCGCCTGCTCGTCAGCCACAAGCTGATGCTGGAATGGCGTACCGCCGCCAGCATGCAGTCGAGCGCGCAGGGCAGCATCATCGATTATTATCGACAGATGTGGCATGCGCCCGTAGTGGCGATGCTCGGCCTGCTGTTCGCGGCGCTGCCGGGTGACAATGCCTTCCTGATCGGCATTCCCTTCACGCTTCTCTGGGTTCTGTCGCCTGCCGTTGCCTGGTATGTCAGCCAGTCGGCTGAAACCGAAGACCGGCTGTTCGTTTCGGAACACGTCTCCTTCGAGCTTCGCAAGATCGCGCGCCGCACATGGCGTTATTACGAGGCCTTCGTGACGCCGCAGGAAAACCACCTGCCGCCTGATAACTTCCAGGAAACGCCGGAGCCGATCGTCGCTTCGCGCACGTCGCCCACCAATATCGGCGTCTACCTGCTTTCCATCATTTCGGCGCGCCAGTTCGGCTGGATCAGCTTTGCCGATACTCTGGAGCGGATCGAGAACACGATCCAGACCGTCGAGAAGATGGAGAAACATCGCGGCCATCTCTACAACTGGTACCATACGGACACGTTGCAGACGCTTGGACCCCGCTATGTTTCGGCGGTGGACAGCGGCAATCTTGCCGGTCACCTGATTGCAGTTTCGTCGGCCTGCCGCCAGTGGGCGGAAGCGCCTTCCGCGCATCTTCAGGGCAATCTGGACGGTATCGGCGATCTGGCCGGCATCCTGCGCGAAACGCTGAAAGCGCTGCCTGACGACCGCAAGAACCTGCGTCCGCTGCATCGCCGTCTCGAAGAGCGTATCATCGGGTTCTCGAACGCTCTGGCGTCCGTCAAGCGCGAGCATGAATTCGCATCGATCCGCGTCATCAATCTGGCGGTGCTTGCGCGCGACATCCAGAAACTCGCTACCAATGTCGATCACGAAGTGAAGTCTGCGCAGAGCGCGGAAGTGACCCGCTGGGCGCAATTGCTGGTGGATTGCTGTGAGGCGCATATTTCCGACAGCGCCATCGATCTCACCAATATGGAACCGTTGCGCCAGCGTCTCGCATCGCTGCGCGACCGCAGCCGCAACCTCGCTTTCTCGATGGACTTCACGTTCCTGTACCGCAAGGATCGCCGTCTTCTGTCGATTGGCTATCGCGTCGAAAGCAAGGAGCTGGACGAGGCCTGCTACGACCTTCTGGCGTCCGAATGCCGTCTGACCAGCCTGTTTGCCATCGCCAAGGGCGATCTGCCGACAGAGCACTGGTACCGTCTCGGCCGTCAGGTCGTGCCGATCGGTGCGCAGGGCGCGCTGGTCTCCTGGTCGGGTTCGATGTTCGAATATCTGATGCCCCCGCTCGTCATGCAGGAGCGTCAGGGCGGCATTCTCAACCAGACCAACAATCTGATCGTTAAGGAACAGATGAACCACGGCCGCCGCCTCGGCACGCCATGGGGCATTTCCGAAGCGGCGTTCAACGCCCGCGATCACAACATGAACTACCAGTACACCAACTTCGGTGTGCCGACGCTTGGCCTCAAGCGCGGTCTCGGCCAGAATGCTGTCATCGCGCCCTATGCGTCGATCCTCGCCAGCCAGTACGATCCTGATGGTGCGCTTGAGAACCTCGACAAGCTGCGCAAGCTTGGCGCGCTTGGCCAGTACGGCTTCCATGATGCGGTGGATTTCACACCGACACGTGTGCCTGATGGTAAGGTCTGCGCGGTGGTCTACAACTATTATGCCCACCACCACGGCATGTCGATTGCGGCCGTCGCCAACGTCGCTTTCGATGGCGTGCTGCGCGAACTCTTCCATTCCGATCCGGTGATTGAAGCGGCCGAACTGCTGTTGCAGGAAAAGGCACCGCGCGAAGTGCCCGTCATGAGCGCGAAATACGAGCCGGAAACCCCCGGCAAGGAACAGGCGGACCTGTTGCGTGCGGAAGTGCGCTCCATCGTCGACCCGGCCGCGCGCGACCGCGAAGTGGTGTTCCTTTCGAACGGCCATTATTCGACGATGCTCACCTCGACGGGTGCCGGTTATTCGAAGTGGAACGGTCAGGCGATTTCCCGCTGGAAGGCCGATCCGACCGAAGACCGCTGGGGCACCTTCATCTTCCTGCGCGACACCACCAACGGACAATGGTGGAGTGCGACGGCAGAGCCGCGTGTTATCGAAGGCGAAAAGACCAAGACGATCTTCACCGACGACAAGGCCGAGTTCCACAAGACCACCGGCGATCTGCAGAGCGTGGTCGAATGCATTGTCGCCACCGAGCACGATGCCGAAGGCCGCCGCGTCACGCTGCTCAATGTCGGTTCCGAGGATCGCTATATCGAAGTGACCTCCTATATGGAGCCCGTCATTGCGTCTGAAGATGACGACAACGCCCATCCGCTGTTCTCGCGCATGTTCGTGCAGACCGAGATCGGCCGCCGCGGTGATGTCATCCGCGCCTGGCGCAACCGTCGCAGCCCGAACGAGCCCGGCACCGTCATCGCGCATCTTGCCGCCGACAATGCCGGCCCGTCGCGCCCGACGGAATTCGAGACCGATCGTGCCAAGTTCATCGGCCGCGGCCGCTCGCTGCGCGAAGCGGCGGCTTTCGATGCCGGTGCGACGCTTTCCAGCAACGACGGCTTCACGCTTGATCCGATCCTGTCATTGCGCCGCACCGTACGCGTGCCGGCGGGCAAGAAGGTGAGCGTGATTTTCTGGACGATTGCCGCGCCAAGCCGCGAGGAGGTCGACAAGGCGATCGACCGTTATCGTCATCCGGACGCGTTTGCCCATGAACTCGTGCACGCCTGGACACGCACGCAGGTGCAGATGCGCCATGTGGGCGTCACCTCGCAGCAGGCGGCCGCCTTCCAGCATCTCGGCCGTTATCTGACCTATCCGGACATGCATCTGCGTGCGGATTCGGAAACGCTGAAAACCGGCCTTGCCTCGCAGCGTGCTTTGTGGCCGCTCGCGATTTCAGGCGATTTCCCGATCTTCAGCTTGCGCATCAACGACGATATGGACATGGATATCGCCCGTGAGGCGCTGAGCGCCCATGAATATCTGCGTTCACGCGGCGTGATCTTCGATCTCGTTATCGTCAACGAACGGGCTGCATCCTATGCACAGGACATGCAGCATGCGCTGGATCATATTTCCGAGGCGCAGCGCCGCATCAATCCCGCCGATGGCGGTCGTCCGCACGTCTTCTCCGTGCGCCGCGACCTGATGGACGAAGAGACGTGGAGCGCGCTTCTCGCCGCTTCCCGCGTCGTTCTCCACGTGCGCAACGGCAAGATTGTCGACCAGATCAACCGTGCGGTCTCGCTGTTTGCGGCCCATCGCGGCCCCGATGGCACAAGCGACGCTGCGCAGGCCCGTCTGCCGGTACCGTCCTTCCCGGTTGCGGAACAGGTCGAAGATGCGGGTGATCTCGATTTCTGGAACGGTTTTGGCGGCTTCGCCAGGAACGGCCAGGAATATGTTGTGCGCCTCAATGGCGGGCAGTCCACGCCGCATCCGTGGATCAACGTCATCTCGAACGAGAGTTTCGGCTTCCACATTTCGGCCGAAGGCGCCGGCTTCAGCTGGAGCCGCAATTCGCGCGACTATCAGCTGACGCCCTGGAGCAACGATCCGGTCGTCAACCGGCCGGGTGAGGCCTTCTATGTCGTCGATGTGGAGACAGGAAAGCTCTATACTCCCTGCGCCGCGCTGTCGCGCGATCCGGAAGCCATGTTCGAAACCCGCCATGGCCTAGGTTACTCCGTGCTGACAGGCGTGGCCGATACACTTGAAGTCGAAGTGACACAGACCGTTGATCGCGAAAAACCGGTCAAGTTCTCGCAGGTCATCGTTCGCAACAAGGGTTCAAAAAGCCGGCGCCTGAAGGTCTACGCCTATGTGGAATGGGTGCTGGGCAACAACGCCCAGAAATCCGCGCCGTTCATTCTGAGCAGACACGATGCCGGCAGCAATGCGATCTTCGCGTCGAACCCCTACAGCATCGACTATAGCGCCCGCACGGCATTCCTGACGCTTGACAGTGAGGTGAGCGGCTTCACCACCAGCCGCCGGGAATTCATCGGCCGCTTCGGTTCGGCACAGGCCCCGCAGGGCATCGTGTCGGGTAGCGCACTCAGCGGCAGCACCGAGGTCGATGGCGATCCCTGCGCGGCGCTGATGCAGGAAATCCATCTGAAGCCCGGTGAAGAACGGCACATGACCTTCATTCTCGGCGATGCCGACAATGCGGAAGAGGCCGAAGCGCTGGTGAAGGATGTTCGCAACGCGGACTTCCAGACGGTGCTGGACGAGAGCAAGGCATTCTGGACCGGCTTTACCGGCCAGCTGCAGGTTTCCACGCCCGATGCCGGCTTCAATCACATGGTCAATAACTGGCTGCCCTATCAGGCGCTGGCGTGCCGCATTCTGGCGCGCACGGCCTTTTACCAGTCGAGCGGCGCCTTCGGCTTCCGCGACCAGCTTCAGGATACGCTAGCCTTCCTGCTCTACCAGCCGGATCTCGCCCGCAAGCAGATCCTGCGCGCAGCCGGTCGCCAGTTCCCCGAAGGCGATGTGCAGCACTGGTGGTTGCCTCTGACGGGCGCCGGTGTTCGCACGACCATCTCGGATGACGTGGTCTGGCTCGCATATGCGATCAACCAATATGTCTCGGCCACGGGTGATGTCGCGATCCTCGATGAAAGCATCCCCTTCCTGAAGGGGGCGGCATTGATGCCCGGCCAGCATGATGCTTTCTTCCAGCCGGAGATCAGCGACAGATCCGCCACGCTTTACGAACATGCGGCGCTGGCGCTTGATCTCGCCATTCATCGCACCGGCGAAAATGGCCTGCCGCTGATCCTCGGCGGCGACTGGAACGACGGCATGAACCGCGTCGGCGTCGGCGGCAAGGGCACCAGCGTCTGGCTCGGCTGGTTCCTTTCCGGGGCGTTGCGCGATTTCATCGAGATTGCGGAAAAGCGTGGCGATGCCGACCGCGTCGGCAAATGGGCATCGCATCGGGAAAGGCTGCGCAACGCGCTGGAAACAGCGGGTTGGGATGGCAGCTATTACCGGCGCGGTTATTTCGATGACGGCACGCCGCTCGGTTCCGCCGAAAGCGAGGAGTGCCGGATCGATTCCCTTGGCCAGAGCTGGAGCGTTCTCTCCGGCGAAGGCGAAGAGGGTCGGTCGCGGCAGGCCATGGATGCCGTCATGGAGCATCTGGTCGATGAGCAGACCGGCATTATCAGGCTGTTCACGCCGCCCTTCTCGCGTGCACCGCATGATCCGGGTTACATCAAGGGATATCCGCCGGGCGTGCGTGAAAACGGCGGGCAATATACCCATGCCGCAACCTGGGTGGTTCTTGCCCTCGCCAAGCAGGGTAGGGCGCAGGAGGCATGGAACTGCTTCAAGCTGCTCAACCCGGTCAATCATGCGCTCGATGCGGCATCGTCAGAAACCTATCGGGTCGAACCCTATGTGGTGACCGCGGATGTTTACGGTGAAGGCGCTTATGCGGGCCGTGGAGGCTGGAGCTGGTACACGGGTTCGGCCGGCTGGCTCTACCGCGCCGCTGTCGAGGGTATTCTCGGCATCACACGCACCGACGGCAAGCTGCATATTGCGCCGTCTCTGCCGGAGGACTGGAGCGGTTTCTCGGTGAAGATCACGCTCGACGGGAAGGCAAGGGACATCGCCGTCAGCCGCAAGGCCGGTGGGGCGGAAGTCTCCGTATCCGTCGATGGCAAGGCTTTGTCGGCAGGCGACAGGGTGATCCCCTTCGACTGAGACGATCAGGCCTCTGTTCGCTTTTAGACTCAGGCTCCTGTGGTGACGCAGGGGCCTGAATTTTTATGGTGCTAGCTTGGTTTCCAACTTGGCACATCGGCCGGATCATGGCCCGGAAGCCCGGTCTCCTTCGCAGCGGTCGGCTGAAAGGTCCTGCGGCACCGAGATAAGGTCATGCAGGCAGGCCTTCACGGCGCAGTGCCGGATTTGTCCGGTCCGACCTGTCGTCAATCTTTTCGGAAAAAAGCAGCAGTTGCGAGTGATTAATTATTGAAGACGGGCAACGGCAGGAACCTGTCATCTATGGTCGGCTTCAGGATTTGCACTCAGGAATCTTGATTGGTCTCCGCGTGTTTCGCGATATTCTCGGTCGATCGGAAAGGGAGTTACCTTGCAATTCAACACCTCTTTCACAGAACCTGCACTGTTGGTGTTGCTCGCCATTCTTTCCCTGGCGTTGTCGTGTTGGTTGGCGCGCTACCCGCGGAAGACGAGCGTCGGAGTAACGCTTGGCGTGGTGCTCGGAGTTTTCCTAACTAATCTCGCAGCAGGTATCGTTGCCTTTCTGGGAAATGTCCTCCCATTCGGGCAGATCGATTTTTGGCTGGCCAGTTCCTTGACCGGAATTCTCCGATAGGAGACCTGTGATCTGGCACTGCCGTCGGGAAGCGGGCAAAGAAAAAAGGGCGGACAAGCATGCTGTCCGCCCTGTTCTCATTCTGTCAGCCAAACACTCAGGAAGCTATGGCCTTTGGCCGGGGCTGCTGGCCTTCATCTTCTGTCAGCAGGCCGCTGGTGCGCAGCAGCGAGGTGAAGCGTCCGCCGCGCTGGCTCAGCTCATCGAAAGTACCCTTTTCGATGATCCGGCCCTGATCGAGGAAGAGGACGAGATCGGCATCGCGGACCGTGGAAAGGCGGTGGGCGATGATGAAGGTCGTACGGTTCTTTCTCAGCGCGTCGACAGCGGCCTTCACGCGGGCTTCCGTTTCCACGTCCAGCGCACTGGTCGCTTCGTCCAGAACCAGAATGGGAGCGTTCTTCAGGATGGCGCGCGCAATGGCGATGCGCTGGCGCTCGCCGCCGGACAGGCGGTTGCCGCGTTCACCGACCTGGGTCAGATAGCCATTGATGCGGCTGTCGATGAAATCCGTTGCCGCCGCTGCCGCCGCTGCTTCCATCACTTCCGCATCGGTTGCCGATTCACGGCCGAGGCGGATGTTTTCGCGGATGGAGCGGTTCAGCAGCCCGGCATCCTGAAATACTGTGGCGATGGAATTGCGGAGCGAATTTTTCGTCACCGTCGAAATATCGGTGCCATCGATCAGGATCTGGCCGGAATCGGGATCGTAGACGCGCTGCAGAAGGTTGATGAGCGTTGTCTTGCCGGCGCCCGTCGGACCGACGATCGCAACGGTCTCGCCGGCCTTCGCCGTGAACGAGACGTCATGAACGCCCTGCTTGGTGTTGGCGAAACCGAAATTGATGTGGCGGAATTCCACGGTGCCGGAGACATTCGACAATTCGCGGGCGTCGCCCGGCTCTTCCCGTTCCTTGACGGAATCCTCCAGAACGAAGAAATCCTCGAGCTTGGCGCGGGCTTCGAAAATTTGCGTCACGAATTGCCGCATCTGATCCAGACGGCCAATCAGGAGATTGGCAAAACCGATGAAGGCGATGACGTCGCCGACGCGCAATTCGCCGTTCTTGACCAGAACGGTACCGATGACGAGGATGATCATCATCGAAACAGTGGAGGCCGTGCGGTTCAGAGCACTCGCAAAGGCCCACCAGTCAAGCACCGGATATTGTGCGCTCAAGAGTTTTTCAGTGAAGGATTTCAGCGCCTTCGTTTCAGCCTCGATGCGGTTGTAGCTGTGCAGCACCGACACGTTGCTGATGGAATCGCTGACATGGGCAAAAACGCTGTGATAGTGCTCCTCTACCGAAGCCTGGCCATCCTTGGTGCGGCCCATCACCCACTTGCCGATGAACCAGTAGACGATGCCGAGGCCAATCAGAACGAAACTGAGGCGCATGTCCATGGACATGGCGGTCGGCACAAGCAGCACCAGCGCGACGAAAGTGGCCAGATGCGTGCGCATGAATTCGAGCCAGAGGCCAAACAGCGTTTCGCTGGCGCGCAGGAGCGTGTGCAGGGCGTTCGACGTGCCGCGCTGATGGTGCCAGGAGAGCGGCATGGAGATGATGCGCCCAAAGGCTTCCGTCAGCAGCGAAGCGCGCCGGCCATGGGCCAGCCGGTCGGCCTCGCGGGCGACCGCGACATAAGCGACGGTGTTGAAGACGCCAAAACCCGCCCACAGAATGAGAATGGGCGTGACATTGGTGCCGGAAGAGATGGCGTCAATGATCCGGCCGAACAGTACGGGTTCGGCGATGGTGATCGCTGCAAGAATGACGTTGGCAATGACGACAACCGTCACACGCCATTTATGAACGGTCAGATAGCGCAGAGCGCGTGTATAAACCTGAAACAAGGTCAAATTTTCAATCCAGTCCGTGCGTCTTTTCAAGCGGTTTATTGTTCGGCCTCAACGCCATGCTACTTTAGCAAGGTTGCATGAGACGGCGAATTTTGTGTAATTATCGCTCTTTCTGTCTGAATGGCGGCTTAACAGATTGACCGCGCGTGCGAACCGAAAAAACCGAACCCGATGTTTCCCGGGGCCTGCCGTCACAAGATTTAGCATCTTCGTTTCAGGGATTGATAACGACGATATGTTCAATCTCAACCGACCGGCGCCCGAGTAACATGACGTCATCGCGGGACCATGTCCTCCGTGTCATTCCCTTCAAGCCAAGCTCCGGACCCCGTGTCTTTATGCATGATATTCTTCACTTCATCTCAGCGTGTTACCAGGCGGGAAGCGCCGACCGCGTTCGCTCCGAATTTGCAACGCTCATTCGCGAATACGGTTTCGAATATTTTCTCGTCAGCAGGCGGATGACCGGGGAGATCGCCTCCAGTGGACACATTCTCGCGCAACATCTGCCTGAAGGCTGGCTGGAGGTTTACAGGGCCAAGAAGTACAATCTCGTCGATCCCGTCCGCAAGGTGATCGGCATGGTGCACAAGCCGTTTCAATGGAAGGAAGCGCTTGAGGGCCTGCCGCGTGCGATGCATCGCAAAAGGGCGAGCGTCTTTTTCCACGACGCAGGCCGCTACGGTCTGCAGGGCGGCTATGCCTTTCCCGTGCACGGTCGTGCGGGATTCATCGGTGCGGTCTTCATTGGCGGTCAGGATCGGCAATTGCCCTCCTTGCAGGTGGAGCTGCTTGATGCTGCCACGCGTGCCGTGTTCTGGCGCCTGCTCGATCTTTCCGGGCAGGCTCATGGCTTCAGCAATGCCCCCGACGTTTCCGCTCTCGAGCTTACGAGGCGCGAAATGGAGGTGCTGACGCTGATGGCAGACGGCATGACCTCGACGGAAATCGGACGTCAGCTATCGATCTCCAACCACACGGTCGACTGGTATATCAACGGAATCCAGCGCCGTTTCAGCGCCAAGAACCGACAGCACACCGTAGCGCTTGCTTTTCGTCATGGATTGCTGAGCTAGCGCAAACAGGACAGTTCTCGCCGGAATTGCCCTTTCCAAGACCGGGTTTTGCTGCTTAATTCCGCAGTGCAGCAGAAGTTTTGTTTTGGCGTGTGGGGAGACCGTCTTGAAGATATCGAAAATACTTGTTGCCAACCGATCCGAAATTGCGATCCGCGTTTTCCGGGCAGCGAATGAGCTTGGGATTAAAACCGTTGCGATTTGGGCGGAAGAGGACAAGCTGTCTTTGCACCGCTTCAAGGCGGACGAATCCTATCAGGTTGGCCGAGGGCCGCATCTCGCCAAGGACATGGGGCCGATCGAGAGCTATCTTTCGATCGAGGAGGTTATCCGCGTGGCCAAGCTCTCGGGAGCAGACGCGATCCATCCCGGTTACGGTCTCCTGTCTGAAAGCCCCGAATTCGTGGAGGCCTGCAACAAGGCCGGCATCACCTTCATCGGACCGACGGCGGATACGATGCGCCAGCTCGGCAACAAGGTCGCCGCCCGCAATCTGGCGATCTCGGTTGATGTCCCCGTTGTTCCCGCCACCAATCCGCTGCCTGATGATATAGCGGAAGTGGAACGCATGGCCGAAGAAATCGGCTATCCCGTGATGCTCAAGGCCTCCTGGGGCGGCGGCGGTCGCGGCATGCGCGCCATCCGCAAAAAGCAGGACCTCGCCCGCGAGGTGACGGAGGCCAAGCGCGAGGCGAAAGCCGCCTTCGGCAAGGATGAAGTTTATCTCGAAAAGCTGGTCGAGCGTGCGCGTCACGTCGAAAGCCAGATTCTCGGCGATACGCATGGCAATGTCGTGCATCTGTTCGAGCGTGATTGTTCGATCCAGCGGCGCAATCAAAAAGTCGTCGAGCGTGCGCCTGCACCCTATCTGTCCGAAGCGCAGCGCCAGGAACTGGCCGCCTACTCCCTGAGGATCGCCGCCGCGACCAATTATATCGGCGCCGGCACGGTCGAATATCTGATGGATGCCGATACCGGCAAATTTTACTTCATCGAGGTCAATCCGCGTATTCAGGTGGAGCATACCGTCACCGAAGTCGTGACTGGTATCGATATCGTCAAGGCGCAGATTCATATTCTCGAAGGTGCCGCCATCGGCACGGCGGAATCCGGCGTTCCGCGCCAGGAGGACATCCGTCTCAATGGCCATGCGCTGCAGTGCCGCATCACGACCGAAGACCCGGAACATAATTTCATTCCGGACTATGGCCGTATCACCGCCTACCGTTCCGCTTCGGGCTTCGGTATCCGTCTGGATGGCGGCACCTCCTATACCGGCGCTGTCATCACCCGCTATTACGATCCGCTGCTTGTGAAGGTGACGGCCTGGGCGCCGCGACCGGATGAGGCGATCAACCGCATGGACCGCGCGCTGCGCGAATTCCGTATTCGCGGCGTGGCGACCAACCTCACCTTCCTCGAAGCCATCATCGGTCACGACAGCTTCCGTAACAACACCTATACGACCCGGTTCATCGATTCGACGCCGGAGCTCTTCGCACAGGTCAAGCGTCAGGACCGCGCCACCAAGCTTCTGACCTATCTCGCCGACGTGACCGTCAACGGCCACCCGGAAACCAAGGGTCGCGCCAGGCCGTCCGAAAAGGCGGCGAAGCCCATCGTGCCTTATATCGATGCGCCGACACCTGACGGCACAAAGCAGCTGCTGGACAAGCTTGGCCCGAAGGGCTTTGCGGACTGGATGCGTAATGAAAAGCGCGTGCTGGTCACCGATACGACCATGCGCGACGGGCACCAGTCGCTTCTCGCTACCCGCGTTCGCACCCATGACATCGCCCATGTCGCGAGTGTTTACGCCAAGGCGCTGCCGCAACTTCTGTCGCTGGAATGCTGGGGTGGTGCGACGTTCGACGTTTCCATGCGCTTCCTGACTGAAGACCCGTGGGAGCGCCTGGCGCTTATCCGCGAAGGCGCGCCGAACCTGCTGCTGCAGATGCTGCTGCGCGGCGCAAACGGCGTCGGATACAAGAATTATCCTGATAATGTCGTGAAATATTTCGTCCGCCAGGCCTCAAAGGGCGGAGTTGATCTTTTCCGCGTCTTCGACTGCCTGAACTGGGTGGAGAATATGCGCGTTTCGATGGATGCGATTGCCGAGGAGAACAAGCTCTGCGAAGCGACCATCTGCTATACCGGCGATCTGTTGAATTCGGCGCGTCCGAAATATGATCTCAAATATTATACCGGCCTTGCCGCCGAGCTTGAAAAAGCCGGCGCTCATATCATCGCCGTCAAGGACATGGCGGGTCTGTTGAAACCGGCTGCCGCCAAGGTTCTGTTCAAGGCGTTGCGCGAGGCGACCGGTCTGCCGATCCATTTCCACACCCATGATACCTCGGGCATTTCCGCCGCCACCGTTCTGGCCGCTGTGGATGCCGGCGTCGACGCCGTGGATGCTGCGATGGATGCCTTCTCTGGCAACACCTCGCAGCCATGCCTTGGTTCGATCGTTGAGGCGCTGGCAGGGTCGGAACGCGATACGGGTCTTGATACGGAATGGATCCGCCGCATTTCCTTCTACTGGGAAGCTGTTCGTAACCAGTATGCGGCTTTCGAAAGCGATCTCAAGGGACCGGCTTCGGAAGTCTATCTGCACGAAATGCCGGGCGGCCAGTTCACCAACCTCAAGGAACAGGCGCGGTCGCTGGGTCTGGAGAGCCGCTGGCACGAGGTGGCGCAGGCCTATGCCGATGCCAACCGCATGTTCGGCGATATCGTCAAGGTAACCCCGTCCTCCAAGGTCGTCGGTGACATGGCGCTGATGATGGTCAGCCAGGATCTGACGGTCGCCGATGTCGAAAACCCCGATCGTGAAGTGTCTTTCCCGGAATCGGTGGTTTCGATGCTGAAAGGCGATCTCGGACAGTCGCCAGGCGGCTGGCCGGCAGCCCTGCAGAAAAAGGCGCTGAAGGGCGAAGCGCCCTATACCGTTCGTCCGGGTTCGCTTTTGGCAGATGCCGATCTCGACGCGGAGCGGAAGGTGATCGAGACCAAGCTGGAGCGCAAGGTCGACGACTTCGAGTTCGCGTCCTATCTCATGTATCCGAAGGTGTTCACCGATTTCGCGCTCACCGCCGAGACATACGGCCCCGTTTCCGTGCTGCCCACCCATGCCTATTTCTACGGCATGGAGGATGGCGAGGAGCTGTTTGCCGATATCGAGCGCGGCAAGACGCTTGTCATCGTCAATCAGGCCTCGTCCGGCATTGATGACAAGGGCATGGTGACGGTGTTCTTCGAGATCAACGGCCAGCCGCGCCGCATCAAGGTGCCGGATCGTGCCCATGGTGCTTCCGGCTCCGCCGTGCGCCGCAAGGCCGAACCGGGCAATGCTGTCCATATTGGTGCACCGATGCCCGGCGTTATCAGCCGCGTCTTCGTCAATCAGGGTCAGGAGGTCAAGGCCGGTGACGTGCTGCTCTCCATCGAAGCCATGAAGATGGAAACCGCGCTTCACGCCGAACGCGACGGCAAGATCGCGGAAGTTCTGGTGCGCCCCGGCGACCAGATCGATGCGAAGGATCTGCTGATCGCTTACGCCGAATAAAAGCCGTTCGAATCTCTCATTACACAGTCAGACGCCCGTCTTTTTCGGCGGGCGTTTTTTATTGCGCTTCGGTGGAAACTCGAATATGCATGTTCGTGCACGTTTGTTCCTGTTTATGCATGAGTCTCCATGAGTGATCATTTCGTCAGCGAGCGGCAGGCGCTTATCCTCGCGCAGCTACGGCAAAGCGGCCGTGTGCTGGCGCAGGATCTTGCGCAGAACTTCGGCGTTTCCGAAGACACGGTGCGTCGTGACCTGCGTGAGATGGCGGCCCGCGGGGAATGCCTGCGCGTTTATGGCGGGGCGCTGCTTTCCGACAGCAAGACGGTGCCACTGAAGACGCGCATTGCCGAGGATGCGGACCGCAAGGCCATGCTGGCGCGTGCCGCTGTCCCGCTGCTTGAACCCGGCATGGTCGTCTTCATCGATGCCGGCTCCACCAATCTCGCCATCGCACGCGCGATCCCTGCCGGTCTCAACCTGACAGTGGTGACGAATACGCCAGCCATTGCCGCCGAACTGACGGGGCGGGCCAATATCGATCTGGTGCTGATCGGCGGAAAAGTCGATCCGGCTGTAGGTGCGGCTATCGACGCCATGGCGCTTCGGCAGCTCGAACTGATGCGGCCCGATCTTTGCATTCTCGGTGTGTGCGGCGTTGCGGCCGAGACGGGTCTGTCGGCGGATGTTTTTGAAGATGCGGTGTTCAAGCGGCTTGCCTGCAGCGCCAGCCAGCGGATCGTCGCAGCGATTACCACGGAAAAGCTCGGCCATAAGGCTGCTTTCCATGTGCATGATTTTTCTCCACCTCTTTCCCTCGTGCTGGAGCAGGATGCCGACCGCGTATTCGTCGAGGCGCTGTCGGCAAAGGGCGTACAGATTCATTGCGGCGACGATGACGCCGCCCGATTTTCCCACGGTCAAGTCTGAAGGATATTGCCGATGAATGGCCCCACGACATTTTCGCCGACAGGCATGCGTTCGTCCTATCTGACACGGCACAGGCTGGGCGTTTCCCTGTTGTTCCTGATGAATGGCTTCATGATGGGGTCATGGGCGCCCAAGATTCCGGAATTTGCGGCGCGCCTTTCCCTCAGTGAAAGCGCGCTCGGCCTCATCATTCTGGTCTTCGGCATCGGCTCGCTGGTTTTCATGCCCATTGCCGGTTCCCAGATTGCCCGTTTCGGCTCGCGCACGGTGAGCCTCGTCACCGCCGCGATCTTTCTGCCGACGCTGCTTTTCATTTCCTGGGCCGGCACGGTGTGGGCGGGGGTGATCGCGGTATTTCTGTTCGGCGGGCTGACGGGGGCGATGGATGTCGCCATGAACGCCAATGCCGTGGCGGTGGAACGGGATATGCGCCGCGCCATCATGTCGTCGTGCCATGCCTTCTGGAGCCTCGGCGGTCTGATCGGCGCTGGTCTTGGCGGTTATCTCATCACGGCGATCGGTGTGCAGGGGCATGCCGTTGCGTTGACGGTCATCGCGCTGGTGTTGCTGGTCATTGCATGGCCGCGGGTTCTCGCGGATCGCCCGCATCCTGAGGAGGAACGCCCGAAAGGCGGCCTGCCGCTGACGCCGCTGCCCTGGATCATCGGCCTGATGGCGTTATTCTCGATGATTCCGGAGGGTGCCATCCTCGATTGGGGTGCCCTTTATCTGCGCAACGAACTGGGCGCTTCCGTCTCGCAGTCCGGTTTCGCTTTCGCGGCATTTTCCATGACCATGGCGATCATGCGGTTTGCCGGCGATCTGGTGCGTGACAGGTTCGGGGCGGTCCGAACCCTGCGTTTCTGCTCGGTCATGTCGATCACCGGTCTTCTGATTGCCGGCCTTGCGGGAAATTCCACTTTCGTGATTATCGGTTTCGCCATTGCCGGTATCGGTATTTCCAACATGGTGCCGATCGCCTTTTCGGCGGCGGGCAATATGCCGGGACTGGCGCCTGGCATCGGCCTTTCGGTCGTCACCACCATGGGTTATTCCGGCATTCTGGTAGCGCCCTCGGCGATCGGCTTCATCGCTGAACATACCGGTCTTGCCAGCGTGTTTCTCGCTCTGCCGCTGCTGCATGTGGTCGTTCTGCTACTTTCACGGCTCGCCCGGCATGCTGATGGTGCGGGCAAGGAATAGGCGTCTCGAATTTTGCCATGATTGCGGTAAAGTAGAAGCTCCAGCGCGTTGGGTGTTGACAAGGAGGCCCCCTTGTTTCACCTCAATTGCCAGACCTTGCCGCAAGCTCCAGAGACCGCCATGACGTCACATGCCGATTACGATCCGAAGCCCCGCCGCGCATCCGTCGCCGTAGACGTGGGCGGTGTCATCGTCGGTGGCGGTGCGCCCGTCGTCGTGCAGTCGATGACAAATACCGATACGGCTGACATCGACGCCACCGTGCAGCAGGTGGCGGCGCTTTTCCAGGCCGGTTCGGAAATGGTGCGCATCACCGTCGACCGCGATGAGAGCGCTGCCGCCGTGCCGAAAATCCGCGAGCGGCTGCTGCGTCTCGGCATGGATGTGCCGCTGATCGGCGATTTCCATTATATCGGTCACAAGCTTCTCGCCGATCACCCTGCCTGTGCCGAGGCGCTGGCGAAATACCGCATCAATCCCGGTAATGTCGGCTTCAAGGACAAGAAGGACAAGCAGTTCGGCGAGATCGTCGAAATGGCGATCCGATACGACAAGCCGGTGCGAATCGGCGTCAACTGGGGGTCGCTCGATCAGGAATTGCTGACGACCCTGATGGACAAGAACAAGGAGCAGGGCTTCCCTCTCTCCGCTCGTCAGGTCACGCGCGAGGCGATCGTGCAGTCGGCGTTGATTTCCGCCGAGCTTGCCGAAGAGATCGGCCTGCCACGTAACCGCATCATCCTGTCGGCCAAGGTCAGCCAGGTGCAGGACCTCATCGCCGTTTATTCGATGCTGTCGGAACGCTCCGACCACGCCCTGCATCTCGGTCTCACCGAAGCGGGAATGGGCTCGAAGGGCATCGTCGCTTCATCCGCCGCCATGGGTTACGTGTTGCAGCATGGTATTGGCGATACGATCCGCGTTTCGCTGACGCCGGAGCCGAATGGCGACCGCACCCGCGAGGTGCAGGTGGCGCAGGAATTGCTGCAGGTCATGGGTTTCCGTCAGTTCATTCCGGTCGTTGCGGCATGTCCCGGCTGCGGGCGCACCACGTCCACCGTCTTCCAGGAACTTGCCCAGAATATCCAGAACGATATTCGCAAGAACATGCCGATCTGGCGTGAGAAATATCCTGGTGTCGAGGCGCTCAATGTCGCCGTCATGGGTTGCATCGTTAATGGCCCCGGTGAAAGCAAACATGCCGATATCGGCATTTCGTTACCCGGAACCGGCGAAAGCCCCGCAGCGCCCGTCTTCATCGACGGAGAGAAGGCGCTAACCCTGCGTGGCCCCAATATCGCCGCCGATTTTGAAGCGCTTGTGATCGATTACATCGAAAAGCGTTTTGGCCGGAAAGATGCGGCGGAGTAAAGAGTACCGTGAAAAGGCCGGAATTCCACTGTCATACCTCCTGAACCTCTCGGAGCATAAAAACACATGATCAAAAAAATCGCGATCGTCGCCCTTTGCGGGACCTATCTTTCCGCCTGCACCACCACCGATCCCTATACGGGTGAGCAGAAGATGTCGAACACCGCCGGCGGTGCCGGCATCGGCGCCGTGGTCGGTGCTCTGGGTGGTCTGGCTGTCGGCGGTTCGCCGACCGGTCGCCGCAATGCCGCGCTTATCGGCGCGGGCATCGGCGCGCTCGCCGGCGGCGCTATCGGCAATTACATGGATGGTCAGGAAGCCGAGCTTCGCGCCCAGCTTCAGGGAACGGGTGTTTCGGTTACTCGCCGCGGCGACAGCATCGTTCTCAACATGCCGTCGAACATCACCTTCGCGACGGACCAGGATCAGGTCATTCCGCCATTCTACCCGACGCTCGATTCTGTCGCCATTGTGCTGAACAAGTTCAACCGCACGCTCATCGACATCAACGGCCACACCGATTCCACCGGCAGCCTGCAGCATAACCAGGCGCTTTCCGAGCGTCGCGCCGCATCGGTTGCGAATTATATCGGCGCGCGCGGCGTCGACCAGCGCCGTATTTCGACGCTCGGCTTCGGCCCGTCGCAGCCGATCGCCTCGAATGCAACGTCTGACGGTCGCGCCCAGAACCGTCGCGTCGAAGTGCTGATTTCGCCGCTCAAGGGCTGATTGGATGATGGGAAGCTGAGAGGAGAACCGGCTCAGCTTTTCCGTTCAGCGATGAATCTTGCGGCCGCGATGAGAATCGCGGCCTTTTCGCCATAGGGAGCCAGCAGTTCCGCAGCTTCCGCCACCTGCTCCTGCAGCTTGCGGCGCGCCCAGTCTTCGCCGCGCAATGCCACGAGCGTTCCCTTGCCGCGCGCGGCATCCTTGCCGGTCGCCTTGCCCATGGTGGCGGCGTCGGCCGTCAAATCCAGAAGATCGTCGGCAAGCTGGAAGGCGAGGCCGATCTTTTCGCCGAAGTGACGCAACCTTTGCCTTTCGGAAACATCGCTTCCGGCGATGATTGCGCCCGCTTCGCAGGCAAAACGCAGCAGTGCGCCAGTTTTCATAGCTTGCAATGTAATGACGCCGGCCTCATCCGGCGCTGTCTTTTCAGCAGCGAGATCGAGGGCCTGGCCGCCGGCCATGCCGCCGATGCCCGCTGCGCGGGCAAGCGAAAGCACGAGCGCGGCCTTGCGTTCGGCCGCGAGCGGATTTTCGTCCGAGGCGATGATATCAAAGGCAAGCGTCAGCAGGCTGTCGCCGGCGAGAATGGCGGTCGCCTCATCAAATTTGCGATGCACCGTCGGCTGGCCGCGGCGCAGGTCATCGTCATCCATGGCGGGCAGATCGTCATGAACAAGCGAATAACAATGGAGGCATTCCAGCGCGGCGCCGACATAAAGGGCGGCTTCGGCATTTCCGCCCGTAAGGGCGGCACTTTCGATGACGAGGAAGGGCCGCAGGCGTTTGCCGCCGTTCAGCACGCCATGGCGCATGGCGTCGAGCAGGTTTTGTGGGCGCGTGATCTCGTCTGCGCGTGCTTCGCCGGAAAGCAGGCGGCCAAGCAGGGCTTCGGTTTTAGCCGCGTTTTCGCGCAGCTTCGTTTCGAAATTTGTCATCGCAGCGTCCATGCCGCGCTCTTTGGCATGCCGCGCGAATGCAGGCAAACCTTTTCGTGATTCCAGAGGCGCAACTATTTGACCGGACTCGCCTTGAAGGCGGCAATGGACTATGAAAGGCTTCAATTGGTGCGGGGCTTTGACGAATATTGAGCAGTACGCCTGAAAGCGACGCAGATTACGCCGTGCTGGCGGAAGACCGGAGCAGTCCGAAGGTGGATTTTCGCACGTTGGCAAAGCGCATCATCATGACCTTGCTGGCTTTGCTGATCCTGCCCTATCTGCTGATCCCGGTCTATGCACTGCCGTTTTTCCGGCCGGTCTCGACGCTGATGCTCGCCGATCTGGTGACCTTTCAGGGTTATGACAGACGCTGGGTGCCGCTCGAGGATATTTCCCCGCGCCTTGTTCAATCGGTGATGATGTCCGAGGACGGGCAATTCTGTTTCCATGGCGGCGTGGACTGGAACCAGATGCAGTCCGTGGTCAGCAATGCGCTCGACGGGGCCTCCACCCGTGGCGCGAGCACCATTCCGATGCAGACGGCCAAGAACCTGTTCCTCTGGAACGGCCGCTCTTTCCTGCGCAAGGGGCTGGAATTGCCGCTGGCGATCGCCGCCGATTTCGTCTGGTCCAAAAAACGGATGATGGAGATTTATCTCAACGTTGCCGAATGGGGACCTGGCATCTACGGCATTGAGGCCGCAGCACAGCACCATTTCAAGGTGCCGGCCGCAAAGCTCAGTTCCCGCCAGGCGGCGCTGCTGGCTGTTTCACTACCTAATCCCATCGACCGCGTCGCCAGCAAGCCGGGACGCGGATTGCAACGGCTTGCCGGCCTTATCGAGCGTCGCGCCCGCGCCTCCGGCGGCTATGTCGGCTGCGTGCTGGACTGACCCTAGCGCGCTGGTTCAGCCTTTCTTGAAAATATAGTCGGTTTCCTGACGCAGCGTTTCGCCCGGCCGCAGGATTGCATGCGGAAAATCCGGGTGATTGACGGCGTCTGGCCAAATCTGCGTTTCCAGGCAGAAACCCGCAAAGGGGCCGTAGTGACGGCCATCGAGGCCGGGAACCGGGACGTCCAGTTTAAAGGCCGAATAAAGCTGTACACCGGGTTCGGTGGTGTGAACCTCAAGAGCGATATCGGAGGCCGGCGAATAGGCGCGGGCGACCTTGCGCTTGGCGCGACGTTCGGGCGAAAGGCAGAAATTATGGTCGTAGAGGACCTGCTCGCCATTCTCCTTGCGCCGCATCGGTGTTGTCTGGCGAAGGTCGAACACGGTTCCTTCGACGGAGCGGATTTCGCCCGTCGGTATCTGCTTGTCGTTGGTGGGCAGGTAGAAGTCAGCAGCGATGCTGATCTCATGCCCAAGTGCGGTATCTGCCCCATCGAGATTGAAATAGGAATGCTGGCAGACATTGGCGATGGTCGGCTTGTCGGTCACCGTTTCATAGACCACCGAAAGCACACCGCCGTCGAGGATCGTATAGGTGGCCGTGACCGTGCAATTGCCCGGATAACCGGCGCGGCCATCGGGATCGATTATCTGCAGAATCGCATGGCTTTCGCCATGTTCCATCAGCATCCAGTTGCGTTTGCCCATGCCGTCGCTGCCGCCATGCAGATGGGTTACGCCCTTTTCGTTCAGTTCCAGCTGGTATTCGTGCCCGTCGATCGAGAACCGGCCGTCACCGATACGGTTGGCGTTGCGGCCGGGGGTGGCGCCGAAATAGGAGGAATATTTGTAATCCTCGAACTTGTCGAAGCCGAGCACGAGCGGCGGCTGGTGGCCCTCAAGACGCAGATCCTGAATGACGGCACCCCAGGTGATGACCTTGGCCGTCAGCCCGCCTTTCGAGATGGTGACGCGTTCGACTTTTTCGCCGGTCGCCGTGAAACCGAAATTCTCCCGTGCCGCCGCGTCGCCCATAACATCATTCTCCCGGTTGCCATGAATTGCCGGCGGACGTTGCGTCATTTTCCGGCAATTCGCAATCCCGCAATTCAAAGCATGTCTCCCAAAAGTGTCCTGCGGTTTTGGGACAAAGACATGCTTAAAACAAAGAAGAAAGCGCGTCGCATGCGTTTGACCAAACGCGACGCGCTTTAAGCGGCCAGTTGCCCGATGGCTTCTAGATCATAGGGCGTCGTCTGGTATATCTCGTTGATCCAGTTGCCGAAAAACAGATGGGCATGGCTGCGCCAGCGGTTGAGCGGGGCAAGTTCCGGGTCGTTGTGCGGAAAATAGTCATGCGGCAGCTTGATGGGCACGCCGGCATTCGCGTCCCGGAAATACTCATCCGAAAGCGACGTCGAATCATATTCGACATGGTTGAACATATAGAGCCGGTTGCCCTCCTTCTCATGCACCAGACAAACGCCCATTTCCTCTGACTCCATCAGGATTTCGAGTCTCGGATGTTTTTCGATATCGGCGCGGCGTACTTCAGTCCAGCGCGAGACAGGAACCTGGAAATCATCCGAAAAGCCGTTCAGGTAGATCGACGAGGGGCAAAGATTGCGGTGACGATAGACCCCGAAAGCCTTTTCCTTCAGTTCGTGCTTCGGCACGCCATGGAAATGATAGATGGCGGCCATCGCCCCCCAGCAGACATTCAGCGTCGAATGGACATTGGTCTGCGTCCATTCGAAAATCTTCTGCATTTCGTTCCAGTAGGTCACGTCTTCATAGGCCAGCGTCTCCACGGGGGCGCCGGTAATGATGAAACCATCAAACTTGCGGTGGCGCACTTCCTCCCACGTCTCGTAGAAGGACAGGAGATGCTCTTCCGGCGTGTTCTTGGCGCGATGGCCGCCGATCCGCACCAGCGACAGTTCCACCTGCAGCGGCGAAGCGCCGACGAGGCGTGCCATCTGGATTTCCGTCTTGATCTTGTTCGGCATGAGGTTGAGAAGCCCGATCTGGAGCGGGCGGATATCCTGCCGGATAGCAGCCGTTTCGGTCATGACCCGCACGCCCTCGTGAACGAGGGTCTCAAAAGCGGGAAGCGTATCGGGAATCTTGATCGGCATGTCGAACTCTCTTTTCCGGATCACGTAAAGAACGTTGCGAAAACAAAAAAACCGGCAGCGAAATCGCGACCGGTCCCAGGAAATTGCCTTTTTCCTCGACCCTTTAGCGACTTCTTTAAAGTGGCTGCAAGCCGGTCGGCAAATCACCACTGAGGCGTTTCATAATCCCGAAGCCGGCGAAAATCAATATAGGCTGATTTCATCGGGGTTTCGGCTTTCCATTTTTGGCCGAGGTGCGGTAAGGCAGGGCATGGATAAAGAGCGTTTCACCATTCTGCTTGGCGGCGATGTCACGGTGACCGATCGTCTGAAAGAGGCGGTCGCGGATAGCCGTGTGATTGCGGCCGATGGCGGCATGCGCCATGCCCGGCCGCTTGGCCTTGCGCCGGAGCTGTGGGTCGGGGATTTCGATTCCGCCAGCAAAGAGTTGCTGGACGCCTGGCCAGATGTGGCGCGGCAGCCGTACCCGGCCGCAAAGGCGGTGACGGATGGCGAGATCGCGGTATCGGAAGCTCTCTCCCGTGGAGCGCATTCGCTGGTGCTTGTCGGTGCGCTTGGAGGCGAGAGAAGCGACCATGCGCTGCAGCACCTTCTTTACGCGGTGGCGCTGGCCGAACGTGGTATCGACGTTACGCTGACGTCAGGTGAAGAAGAGGCCCGGCCGCTGCTTCCCGGTTTGCTGGATGTCGATCTGCCGCCCGCTTCGCTGTTTTCTGTTGCCGGATTTACCGCCCTTGCGGGGCTTGATATCGGCAATGTGCGTTATCCGCTGAAGGATTTCGCGCTTGCTTTCGGCTCCTCCCGCACTATTTCCAATGTCGCGAATGGCGGCCCCGTGCATTTCTCGCTGAAAAGCGGAAAAGCCATCGTGCTCGCCCGCCCTTATGATCTGACCGGAGCCTGACACCTTGGCACCCCCAATTTTGAAACTCGATGACATCAAGCTGACCTTCGGCGTGACCCCGCTGCTCGATGGCGCCAATCTCCAGGTAGAGCCGGGCGATCGCATCTGCCTTGTCGGGCGCAACGGTTCGGGCAAGTCGACGCTGATGAAGATCGCTGCGGGTCTCGTTGAAGCGCAGTCGGGTGAGGTTTTCCGGCATCCGTCCGCGACCATCCGTTATCTGGAACAGGCGCCGGATTTCAACGGTTACGACACCGTGCAGGCCTATGCCGAGGCTGGGCTCGGACCCGGCGACGATCCCTATCGCGTCACCTATCTTCTTGAACATCTCGGCCTCACGGGGCAGGAACATCCGGCAAGCCTTTCCGGCGGTGAGGCGCGACGTGCGGCCCTTGCCCGCGTGATGGCGCCGGAACCTGATATCCTGATGCTCGACGAACCCACCAACCATCTGGATCTGCCGACCATCGAATGGCTTGAGAGCGATTTGCAGCAGACGCGCAGCGCGCTGGTGCTGATTTCGCACGACCGCCGTTTTCTCGAAAAAGTCTCGACTTCGACCGTCTGGCTCGATCGTGGCCAGTCCCGCCGTCTTAATCGCGGCTTTGCCCATTTCGAGGAATGGCGCGACAAGGTGCTGGAAGAGGAAGAGCTGGAGCAGCACAAGCTCGGCAAGGCCATCGAACGCGAAGAACACTGGATGCGTTATGGCGTGACCGCGAGGCGCAAGCGTAACATGCGCCGCGTCGGTGAGCTTCAGGCCATGCGCGCGGAATATCGTGGCCACAAGGGGCCGCAGGGCACGGTGCAGGCGACCGTCACCGAAGGGCGCGAATCCGGCAAACTGGTCATCGAGGCCGAGGCCATCACCAAGGCTTACGGCGAGCGCGTGATCGTCGCGCCGTTTTCGCTGCGTGTCCATCGCGGGGATTGTATCGGTTTCGTCGGCCCCAATGGCGCCGGTAAAACCACGCTTCTGAAGATGCTCACCGGCCAGCTTGAGCCCGATAGCGGTATGGTGAAGCTCGGCACCAATCTGGAGATCGCGACGCTCGACCAGAAGCGTGAGGATCTCAATCCCAACGATACGCTCGCGCATTATCTGACCGATGGTCGCGGCGAAAACCTGCTGGTCAACGGCGAATTGAAGCATGTGACGGGCTATATGAAGGATTTCCTGTTCCAGCCGGAACAGGCCCGTACGCCGATCCGCAACCTTTCCGGCGGCGAGCGCGCGCGCCTTATTCTGGCACGCATCCTGGCGCGGCCGACCAATCTTCTGATCCTCGACGAGCCGACCAACGATCTCGATATCGAAACGCTCGATCTTTTGCAGGAAATCGTCGCTGGATTTTCCGGCACGGTCATTCTCGTCAGCCACGACCGCGATTTCCTTGACCGCACCGTCACCTCCACCATCGCCCCGGTCAATCCGGACCAGCCGGATGGGCGATGGATCGAATATGCCGGTGGCTATTCGGACATGATGGCGCAGCGCAAGGGTGCTGCGGAAGAAAAACGCAAGGCTGAGAAGCAGGAAAAAGCGAAGGCCGCACCTTCGGCCTCCGCGTCGCAGGATCCTTCAAAGGCCAAGGGCAAGCTTTCCTTCAAGCAGAAATTCGCGCTCGAAAATCTTCCGAAGGAGATGGAAAAGGCGCAAGGCGAAATCGCCAAGCGCGAGGAGCGCATGGCTGATCCTAATCTCTTCACCAAGGATCCGGCCACTTTCAACACGCTGGCGAAGGAAATGACGAAGCTGCGTGAAAAGCTCGAGACCATGGAAGAAGAATGGCTGGAGCTGGAGATGCTGCGCGAGGAACTGGAAGGCTGAAGGCCGCAGGCCCCTCGTTTGATCGACCCTCCTTCGGTCTTTGACAGAAAAGCGGAATTGCCGTTCTATGCTGGTTCGTTTGGAGGAGTTGTGAAAATGCGCATGATTTTCGTCAATCTGCCGGTCAAGAATATCGAGAAATCAAGAAGCTTCTTCACGGCTCTCGGTTTCAGCTTCAATCCGGAATATTCTGACGACCGCACGCTCTGCATGATCGTGGAAGAAAACATCTTCGTGATGCTTCTTCAGGAAGGGCGTTTCCGCGATTTCATCAACGGCGACATCGCCGATGCGACGCGCACCACCGAGGTTCTGACCTGTCTCACGGCGGGAAGCCGCGACGAAATCGACCGGATGATCGCAACGGCGCTTGCCTCCGGTGGCAGTGATTGGAAACCCGTGCAGGATCACGGCTTCATGTATGCCGGCAGTTTTCAGGATCCCGACGGGCACGTCTGGGAGCTGGTGCATATGACGGAGCAGGGCTGACGGCGGCCATCTTGCCAAGCAGGGACGACCGGACTACACCATCATCTTGATCTAACGGGGTGTCTTTTGCGCTTGCGTGCAAAAGGCTGAGAGGCTTGCCAACCCGAAGAACCTGATCCGGTTCATACCGGCGGAGGGATTAGACGGCTTCAAGGCAGGCGGCTATTTCCCTTTTTGTTTTGAGGAGATACCCGTGCGCCGTCGTCTTTTCCTGAATTCCCTTGTTGCCGCTTCGCTGTTCCTGCCCGGTCTTGCCGCCGCGCAGGACAAACAGGAACTGACAGTCTATACCTATGAGAGTTTCGTTTCCGAATGGGGTCCCGGTCCCAAGGTAAAAGAAGCCTTCGAGAAGGTCTGCGGTTGCACGGTCAATTTCGTCGGTGTTGCGGATGGTGTGGCGCTTCTTAACCGTCTGAAGCTTGAAGGCGCAGGGTCCAGGGCGGATGTGGTCGTTGGTCTCGACACCAATCTTGTTGCCGAGGCGAAACAGACCGGTCTTTTTGATGTTAGCGGCGTCGATGCGTCGGCGGCCAAGGTGCCGGGCGGTTACAGGGACGATGTTTTCGTGCCTTACGACTACGGGCATTTTGCCGTCATCTATGACACGCAGACGGTGAAGAACCCACCGGCGAGCCTGAAAGAGCTGGTGGAAGGCGACCCCTCGCAGAAGATCGCCATTCAGGACCCGCGCACCTCCACGCCGGGGCTCGGCCTGCTGTTGTGGGTAAAATCGGTCTACGGTGACAAGGCCCCGGAAGCATGGGCAAAGCTCAGGAAGCGCATTCTCACCGTCACGCCGGGCTGGTCGGAATCCTACGGCCTTTTCACCAAGGGGGAGGTGCCGATGGTGCTCTCCTACACCACCTCGCCCGCCTATCATATGGTCGCCGAAAAAACGGATCGTTATCAGGCCGCGGCTTTTTCCGAAGGGCATTATATCCAGATCGAAGTGTCCGGCCTTCTCAAAAACGCGCCGCACAAAGATCTGGCAAAGCAGTTCCTCGCTTTTACGCTGACATCAGGTTTTCAGGATGCCATTCCGGAAAACAACTGGATGATGCCGGTTGCGGCAACGTCCAATCCCCTGCCCGAGGCGTTTTCCAAGCTCGTCGTGCCGCAGAAGACCTTCTTGATGGACCCGGAAGAGGTGGCGAAGAACCGCAAGGCGTGGATCGATGAATGGCTCACGGCCATGAGCATGAATTGAGGAGGAGGCACGCCCGCACATGATGCTGCGTCGCGATTATCGGCGATCGATCATTTTCGGAACGGCGGCTTTTGCCGCCGTTTTCCTGTTCATGGCGCTCGCCGTTGCGGCCCTCCTGTCTTTTGATGCGGGCGCGTCTGCTGCCGGTATCATGGATGCCTATACGCTGCGCATCCTGCGTTTCACGCTTTATCAGGCAACGCTTTCCACCCTTCTTTCCATTGTTCTTGGCCTGCCGGTGGCGCTGGCGCTTTCCCGGCGACGCGAGTTTCCGGGAAGGATCTGGATCATCAGGCTGATGGCGGTGCCGATGGGTCTGCCTGTCATCGTTGGCGCCTTCGGCATCATCACCATCTGGGGCAGGCAGGGTGTTTTGAATACGGCCCTCGTTTTTGCCGGTGCGGATGAACCTTTCAGCATTTACGGCCTTTCCGGCATCCTTATCGCCCATGTGTTTTTCAATCTGCCGCTTTCGGTCCGGCTGATGCTGGCCGGGCTTGAACGTATTCCAGGCGAATATTGGCGCATGGCGGCAAGCCTCGGCATGGGGCCGGTCTCGGTTTTCCGTTTTATCGAATGGCCGGCGGTCGCGCGTCTCGTTCCCGGCATTGCCGGGCTTATCTTCATGTTGTGCGCCACCAGCTTCACGCTCGTGCTTCTTTTAGGCGGCGGGCCGGCAGCCACGACACTGGAGGTGGCGATCTATCAGGCGCTGCGGTTCGATTTCGATCCGCAGCGGGCGATTGCGCTTTCGGTTTTGCAGATTGCCCTCACCGCAATTCTGCTCGGCCTTCTCGCCTTTTTGCCGTCGCCCGAAGCGGAAATCCCTTCGCTTGGTCGTTCCCTTCGCCGTTTCGATGGCAAGAGCATCGGCGCACGTTTGTGGGATGGGGCGGCCATTGTCTTCGCTATTCTGCTGATCGGCCTGCCGCTTGTCGCCATAGCTGTCTCGGGTTTGAGTGCCGATCTGCCGCGTCTTCTGTCTGCACCGATTTTTCTGCGCGCGGCGGCGACCAGCCTTGCAATCGCCGCGCTTTCCGCAGCCCTTGTCGTGCTCTACTGCATGGCGATCATCGGCGCGCGCCAGGCTGTAGGCTCCAGACGGCAGGTGGGGCAGCCTCTGCGCTTGCTCTCCGCCATGCTTGGGGCGGGGTCTTCGTTGGCGCTCTTGGTGCCGCCTGTCGTGTTGGGAAGCGGGTGGTTCCTGTTATTGCGGGTTTTCGGTGATGTCAGCTTCTATGCTCCCGTTCTCGTGGCGCTTATCAATATGTTGATGGCTTTGCCGCTTGCCATGCGGGTGCTGGAGCCGGCCTTCACCAGTCATTTTTTACGCACCGGCCGGCTTTCCGCCAGTCTCGGGCTTCAGGGCCTCACGCGGCTGCGGTTTGCCGATCTGCCGGTTCTGTGGCGGTCGCTGGCCATGGCGTTTTCCTTCGCCATGGCCCTGTCGCTCGGCGATTTAGGCGCGGTTGCCCTGTTCGGCTCGGAAAATTTCGTCACCCTGCCGTGGCTGGTCTATAGCAATATGGGCAGCTATCGCACCAATGATGCCGCCGGTTATGCCTTCCTTCTCGGCATTGTCTGCCTGCTGCTTGCCGCAGGCGGCGTTTCACGGCAATCCCAATCAGCAAGGGCGAGCATATGACAGGCGATGATTTTGCCGTTGAACTGGACAAGGTCAGGCTACGGCTTGGAACACAGGATTTCGAACTTGATTGTTCGTTCCCTAAGGGGCAGATAACCGCCGTTGTCGGGGCATCCGGCTCGGGAAAATCCACGCTTCTCAATCTCGTCGCCGGTTTCGAGGAACCGGATTCCGGGCGCGTGATGATCGGCGGGCAGGACATGACCGCGCTTGATCCTTCGGAAAGACCGGTCTCATCAATCTTTCAGGATAATAATCTTTTCGCCCATCTCGATATCTTCACCAATGTCGCTCTCGGTGTCAGCCCCAGGCTGAAATTGCGGGTGGAAGACCGGCAAGAGATTGAGATGGCCCTCGTCCGTGTCGGTCTTGCGGGTTTCGACAAACGCTTGCCGGGCACGCTTTCCGGTGGAGAAAGACAGAGGGCGGCGCTGGCGCGCGCGCTGGTCAGGAAAAAACCTGTCATGTTGCTCGACGAACCTTTTGCAGCACTCGATCCGGGATTGCGGGCGGGCATGACCTCCCTGCTTCTCGACTTGCACGCCGAAACAAAAAACACGGTGATTATTGTCACCCACCATCCCGAAGACATAAAGAAGCTGGCGCAGCGGGTGGTGTTTCTTGAACGCGGCCGTGTTGTCTATACCGGTTCGACCGCAGATTTCTTCGCCACACAAAATGTGAAGGCGGTCGACAGTTTTCTGAACGGGTGATCGCCTTATTTTCGACGCGTGCCGCTGGCAATCGCTTTAGATGACTTCAATGGCGCTAATTTGCACTTGCCAGTTTCAAGTTGTTGCCCGAGAAAAGATGGGAATTATTGCGTTCTTCAGGAATATTCCGGACTTGATGGATCGTTTTTACCGTTTTGGCATTCATCGCCCGTTGGGGCGAATCTGTTATTCTGGTCTGCAATTAACGGATGATCAGGAACGTTAGGGGCAGGCATAGAGAATGAGAAATAGCATGACTGCACAGTGGAGGCTCTTCTCCCGTTCAGGCCTTCGCCGTTCGGGCAGGATGGCTGCCGCCTGTTCCGTGCTGACAGCGTCTGCGGTGTTCCTGTCGTCGTGCCAGTCTCTCTTCAGCCCGGCCTACCAGTCCACCTTGCGTCCCTCGGATAATCCGCAGACCGTGGAAGAAGTGCAGAAGAATGATCCCCGCGCCCAGATGGGTGCGCGCGAGCATCCGCGCATCGTGGCGAGTTATGGCGGCGAATATCGTGACGCCAAGACGGAAAGGCTCGTCGCCCGCATCGCCGGCGCGCTGACGGCGGTTTCGGAAAATCCGCAACAGTCCTACCGCATCACCATCCTGAACTCGCCGGCCATCAATGCCTTTGCGCTGCCGGGCGGATATCTTTACGTGACGCGTGGGCTTCTGGCGCTTGCCAACGATGCTTCGGAAGTGGCTGCCGTGCTTTCGCATGAAATGGGCCATGTCACCGCCAACCATGGCATTGAACGCCAGCGCCGGGAAGAGGCGGAGGTGATTGCCAGCCGCGTGGTTGCCGAAGTGCTGTCGAGTGATCTCGCCGGCAAGCAGGCGCTTGCGCGCGGCAAGCTGCGGCTCGCGGCCTTTTCGCGTCAGCAGGAATTGCAGGCGGATGTGATCGGCGTGCGGATGCTGGGCGAGGCCGGTTATGACCCCTTTGCCTCGCCGCGTTTTCTGGATTCCATGGCGGCCTATGCGCGGTTTTCCTCGGCCGATCCTGAAAACGACCAGAGCCTCGACTTCCTTTCCAGCCACCCCAACACGCCGCAGCGTATCGAGCTTGCGCGCCGTCATGCCCGCGCCTTCGGCCAGGACGGCCAGGTCGGGGATCGTGGTCGCGAGTGGTTTCTGGACGGCATAGACGGCCTGCTTTATGGCGACAGCCCGCAGGAAGGGTATGTCCGGGGCCAGACATTCCTGCACGGAACGCTCGGCATTCGTTTCGATGTGCCGGAAGGTTTCGTCATCGACAACAAGGTTGAGGCCGTTCTGGCGACGGGGCCGGGCGATATGGCCATCCGCTTCGACGGCGTCGCCGATCCGAAACAGACAAGCCTTGCCAATTATCTGACCAGCGGCTGGGTTGCCGGCCTGTTGCCGGAAACCGTCAAGGAAACCCAGATCAACGGTCTGGAGGCTGCGACGGCGCGGGCAAGCGCGGATAAATGGGATTTCGACGTGACCGTCATTCGCGTCGGCCAGCAGATATTTCGTTTCCTGACGGCCGTGCCGAAGGGCAATACCCAGCTCGATTCCATCGCCAACACATTGCGCACCAGCTTCCGCAAGATGACGCCGCAGGAAATAGCCTCGCTGAAGCCGCTCAGGGTGCGGGTGGTGACGGTGAAGCCCGGTGAAACCGTGGCGACGATGGCGGCGCGGATGATGGGAACCGACCGGAAGCTGGACATGTTCCGCATGATCAACGCCATGAGCGCCACCGCCACAATCCAGCCCGGGCAACGGGTGAAGATCATTTCGGAATAAGCTTGCGGCCTCCTATTCGCCGGTTGCCTGCGACAGGTAGGCGTGAACCAGTGCGATCATTTCCCGCCTGACTTTGGGCGACTGCAGCTCTCCGCGGCGGGCGGCATTGTGAATGATGCCGTCAATGGCATCCGATACGATCCGCGCTGCGGTTCCGCTTTCGACCTTTGAACCGGCTGTCATATGTGCCGCGATCGCTGCCGCATAGAGACCGAGATATTCCTGTTCGAAAGCGCTGTTGGGATCGTTCGTTCCTTGGTGGCTCGGCGCATCATCCAGAAGGACCTTGTGAAGGCCGGGATGGATGCTGTGGACCCCGATCATGCCGGTCACGAGCTCTTCAACGAATCTAGCGAGCGATTGCCGCTTTTGCGCGATGCTCTTCATGATGGAGAGACAGTCCTCGAGGTGACGATGGCGTACCGCTTCCACGATCGAAACCTTGTCCGGGAAATATTGATAGAGCGAGCCGATGCTGACGCCGGCCGTTTCGGCGACCCTGTTCGTGGTAAAACCCGCCCAGCCGTGATCGCTTAAAATGCGAGCCGCCGCATGGATGACAGCATCGACCGTTGCCCTGGAACGCTCCTGACGCGGCTCCTTGCGCATCTCGGTTTTCCGCTTTGCAATGCGAGTAGACAAGGCATCCTCCATGACGAAAATATAAACATAGTGCTCACATTTTTCAGATGTAAAGGATATTGTCATGAGGGATTTGCTCAGGAGCCTGCTCGGCTATCACGCATGGGCGAACAGGGACTTGTTCGAGAAGCTGCAACAACTCGATCCCGTCCAGAACGCATCCGAGCGGCAAATGGCAATTCGGCTGATCAATCATTATTACGTGGTCGCAAGGATTTTTTCGGGCCATCTCACCGGAGCGGCGCACGGTTTTCTCTCCGACAATACCGAGGCAACACCGCAGCTGGATGATCTTGCGAAGGATGTCGCTGCTCTGGATGGCTGGTATCTCGACTACATCGGGAAAACATCACCGGCATCGCTTGGCGAATTTGTCGCCTTCACCTTTACGGATGGTGACAAAGGTTACATGTCCCGTGCCGAGATGATCTCGCATATGGTCCTGCATGCCGGCATTCACAGAGGGGAGGTCGCGCGTATTCTGAGCCAGCTCTCCATCACGCCGCCCTGGGATACTTTTGCTGTGTTTCTGCACGGCACGCAGCCGCAACGGCGTTTGCAGGGGGCATAATAAAAAGCCACCCGCCCCTGTGTGGGACGGGTGGCTTTCCTGAAACGATGGTGTCAGGAACCTATTGCCACTCGCGCACGTCGACGAAATGACCGGCGATCGCCGCCGCTGCTGCCATGGCAGGGGAGACGAGGTGGGTGCGGCTCTTATAGCCCTGGCGGCCCTCGAAATTGCGGTTCGAGGTCGAGGCACAGCGTTCGCCGGGCTTCAGGCGGTCGTCATTCATGGCAAGGCACATGGAACATCCCGGTTCGCGCCATTCGAAACCGGCTTCGAGGAAAATCTTGTCGAGACCTTCCTTTTCCGCCTGTTCCTTCACAAGACCGGAGCCGGGTACGATCATTGCCGAGACCGTGGGGGCGACCTTGCGGCCGTCGACGATTTTCGCCGCCGCGCGCAAATCTTCGATGCGGCCATTGGTGCATGAGCCGATGAAGACGCGGTCGATGGCGATATCGGTGATGCGCGTTCCGGGCTTCAGGCCCATGTATTCCAGCGCACGCCATTTGGAGGTACGCTTGTTTTCTTCCTCGATATCATCCGGATTGGGAACGATCCCTTCAACGGAGGTCACGTCTTCCGGCGACGAGCCCCAGGAGACGATCGGCGGCAGATTGGCCGCGTTCAGTACCACGACCTTGTCGTAATGTGCGCCTTCGTCGGACTTCAACGTTTTCCAATAGGCGATGGCCTGTTCCAGCGTTTCGCCCTTCGGCGAGCGCGGCTTGTCTTTGATGTAATCAAAGGTGGTTTCGTCAGGTGCAATAAGACCTGCGCGGGCTCCGCCCTCGATGGTCATGTTGCAGACCGTCATGCGGCCTTCCATGGAGAGCGAACGGATCGCCTCGCCGGCAAATTCGATCACGTGACCGGTACCGCCAGCCGTGCCGATCTCGCCGATAATGGCGAGGATGATGTCCTTGGCGGTAACACCATCCGGGATTTTGCCGTCGACACGCACCAGCATGTTCTTGGCCTTTTTCTGGATCAGCGTCTGGGTCGCCAGAACGTGCTCCACTTCCGAGGTGCCGATGCCATGCGCCAGTGCGCCAAAGGCGCCGTGGGTCGAGGTATGACTGTCGCCGCAGACGATCGTCATGCCCGGCAGGGTGAAACCCTGTTCGGGGCCGACGATGTGAACGATGCCCTGGCGCTTGTCGCGCTCGGAATAATATTCGACGCCGAAATCCCTAGCGTTCTGCGCGAGCGCTTCTACCTGAATGCGGCTTTCTTCGTTCTTGATACCTTCCAGCCGGTCGGCCGTGGTTGGAACGTTATGGTCGACGACGGCCAGCGTGCGGGCAGGTGAATGCACGGGGCGACCGGCTATGCGCAGGCCTTCGAAGGCCTGCGGGCTCGTCACCTCATGGACGAGGTGACGGTCGATGTAGAGAAGACAGGTTCCGTCGGGATCACGATTG
Source organism: Agrobacterium sp. CCNWLW32 (assembly GCF_037083425.1). NCBI lineage: Bacteria > Pseudomonadati > Pseudomonadota > Alphaproteobacteria > Hyphomicrobiales > Rhizobiaceae > Agrobacterium > Agrobacterium sp. CCNWLW32. The sequence continues at coordinate 206,547 of NZ_JBAOJM010000005.1, forward strand.
ACGACGTGGTCGTCCCAGATTTTGTCATACAGGGTGCGGGGTGCGCTCATGGCTCTGTGCCTTGTCATATAAAAGGGTAATGAGGGTTCAGTAAGGCGGTGGACAGCGTGCTGCTGTCAGGCGAGCCTAAGTCGGCTGGTGAGCGCCCCGGAAACGCGCGCAAAGAACCGTGCCGGCAGACGCTTGTGGTCCTGCAGCACATAAACATTCTGCGCGAGACATCCGAATTTAGATCCCATGGCAGCGTTCATAGCAGATCGCCGGTTTTACGGCAATATGAATGCGTACAGCCTTGAACGCGACGGCTCGGCATTTTCTATATGCACTGCATCATGGCCGAAGCCCCTGACGGGCCTGCCTTCTAGTTGTCGCCGCTGGTTATGATGCAGTGCAACTTGCGTATTTTGCAACGCACATATAGATGGGTTCCCTTATCATTTGCATTTCGACGAGCAATCGAAGGGAGGGAAAAGCATATGGTATCCGAAAAAGCCCTTATCTCGAAGATCACTTGGCGGCTGATGCCGTTTCTTGGCCTTCTTTATCTCATCGCCTATATCGACCGCCAGAATGTCAGCTATGCCAAGCTGCAGATGGTTGATGCGCTGAGCCTCAGCGAATATGCCTACGGCCTTGGCGCTTCGCTGTTCTTCATCGGCTATTTCCTCTTCGAGGTGCCGAGCAACCTTTTCCTCAACCGTTTCGGCGCCAGCAAATGGTTCGCCCGCATTCTGGTTTCCTGGGGCGCCGTCACCATCGCGCTTGCCTATACGCAGAACGCCACGATGTTCTACATCCTGCGCTTCCTGCTCGGGCTCTGCGAGGCGGGTTTCTTCCCCGGCGTTTTGTTCCTGATGACGCTCTGGTTCCCGCGCGATTATCGTGGCCGCATGATCGGCCTGTTCATGATCTTCAGCGCGCTTGCCAATGCTATCGGCGCGCCGCTTGGCGGCATGCTGCTCGATCTGGATGGTTTCCTCGGTTATGCCGGTTGGGAATGGGTATTCCTCGCCACGGGTATTCCGGCCGTCATCGCCGGTATCGCCACCTTCTTTTATCTTGATGATACGCCGGAAAAGGCGAAGTTTCTGACGCAGGATGAGAAAACCTGGCTGAAGAACCGCTTGGCCGAAGAGAACAAGGGCATGGAAGAGCATGCGGAGGACGGCTTCAAGGCGCTGGTCAATCCGCGCGTTCTGTTCATGGCGCTTTGCTATGTCGGCTTTCCGCTGGCCGCCTATGGTCTCAGCTACTGGCTTCCGACGATCGTGAAGAGCTTCGGCGTTTCCAACACCGCTAACGGCTTCATCAACATCATCCCCTGGGTGATCGTCGCCGTTGCCCTGTTCGTCGTGCCTTTGGCAGCCGACAAGGCAAAGAACAAGACGCCCTATATCGTCGGCCCTGCCTTCATCGGTGCGTTTTGCCTGTTGATGTCGGCATTGCTCAGTGATCCGGTCCTGCAGTTCGCTTTCCTCTGCATCGCCGCCGCAGGCATCTTTGCCGGCCAGCCGGTATTCTGGAGCCTGCCCGGCCGCTTCCTCAAGGGAGCAGGTGCGGCTGCCGGTATCGCTGCGATCAATTCCGTCGGCAATCTGGGTGGCTTCGTGGCGCAGAATGTGGTGCCCTGGATCAAGGATCAGACCGGCAGCACCATTGCGCCGATGTTCTTCCTTGCTTTCTGCCTGGCGCTTGCCGGGGTGCTTGTCATCGTCGCAACGCGCAGAATGGGCAATCAGGTCGGGGCCGCCTGACTTTGGAAGATCGCGACAGCTGACACGATTGCCGACCGTCGCACCTATAAAAAATCGTGGCCCGGATGTTTCCGGGCCACGATCATTTTAAGCGGCAAATAATGAAATTCTCTTCGAGAGAATTACGCGGTGAACCAATCGCTACCGGTCAGGTGAACACCGGAGAGAACGATCTTTTCGCCCTTGTGCTCGCCAGTGACGTTGTAGCTGAGGATGGTGTCGTTATCGATCGTCGATACCGCCCAGTTATCGATCACCGTGCCGACCAGCTTGAGCTTGTCCACGGCGGCGTTGAAGCCTTCGATGGTATCAGTCGCAAAGCTCTTGGCCATGTCGCCGAGATTAAAGACGAAGGTATCGGCGCCACCGCTTGCGATGATGTGATCGATACCCTTACCGCCGGTTACCAGCGACGAAGCAAGCTTTACCTCGCTCAGGTCGATGGAATCGTTGCCGGCACCCGCATTGATCTTCACAGAGGTGAAGCTGCCGTCCGTGATACCAGCGCCGCCGTTCACAGCGCCTGTATTGGCGGCAAGACCGCCCGTCCCAGCCGAAGAGGCGTCGTTAAATGCCGCGCCAGCCTTGACTTTGATAGTGTCGTTGCCTGCCCCGGTATCGATGTTGAAATTGTTTACCCAGGTCTTTTCATTTGAAACGACAGAGACGGTGACCGTGTCATTGCCAGCGCCGGTCGTGATGTTGCCACGCTTGGCATTGAGAACTTCCACGGTGGACGAACCGGTGCCGCCAAGATGAACGTCGACCTGAACGAAATCCTTGAAGATAAGGTTTTCAGAGGTGTCGGACTGGGCGAGAGCGTTCTTTACCGAATTCCATGCTGACGATACGTCAAATTTGAAGCCGTTCGAGGAGGCATCGTAACCGACATCCACCGTACCACCTGCACCGGTGCCGGGAACTGATACAGCGCCGACATTGACGCTACCGGATTCGAGCGAGGAACCGTTCTTGACCTGAGCGGTCGATTCCGTGAGGAGCTTATAAGCTTCCTGGTCGATCAGGCTGGTAAGCGAGGAAACCGAAGCGGCGCCGCCATTACCGAAAGTTACTTTTAACGCCATTTTAAACTCCTATAAATCTTTGAGAAATTGATGAATTGAAATTAAATTAATAGTAATTATTTCGGGTAATATTTAATACATAAAAAACGATAATACAATATAAGAAATACGTTTTTTTCGAAAAATCGCGTATTTGGTGTATTGAGAAATTTTCTCTAAAAGCCGCTTTTTCTGAAATAAATCATTCCTGAACGAAGGTTTTTCTGAGCCTGTCTTGGAATGGTTTTACGAAATAAGAAAGAACACTCCTCTCGCTGGTCTGGATAAATACTTCTGCCGGCATGCCAGGATACAACTTCCCGCCAGGTAGGTGCGTCATGCCGGCCTTGTTGGGTTTGATGCGCAACGCGTAATAAGATGTGCCAGTTCGGGAATCCGTCTGCAGATCGGGGGCAACGACAGCAACCTCCGCGCTCAAATCCGGCGTCGTGCTTTGGTTGAACGCCGTAAAGCGAACGGTGACCGGTTGCCCGACGTAAATCTGATCGATGTCTCGCGGGGTTATATTGGCCTCGATCGCAAGCTCATCCCGCTCCGGCACCACCAGCATCAGCACTTCGCCGGATTGAATGACGCCATTTATATTGTGCACTGAAAGCTGGTAGATGCGACCGGCAATCGGCGAGCGGATGTCGAGGCGATCCAGCTGGTCGCGCGTCGCCGCCAGCCGTTCTTCATATTCCGCAACGGTCGCTTCGATTGATGTCAGATCTTTCGTGACTTCCGATTTGCGGTCTTCGTCGAGCTGAAGCAGTTGCAGATCCAGTTCGCTCAGCTTGCCCACCGTTTGCGCACGAGCGGCGATATATTGGCCCTGCTGGCCTTCGAGATTGGACAGCTGGCGTTTGAGGAGATTGAGGCGCTGGAGCGTCACGAGCCCTTTTTTGAAGAGCTCGTCCGTCTTGGAAACATCGTCCTTTACAATGGCAAGCTCATTGTCCGTCGCCTCCACCTGCACCTCGAGGCCACGCGCCTCGTCACCGAGTTGGTCCTTGCGCGTTCCCAACTGCTTTTTCATGCCGACCAACGCGTTGCGACGGCTATTAAAAAGGTTCTGTTCGCTGTCGATGAAGGTCTTGGCCGCCTTCGAACTCGTCAGCGCCGCCAGGTCTTCCGTTACAGTGAAAGACGGTGCTTCGGCAATCTCTGCACGGAGACGGGCCCGACGCGAGTAGAGCTGCGCAAGCGTATTCTCGATGATGGAGAGGTTCGCCTGAACGACGGTGGCGCTCAGCCGCAGGAGGATCTGGCCGGCCTCTACCCTGTCACCTTCGGCGACATTGATCTCGCTGACGATGCCGCCGGAAAGATGCTGGATTTTTTTTGAATTGCCTTCAACGACAACCCGGCCCGTGGCCACCACCGCACCGGCAAGCTTTGCGAAAGCAGCCCAGCCGCCCAATCCGACCAAAAGGCCAAGGGCGAGAACGACCACTGCCGTCGAATGTCTGAGAATGGACGCATTCGTCATGCCGGGTTTTTCCGCTTCAACCATTTTCGCTCACCCGGTTTTCAATCTTGCGCGTTTCTTCCTCCTCAGGCACCTGGCGGATGTTCTGCCGCAGGATTTGCGCGAGCACCTCCTCCTTCGTGCCAAAGCGCAGCATCCGGCCGTTGCTCATCACCATCACCAGATTGACGCTTTCGATGGCGCTGGGGCGATGGGCAATGACGACGACGATGCCGCCGCGCGCCCTGATGTCGCCAATCGCATTGCGCAGGGCTCCTTCGCCTTCACTGTCCAGATTGGAGTTCGGCTCATCGAGAAGGACGAAGAAGGGTTCGCCAAACAGGGCACGGGCAAGGCCGATGCGCTGCTTCTGCCCGCCCGACAAAGCCTCGCCGCGGTCGCCAATATAGGTATCGTAACCGTTGGGCAGGTTCAGGATCAGCTCATGCACCTGCGCAGCCTTGGCTGCGGCGACGATTGCTTCCGCAGTCGCATTGCGGTCGAAGCGCGCAATGTTCTGCGCCACCGTCCCCGGCATCAGTTCCACCTGCTGGGGCATGTAACCGATGGATTTGCCGAGAAACTCGAAATCCCACTGGTTGAGTGCGGCCCCATCAAAGCGGACGGAGCCACGTTCATAGGGCCAGATGCCGGTCATCAGGCGTGCCAGCGTGGACTTGCCGGACGCGCTTGGGCCAATGATGCCTAGCCCGTCGCCTGCGTTCAGCGTGAAGGAAATATCGGCGACCGTATCGCGTGCGCCATTGGGCGGCCCACCCGTTACACGATCGACTGCGACGGTAAATTGCGGGCGCGGCAGGGAGAGCGGCGGTGTGGGTTCCGGCACCAGCTCCAGGAACTCGTTGACGCGTTTCCAGCCCTGTCTTGCGGTCATGAAGCTGCGCCAGTTCGCGATTGCATGTTCGACAGGGCCGAGCGCCTTCGCAGAGAGAATCGAACCTGCGATGATGCTGCCCGCCGATGCATGGCCGTCGATGACAAGCACGGCGCCGATGGCCATGACGCCGGATTGCAGCAACAGGCGGAAGGTTCTCGACATGGCACCGAGCATGCCGGCCGTATCTGAAGTCGACAGGGTGACGGAGCGATATCTGGAGTGCAACTCGTCCCACATGGACGTCACTGCATCCATCATGCCCATGGTCTTGATGGATTCAATGTTGCGCTGACTGCTGCCGACGAGGACGTTTCTCTGCCCTCGCGCAGTATAAGCCTGCTTTGTCGCCCTTTCGGTCAGCCAATTGGTCAGAAGCGTCAGCACGATGAGAACCACGGCTCCGCCGAGCACAGCGAACCCGATCCACGGATGCAGGGCAAAACAGATCAGGAGATAGATGGGCAGCCAGGGAATATCGAAAAAGGCCGCAGGCCCCGGCCCTGAGAGAAACTGGCGGATCTGATCGAGATCACCGACGATCTGCAGCCCATCGATCTTCCCGGAAGCAAGGAGCGGGGCGCTGATCGACGCCCTGAAAAGCTTCTGATTGAGCGCGTCGTCCATATTGTCCGAGATGCGCGCCAATATACGGCCTCGCAGCGCGTCGAACCCCATGAGAAACGCGTAGAGAACGATCAGCAGAACGACCAGCGCCACAAGAGAGGGAATGCTCTTGCTGGGCAGAATGCGGTCGTAAACTTCCAGCATGAAAAGTGAGCCGGAAAGATTAAGGATGTTCATCAACGCGCTGGCGAGGCCAACTGCCAGGAAAGCGGACTTATTTCTTGTTAAAAAAGAATTAAATAAAAACATAATAACACCTAAAACAGCAAGAAAATTGCACAATAAAGGGAATTAGGCAATGCTATTCGAGGATGGGCTAAAACACCCACACGAAAAAATTAAGTAAGTATCTGTAGTTGATTGGAATCTTTCTGCATCCTTTCATGAGAAATGACTGAAAGGTCGCGCGGCAGGCGGGCAGTAAGGCGAGTTTTCTTTCGATTTTCCAAGCTGCATAAAACCGCTCGTGCAACATAGTTCCAGGCCGCTTGCCAATTCTCAGTCTGCGGCTTTAGGTTTGCAGCGAGACACCACAAAAAAGGCGGCCCGAAGGCCGCCTTTTCTTTAATCCATCGAAATGGAAATCTTATTCGGCTGCGGTTTCAGCAGCCTTTGCTGCTTCTTCTGCTGCCTTGGCTTCTGCGGCTTCGGCTGCTGCCTTCTCGGCGGCGAGAGCCTGTGCTGCTGCTACCTTTTCGGCTTCCAGACGTGCTTTTTCTTCGGCTGCTGCCTGGCGCTCGGATTCGTTCAGCTTGCGGGCGCGCGTACCGGTGTTTTCAACGATACGGGCAGCCTTGCCGCGACGGTCGCGCAGGTAGTAGAGCTTCGCGCGACGAACCTTACCGCGGCGAACGATTTCAACGCCTTCGACCAGCGGGGAGTAGATCGGGAATACGCGCTCGACGCCTTCGCCGTAGGAGATCTTGCGAACGGTGAAGCTTTCGGAAAGGCCACCGCCGGAACGGGCGATGCAAACGCCTTCGTAAGCCTGAACGCGGGTACGGTTACCTTCGGTAACGCGAACGTTGACGCGCAGGGTGTCGCCCGGAGAAAACTCAGGCAGGGTGCGTTTTGCTTCGATCTTGGCAGCCTGTTCGGCTTCCAGCTGCTGAATGATATTGGTCATGTTAACCTCTGATTTCTTCTGAAACAGCCAGAGCGCTCAACGGTTCGTCCTTCGGTCAAAGCCTTGGGATCATGCCTTGCGGCAGGAGCGGGTTCGCCATTCTTTGCTTGCGGTTAAAGGGGTAAACCCCAATTCCACGCGGGCACATACACGAGGCAGCGCCGTTTGTCATCCCTTTCGTGACAATATTTTATCAATTGCGCACCGCGTTCCTGCAGTTGCGAAGCGGCTTTCTGCCGGATATGGCATGAAAACCTTGGGAGGGGCCATGTCCACATTCATCGTTCTCATGCTGTTTGCGACCGGCTTTCTGTCGGGTGTCGTCAATGCCATTGCCGGCGGCGGCACTTTCCTGACCTTCGGGGCGATGACGCTGGCCGGCCTGCCGCCCATCGTTGCCAATGCCACTTCGGCTATCGTGCAGTTTCCGGGTTATATCACCTCGGTCATCGCCTATGGGCCGGAAATCCGTGCGCATTGGCGCGAGGCGATCCTGCTGTCAGCCGTTTCCGTCGTCGGCGGGCTGGCCGGCTCGCTGCTTCTGCTGTCGCTCGACAATCCTTCCTTCCGCCAGCTGGTTCCATGGCTGCTTCTCGCCGCCACCGCCGTTTTCGCCGCTGGCCCGTGGCTGCGTCCGAAGGTCAGTGCGGAGCGGTCTCCCGGCAATCTTCCGAGCCTCGTCTTTCAGGGGCTCGCCTCCATCTATGGCGGTTTTTTCGGTGCCGGCATGGGAATCATGATGCTCGCCATCCTCGGGATCACCTCGGGCGGCAGCTATCATCATCTGAACGCGCTGAAGAACCTGCTGTCGGTGGTGATCGCCATCATCGCGATTACGATCTTCGTCAGCGGCGGCGTCGTATCCTGGTGGGCGGCGCTCATCATGTTCCCGGCAGCGGCACTTGGCGGCTATGCGGGCGTGCACACGGCAAGGCGCGTGCCGCAATGGATCATTCGCTGGCTGGTCATCGCGGTCGGCCTGGTGCTGACGGCCTATTATTTCGTCTCGGCCTGAGCCTTTTTAAGAAGGTCTGGCCGTCTTTCCTTCGTCAGCGCCAGCGCCTGTTCGTGCCGCCATTTGTCGATGGCGGCGTGGTTGCCTGACGTGAGGACGGCGGGAATATCGCGGCCCTCCCATGCCTGCGGACGGGTATAATGCGGATGTTCCAGCAGCCCGCCCTCGAAGCTTTCATGCACACCTGACAGATCGTTGCCCATGACGCCCGGCAGGACGCGGACGATGGCGTCCAGAAGCGTCAGTGCGGCCGGCTCGCCGCCTGAGAGGATGTAGTCGCCGATCGACACTTCCTCCAGCCCGCGTGCCTCTATGACCCGCTGATCGACGCCTTCGAAACGGCCGCAGACGATGATCGCACCGTCGCCAACCGCCAGTTCGCGCACACGGTCCTGCGATAGTGGTTTGCCGCGTGGGCTCATCAGCAGGCGCGGTCGCGTATCGCCATCCGAAACATGGTCGATGGCTGCAGCAAGAATGTCGGGTTTTAGTATCATGCCGGCACCGCCGCCTGCCGGGGTGTCATCGACGCTTCTGTGCTTGTCCGTCGCGAATTCGCGAATCTGCACGGCCTCAAGCGACCATTGTTCGCGTTCCAGCGCCTTGCCCGCCAGCGAATATCCCAAATGTCCCGGAAACATTTCCGGGTAGAGCGTCAGAACGGTGGCCTTGAAAGTCATTGCTTTATTTCTTGCCGAAAGGCGATGCGCCGGTTTCGTCTTTGTCGTCGGGATTGTCGATCAGTCCGGCGGCCATCGGGTCGATGAGAATGCGCCCGGCTTCGAGATCGATCTCAAGCACGGCTGCTTCCGAAAAGGGTATGAGGGCAGGGCGACGGCCCGCACCTTTCAGCTCCAGCAGATCGCCCGCGCCGAAATCATAGACGGCGCTGACGGCGCCATAGCTTTTGCCTTCGGCATCAACGGCTTCCAGCCCTTCGAGATCGGCATAATAAAACTCGTCATCGTCAAGCTCGTCGTCGGGCAGATTATCGCGGTCGATGAACAGTTCCAGCCCGTTCAGGCCTTCGGCCGCATTGCGGTCGTTGATGCCCCTGAAACGAACGACGACAACGTTCTTGCCCTCGCGCACCTCAAGAATTTCGAAGATGCGGCCATCGGCGGTGACCAGATTGCCATAATCGCCGAGCGCCATCGGATCGGCCGTATAGGTGCTGACACGGACCTCACCGCGCAGGCCCTGCGCGCCGCCGATCTTTGCCATGAGTACCGGGTTTTCCAGCTTTGCCATCGGGCCGTCCGTCTTCTGGTGGTGGTTGCGTCAGCTTTAAGGTTTGTTGACGCCAAAATAAACAAAAAACGGGCGGCATGGAAAACCACGCCACCCGTTCTTCAAAAGATTCTGCGCAGATTATTCTGCGGCAGAGGCTTCCGCAGCAGCAGCGGCTGCATCTTCAGCCTTCTGCTTCTTTTCAGCGACGCGCTCCAGAGCGCGCTTGCCCGGCTTTGCCTTTTCCGGGTTGCTGCGAGCGGCGCGCTCGGCAAGACCGGCTTCTGCGAGGAAGCGCAGAACGCGGTCGGTCGGCTGTGCGCCCTTGGCGATCCATTCCTTGATGAGGTCAGCCTTCAGCTCGATGCGCTGCGGGTTGTCCTTGGCAAGCATCGGGTTCCAGGAACCGACCTTCTCGAGGAAACGGCCGTCGCGGGGCGAACGGGCGTCAGCAACGACGATCTGGTAGTACGGGCGCTTCTTGGAACCACCGCGTGCGAGACGAATTTTAAGTGCCATGTCATTTACTCCTTAGGATGGCTTGTCCGCCTTTCAGGCGGTCTTTTCGGTGCCGCCATGTTCGGCGGCGATTGCTTCATGATGCCGGATGACTTCCTTGATGATGAAGTTCAGGAACTTCTCGGCGAAATCCGGATCCAGATTGGCATCCTTTGCCAGGTGGCGAAGGCGTTCAATCTGGTATTCCTCGCGCGCCGGGTCGGCCGGCGGCAAATTGTATTTTGCCTTCAGCACGCCCACCGCCTTGGTACAGCGGAAACGTTCGGCAAGAATGTGAACCAGTGCGGCATCGATATTGTCGATCGACTGTCGGTATTCGGAAAGCTGGGCTTTCACCTCTGCATTGTTCACTGGTGTCCCCCTCACTTCTTTTTCGGAAAGCCGGGCAGGCCCGGCATGCCGCCAAGACCTGGCAGCTTGGCGCTGCCGAGGCCCGGCAATCCGCCCGGCATGCCGCCGAGGCCGGGCATCCCGCCCGGCTTGCCGAGACCGGCGGCTTCTGCCTGCTTCTGGAGCGCTTCAAGCTGCTTCGGATCGATGTTCGACAGATCAGGCATGCCGCCGCCAAGACCACCGAGGCCCATCTTGCCGGCAAGGCCGCCCATCATCTGCTTCATGATGCCGCCTTTGCCCTTGCCGCCCATGGCCTTCATCATGTCGGCCATGCCGCGATGCATCTTCAGAAGCTTGTTGATTTCAGCGGCATCGGTGCCGGAACCGGCGGCGATGCGCTTCTTTCGGCTGTGCTTCAGAATATCGGGATTGGCGCGTTCCGCCTTGGTCATCGAGGAGATGATGGCGATCTGGCGGTCGAACATCTTGTCGTTCATGCCGGCCGAAGCCATCTTGTCCTTCATGCCAGCCATGCCGGGCATCAGCCCCATGATGCCACCCATGCCGCCCATCTTCTTCATCTGACCAAGCTGGTCGGCCAGATCATTGAGGTCGAACTTGCCCTTGGCCATCTTCTCGGCCATGGCGCGGGCTTTTTCCGCATCGATGTTTTCGGCGGCCTTCTCGACCAGCGAGACGATGTCGCCCATGCCGAGAATACGGTCGGCGATACGGCGCGGATGGAACTCGTCGAGTTCATTCATGCGCTCGCCGATACCGATCAGCTTGATCGGCTTGCCGGTGACGGCGCGCATGGAGAGGGCCGCACCGCCGCGTCCGTCGCCGTCCATACGGGTCAGTACGAGGCCGGTGATGCCGACGCGCTCATCGAAATTGCGTGCAAGGTTGACGGCGTCCTGACCGGTCAGCGAATCCGCGACGAGCAGGATTTCGTGCGGATTGGACTTCTTCTTGATGTCGGCCATTTCCAGCATCAAGGGTTCGTCGATGTGGGTACGGCCGGCGGTGTCGAGAATGACGACGTCATGGCCGCCGAGCTTTGCAGCCTGCACGGCGCGCGCGGCGATATCTGTCGGCGACTGGCCGGCAATGACCGGCAACGTATCGACGCCGGTCTGCACGCCGAGCTGGCGAAGCTGTTCCTGTGCGGCCGGACGACGCGTGTCGAGAGATGCCATCAGCACCTTCTTCTTGTCACGGTCGGTCAGGCGCTTGGCGATCTTGCCTGTTGTCGTGGTCTTGCCCGAACCCTGCAGACCCACCATCATGATGACGACGGGGGCGGCCGCATGCAGGTCGATCGAGACGCCTTCGGTGCCGAGCATTTCGACAAGCTCGTCATGCACGATCTTGACGACCATCTGGCCGGGCTTGATGGATTTCAGAACGGCTGCGCCGACAGCCTTTTCACGCACCTTGTCAGTGAAGGAACGCACGACTTCCAGCGCAACGTCCGCTTCCAGAAGCGCACGGCGAACCTCGCGCAGGGCGGCAGCAACATCGGCTTCCGTCAGCGCGCCACGGCCGGTCAGTCCATTCAGAATGGAACCAAGGCGGTCCTGGAGGTTTTCAAACATCGTTTCTTCCTTCTTCGTTCCGGGGTTTCCGAAACGTCGGTGCTTTCGCTGCCAAAAACAAGACGCAAAGCCAAAAAGCACCCGAGGGCGCATCGCGCTGTCGGGTGTTGACCTCCGGGATCTCTTTATACCTTTGCGGGTCCCGGTCGGCGGCTTGGAGTCGTGAAACTGCCAGCTGATTGGCGGCGATAAACAGGAAAGCGCGGGAAAAGTCAAGGCGGTGCCGGGTTTCAGGCGCGAAGGCCTGCATTTCATCTTTGCGTGATTGGTCGCCGGCCACCATTGGCGGTGCTTGAACGGCCCTCTTTCGCTCCCTATACATTTGTCATGAACCGTCGAAAATTTTTTCGTTTTTCCGCTCTTGGCCTGCTCGCTCTGGCGGGTGGTGGCCTTTATGCCCGCCGTTCGAGCGCCAGCGCCTATTATAGCGGCCCGATCTCCGATCATTTCGACGGGATGCGCTTCTTCAACCCCGGCGGTTCGCCGCCCGGCAATTTCATGGGGCTGCTGAAATGGCGCTTCAATGGCGAGCGCGCCACATGGCCGGAAAGCTATCCGAGCCCCTTTCCCTTCGCAAAGCCGGAAGCCCGCATCGAAGGCAGGGACATGCGCGTCACCTTTGTGGGCCATGCTTCATTTCTCATCCAGACGGCGGGTTTGAATATTCTCGTCGATCCGGTGTGGTCGCAGCGCACCAGCCCTTTCAGTTTTGCCGGTCCCAAACGGGTCAATCCGCCCGGCATCCGTTTCGAGGATCTGCCGCCCATCGATCTGGTGCTGGTGACCCATAATCACTACGACCATCTGGATATGGAAACGTTGAAGCGCCTGCATGTGGCGCACAAGCCGCTTTTCATCACGCCGCTCGGCAATGACGCGATTATTCGCACCGGTGTCGAGGCGGCGCGTATCAAGGTCGGCGATTGGGGCGATGTGGTGGAGACAGGTTCGGTGAAAATTCATTTCGAACCGTGCCACCACTGGTCGGCCCGCGGTCTTAACGACCGACGCATGGCGCTCTGGGCCGCCTTCGTCATCGAAACGCCAGGCGGTAAAATCTACCATATAGGCGATACCGGCTTTCACGAGGGCCTCAACTATCACGCCGCGCGCAAGAAGCACGGTGAGTTCCGTCTCGCCAACCTGCCTTTCGGTGCCTATGAGCCCCGTTGGTTCATGAAGGGCCAGCACCAGAACCCGGCGGAAGCCGTGGAAGGAATGAAGCTTTGCGGCGCGGCGCATGTTTGCGGGCACCATTGGGGGACAGTACAGTTGACGGACGAGGCCGTGGATGCGCCGCTTGCGGCCCTCAAGGTTGCGTTGACGGAGCAGGGGGTCGACGAAAGCCGTTTCCGGCCAATGCGTCCCGGTGAAGTTTTCGACGTGCCTTCCGTCTGACCGCAGCCCCGTTTGCGCCGCAACAGTCTGGTAATTTGCCGGTCTTTCCGCCATATAGGGCGAAAGCGCGGGGCAAATCCCGAATGCAAACCGGTTTTCAGACAGTTTTCAGGTTTAAGGCGATGGCGGATACGGTCGAATTTGCGAAGATGAACGGGCTTGGCAACAAGATCCTCGTTATCGACATGCGCGGCCGTAAAGATATGGTCACGCCGGAGGCGGCGATTGCGCTGAACGCCGATGCTGCCACACAGTTCGACCAGATCATGGCGATCCACGATCCGCGTGTTGGCGGCACGGATGCCTTCATCGATATTCTCAATTGCGACGGCACGAAGGCGCAGGCCTGCGGCAATGGCACGCGCTGCGTGGTGCAGGCGCTGTCTTCCGAAACGGGCAAGACTAGCTTCACCTTCCAGACGGTGGCGGGCATCCTGAACGCCGTCGAACATGAAGATGGCATGATATCAGTCGATATGGGCCTGCCGCGGTTCCGCTGGAGCGACATTCCGCTTTCGGAGGAGTTCCACGATACCAGCCGCATCGAATTGCAGATTGGCCCGATCGATGCGCCGATCCTGCACTCGCCTGCTGTGATGTCCATGGGCAATCCGCACGCGATCTTCTGGGTGGATCGTGATCCGATGGAATTCGACCTCGAACGTTTCGGGCCGCTGCTCGAAAACCATCCGATGTTTCCGGAGAAGGCCAATATCACGCTGGCGCAGGTGATTTCCGACAGTGCGCTTCGCACCCGCACCTGGGAGCGCGGCGCAGGGCTGACACTCGCCTGCGGTTCGGCCGCCTGCGCATCAGCCGTTTCCGCCGCCCGCACCGGCCGTACCGGCCGGAAGGTCACCATCGATGTCGCCTCCAGCCCCATCCGCGTGCCGCTGACCATCGACTGGCGTGAGGACAATCACGTCATCATGACCGGCCCTGCCGAATGGGAATGGTCCGGCATGGTCGATCCCGTTACCGGCGTCTGGTCGCGTGATGCTGCGGCCGAACAGGGGGCCGTATGAGTGGCGTCGAGGTCATAACCTTCGGCTGCCGTCTCAACACCTATGAATCGGAAGTGATGCGGGCGGAGGCCGAAAAAGCCGGGCTCAACAATGCCGTGCTGGTCAATACCTGTGCCGTGACGGGCGAGGCGGTGCGTCAGGCGCGCCAGGCCATCCGCCGCGCACGGCGCGACAATCCGCATGCACGCATCATTGTTACCGGCTGCGCCGCACAGACGGAAAAACAGACCTTTGCCGAAATGCCCGAGGTGGATGCGGTGCTGGGCAATGAGGAAAAGCTGAAAAGCGCCTCCTATCGCGCGCTACCGGATTTCGGCGTCTCGGCGGAAGAAAAGCTGCGCGTCAACGACATCATGAGCATCAAGGCGACAGCGCCGCAGATGGTGAAGCACATAGACGGGCATGTGCGCGCCTTCATTCAGGTACAGAATGGCTGCGATCATCGCTGCACCTTCTGCATCATTCCTTATGGGCGCGGCAATTCGCGCTCGGTGCCCATGGGTGCGGTTGTGGATCAGGCGCGCAGGCTGACGGAAAGCGGCTATTGCGAAATCGTGCTGACCGGGGTGGATGCGACCAGCTATGGCGCTGACCTGCCCGGTGAGCCGTCGCTTGGTTATCTTGCCAAGACATTGCTGAAGCAGGTGCCGGATATTCTGCGCCTGCGCCTTTCCTCCATCGATAGTATCGAGGCCGATCATCATCTCATGGATCTGATTGCTGATGAGCCGCGTTTCATGCCGCATCTGCACCTGTCCCTCCAGCATGGCGACGACATGATCCTGAAACGCATGAAACGCCGCCATTCACGGGCCGATGCCATCCGCTTCTGTCGCGACGTGCGGGCGCTGCGGCCGGAGATCGCCTTCGGCGCGGATATGATCGCCGGTTTTCCGACAGAGACGGAAGAGATGTTCGAAAATGCCGCGACGCTGGCGGAAGAATGCGGCATTTCCAGCCTGCATGTATTTCCCTACAGCCCGCGTGCCGGCACGCCGGCGGCTCGCATGCCGCAGCTCGACCGCGCGCTGGTGAAGGAGCGGGCGGCGAGGCTTCGTGAACGCGGAGAAGCGCTGCGGCTCACGCATCTGCAAGGTATGGTCGGTTCGATGCAGACGATCCTCGTCGAAAACAACGGTTTTGCCCATACCAATAATTTCACGCTGGTCGCGGCGCCTGATCTTCCTGCGCGTACTCTTGCGCAGGTTGCGATTACCGGCCACAACGGCAAACATCTGAACATGAAGCTTCTGGCGGCAAATGCGGCCTGAGGCGGCTAAAGAGAAAAGACACGGGAACGACCATGGCCCTCGGCTTCATCAAAAAAGTCTTTTCGTTCGGCAAGGACAAGGCCGAAACGGAAGAGCGGCCGCAAGAGGACGCCGCGTCTGAGCGCGGCAATGAAAACGCCTCCTTCGAAGCGGCGCTGAGCGACGCGCAAGTGCATGGCGCTGTCGACAAGGACCCGGTTTCCGAACTGGAGATGGAGACGGCCGGTGGCCCGGCCCCGGACGAGGCGACGGATGTAGTGCTCTCCGAAGAAGATGAGGAAGAGGACGCGCCGCTTCTTCCCGGTGCCGAGCTTTCCGGCGATATGGGCGTGGTTCCATTGTCGTTGCTACAGGCGGAAGCCGCCGCGGAAGAGCAGGACGAAGCTTTGTCGGAAGCTGTGGATGTCGTGCTGGATGCGGATGCGATGGATGCGCTGCTCGACGAGGCGGAGGCTGCGAGTGCCGTCGAACCTGCGGTTCCAACGGCATTGCCCAAGGGTTTTTCGTCGGCAAGTGAACGGCAGGAACCCGCCCCTATCGCACCGCAGGTAAAACTGACATGGTTTCAGCGCCTGCGGGCCGGGCTTGCCCGCACGTCGTCGCAGCTGACGACGCAGATTTCGGCGCTCTTTACCAAGCGCAAGCTGGATGAGGACACGCTCGATGAGCTGGAAGACCTTCTCATCCAGTCGGATCTGGGTGTGGAGACCGCCATGCGCATCACCGGCGCCCTGTCTTCCGAACGTTACGGCAAGGATGTCAGCGGCGAAGATGTGGCGCGCATCATGGCGGGTGAGATCACCAAGGTCCTGAAGCCTGTCGCCAAGCCGCTGGAACTCGATCTCTCGCACAAGCCGCATGTCATTCTCGTCGTCGGCGTGAACGGTACCGGCAAGACGACCACTATCGGCAAGCTTGCCGCCAAGCTCTCGGGCTCTGGCCTCAAGGTCATGCTTGCGGCCGGCGATACCTTCCGCGCGGCGGCCATCGAACAGCTCAAGATCTGGGCCGATCGGACCGGGTCGCAATTCATCGGCACCAAGCTCGGCGCGGATGCGGCGGGGCTTGCCTACGACGCTTATGAGCAGGCGCGGGCGCAGAAAAGCGATGTGCTCATCATCGATACGGCCGGCCGTCTGCAAAACAAGACGGAACTGATGGCGGAGCTGGAAAAGATCGTGCGCGTGCTCGGCAAGCTCGATCCGGACGCGCCGCACACGGTGCTGCAGACGCTGGATGCAACGACGGGACAGAACGCCATGAACCAGGTGGAAATATTCCGCAATGTCGCGGGCGTTTCGGGCCTGATTATGACAAAATTGGATGGCACGGCGCGGGGCGGTATCCTCGTCGCCATCGCTGCCAAACACAAGCTGCCGGTTTATTTCATCGGCGTGGGTGAAGGTGTTGATGATCTGGAGCCCTTCGAGGCGGAAGATTTCGCCAAGGCCATTGCGGGAGTGTGAGTATGGATATTGAAAGCAATTCCAAGGAAAGCGAAAAGATGGTTGCGGAAATCAGCCCGCTCCTGAAATTCGTGCTCGAGCTTGGCCCGCTCATGGTGTTCTTCTTCGCCAATTCCCGGGGCGAATGGCTGGCCTCCACCTTCCCCGTGCTGACGGAATTCGGCGGGCCGATCTTCATTGCCACCGGCCTGTTCATGATCGCAACGGCGCTGGCTCTCTCGGTTTCATGGGCGCTGACTCGGAAACTGCCGATCATGCCGCTGATATCAGGCATCGTGGTGTTCGTCTTCGGCGCGCTGACCTTGTGGCTGCAGAACGACACTTTCATCAAGATGAAGCCGACCATCGTCAACACGCTGTTCGGCGTCATTCTGCTGGGCGGCCTGTTCTTCGGGCAATCGCTGCTGGGTTACGTCTTCAATTCGGCCTTCAGGCTGACGGATGAGGGCTGGCGCAAGCTGACGCTGCGCTGGGGCGTGTTTTTCCTCTTCCTCGCGGTGATGAACGAGGTTGTGTGGCGCATGTTCACCACCGACACTTGGGTCGCCTTCAAGGTGTGGGGCACGATGCCGATCACCATCATCTTCACCATGGCGCAAATGCCGCTCGTCATGCGCCATTCGCTGGAACCGCTCAACAAGGACGAAAAATGACAATTGCAGAGATGTCGGCTTCCCGTTCGCGCTCGCTCAAATGGTTCGGCGTGGCCGCCGGGCTGCTTCTCCTGCAGATCGTCATTCTCTATGCCATGGGCCGCATTCCGATCTGCGAATGCGGTTATGTGAAGCTGTTCGAGCCGGGCGTGAACACACTGGGCAATTCCCAGCATCTGGCCGACTGGTATACGCCCTCGCATATCATTCACGGCTTCCTGTTCTACTGGTTCGCCTGGCTGCTCTTCCGCAACAAACCGCTTTCCATGCGGCTGTCACTTGCGGTTCTGGTGGAAGCGGCATGGGAGATCCTTGAAAACTCGCCTCTCATCATCGATCGTTACCGCACGGCGACCATGGCGCTGGGTTACACCGGCGACAGCATCCTGAACTCGGCGATGGATACGGTTTTTATGGTGCTGGGTTTCCTCTTCGCCGCCCGCGTGCCGGTGTGGCTGACGGTTGTGATCGCCATCTTCTTCGAAATCTTCACCGGCTGGCTGATCCGCGATAATCTGACGCTGAACGTCGTCATGCTGGTCTGGCCTGTGGAGGCGATCAAGGAATGGCAGAACGCGCTCCCGCAAATGTGAACGCAGCCGCCAGGATTTTGGCCGGGATGGACTGAAACCACGCGAGACATGCAGGCTTTTTTTAAGGGCATTGCGGTATCGTCCGGGTTCAAAGACCCGTCTCTTCCTGGCAGAACCCGTTGCAAGATAATTTCGCCTATCTTCTCCCCTTCATCATGCTGACATTCGGCGTGGTGTTCCTGTTCCTGCAGAGGATCGGTCACGCTTCCGCCCGCTATTGGGGTATCGGATATCTTTCGGCGGCCTTTGGTTTTGCGACGCCTCTGGTGCTCGGTGGCCTGCCTTTCGAAGTCCAGGCGATCCTTTCGAACCTGTTGTTCTTCTCCGCCTTCTTCCTCTATGGCCACGCGCTGCTTACCCATTTTGACCGGCCGCTTCATACCGCGGCCCGACTGTCGATCGTCGTGGTTGCGGTGTTGCTGGTCTCTTTCCATGTTTTCATCACGCCGGATCTGAAACGCGAGCTCGTCATTGGCGATCTCGTCTGCGCCCTTTTGCTTGCGATCCCGGTCTGGCTCGTGCGAAAGCGCCCCGTCGCGCTCGCCGACAGGCTGATGGTGGGAATTGCCTGTCTTGTGGTGGTGGAAACGCTGGTGCGCATCGGCATGCTGCTGGTGATGACGCCGGGGGGCTCAATGATCGAGCTCAGCGAATTCTTCGAGTCGGATTATGCCTTCTACATGCAGCTCGCCGCGAGCATTTTCGGTTTCCTGCTTGCGCTTTCCGTGCTTGCGAGCCAGATTTCCGTCACCGTCGACCGGCATCTGCATGCGGCGGAACATGATCCTCTGACTGACGTGCTGAACCGCCGCGGCTTTGATCACCGTGTTCCCGATTTTCGCAACGATACGCCTGAGGGCGCGGTCATTGTCTGCGACATAGATCATTTCAAGCGCATCAACGACGTCTACGGTCATGCGGCAGGAGATATCGTTCTCATCGGCCTTTCCGATCTTCTCAGAAAAAACGCGCCCGGGGATGCGCTGGTGGCGCGCTTTGGCGGTGAGGAATTCGTTGTCTTCCTGCCCGGCCAGACGGCTGCCGCAGCCGGCCAACTTGCCAATGGCATGCGTACAGGTCTTTCGTCGCTCGATTGGCGCAACCGGGGTGTAACCAGCCAGATCACGGCAAGCTTCGGTGTCTCGGCCGTCGCGAGGGGGGATCATTCAATCCACGATGCCATCAAGCGTGCCGATGATAGTCTCTATGCCGCAAAACGTGGCGGTCGCGACCAAGTCGTGCTGGAAGGCATGCGTCTGCCGGCTGAAGGCCCGTCGCTGAGGGTCGTTACCAAGGGGTGATACCTTGCGGAGTGGGTTATTTCCCGGCTGCGGCCGCGATGGCTGGCAGCAGGTCCCGTTCGACGCTGCGGGCATCGAAGGGGCCGACCTTTTTATAAAGGATCGTGCCATCCGCGCCGACCAGATAACTTTCGGGAATACCATAGACACCCCAGTCAATCGCCGCCTTGCCGTTCGGATCGACGCCTATCGCCGCAAAGGGATTACCGAGCTCGCCGAGGAAACGCAGCGCATTATCCTGCTTGTCCTTGTAATTGATGCCGACGACGGTGATGCGGTCGTCCTTCGCCAATTCCTGAAGCAGCGGGTGCTCCTGCCGGCAGGGAATGCACCAGGAGGCGAAGACGTTGACCAGCGTCAGCCTGCCTTTGATGGCGGTATCGGTCAGCGCCGGAAGGTTCGAGCCCTCCAGCGGCGGTAGCGACAGGGCGGGTGCCTTGGTACCGATAAGCGCCGAGGGAATGGCGCTGATGTCAAGCCCGTTCACGTCCTGATCGTAGAGCATCTTGCCGGCGATGAGGGCGAAACCGCCAAACAGCAGCAACGGGAGAAGCGCCAGCGCATAACGTGCACGGCCCGTCGTTTTGGCTTTGGTGTCGTCGTGGTTGGCCTGCGTCATTGCGCGTCACCTGCGGAACCGGCTCTTGCCCTGCGGCGCACACCGGAGGCCTCCAGTTCTTTCAGTTCCCGTTTGCGCGCCTGGCCGTCCATGACGACCCAGGCGATGAGACAGAGAACGACGAGGCCGGTGGCCGCATAGGACATGCCGATATAAAAGGCGTGTGTCATCCTCTCAGCCCTCCCGGTTCGCGATGCGGGCGGCAAGCCGCCGTTGCGCTGCGACACGCCGACGCCAGATTTCATTGCGCATGGCGGCGATATGCAAGGTGAAGAACAGCAGCGTGAACCCGATGGCCATCGTCAGAAGCGGCCAGAGAAATTCCGCATCGATGGCGGAACCGCCCATGCGGATGACACTTGCCGGCTGGTGAAGCGTATTCCACCACTCGACCGAAAATTTGATGATGGGGATATTCACGAAACCGACGAGGATCAGCACGGCGCTGACGCGGGCCGCCCTGGACGGATCATCCATGGCCCGGTTGAGTGCGATGAGCCCGAGATACATCAGGAAAAGCACGAAAACGGAGGTCAGCCGTGCGTCCCATACCCACCAGGTTCCCCACATGGGTTTGCCCCAGAGCGAGCCGGTGATGAGTGCGATGAGCGTGAAGGCGGCGCCGATGGGGGCGGCGGCCTTATGGCTGACATCCGCGAGCGGGTGACGCCAGACGAGGGTGCCGATCGCAGAGATCGCCATGACCGAATAACACATCATGGCAAGCCAGGCGGAGGGGACATGCACATACATGATGCGCACGGTATAACCCTGCTGGTAATCGCCATCGGTGGTGAAGGATAGATAAAGGCCTGATGCCAGTACCAGTGCTGTCAGAGCCGCGAGCCAAGGCAGAATGCGTGCCGCCAGCGCCAGGAACCGCGTGGGGTTGGCGAGATCACTGAATTTGGTGATGGTGAAGGTCTGCTCGTTCATGCCGTTTGTGTAACCCGAGAATGGCCGTCCCGCAATTGATCCCTGTCAATCGGTGCTTCATCAATCCATAACATTGCGCAATGCCAAAGCGGCAAAGAAAGGGCCGGTCACGGCTGAAAATAACGTGATCGCGCAGAGGATGAGAAATGGCGGCATGAAGGGCGCCGGGTCCTGCACGGCTGCGTAGGAAGCGCTGACGCCGAAGATCAAGACGGGAATGGCGAGCGGCAGGACGAGGATGGAGACCAGAAGGCCGCCGCGCGGCAGGGCAACGGCAACCGCTGCGCCCACCGCGCCGATGAAGGTAATGGCGGGTGAACCGACGAGAAGGGTGAGCATGACGGCGCCGATCGCCACCTCGTCCATGTTCATGAACAGGCCGAGCAGCGGCGAGGCAAGCACCAGCGGCAGACCGGTCGTGACCCAGTGCGCCAGGCATTTCACGAAGACGGTCAGGACGAGCGGGGTTTCCTGCATCAGGATCAGATCGAGGGATCCGTCATCCCGTTCGGCCTGGAACAGCCGGTCGAGGCCGAGAAGAGCTGATAGAAGCGCGCCGATCCAGACGATGGCCGGGCCGATGCGGGCGAGCAGGTTGAGATCGGGACCGACGCCGAACGGGATGACGGCAACCACGGTCATGAAGAACAGCACGCCGATCAGCGCGCCGCCGCCGGCGCGGATGGAGAGTTTGATATCGCGGAGGAAGAGGGCGGTCATTGGGGCGTCCTCGTGTTCGCGGCGTTACCCCCCTCTGCCCTGCCGGGCATCTCCCCCTCAAGGGGGGAGATCAGCAGGAGGCTTTCCCGACGCTTCATTCTCAAACGTTGAGATTGTCGAGACCTAACCGCGAGTCGATCTCCCCCCTTGAGGGGGAGATGCCCGGCAGGGCAGAGGGGGGTAAGCCGCACGCACATCACCATCATGCCCAAGCCTCCACCCCTGCAAACCCCGTCATCTGCAATTCCTGCGTATTCTCCAACCCCAGCGGCTGATGGGTCGCAGCAAGTACAATCCCGCCCCTTCTAAGGTGGTTTTTCACAAGATCGGTAAACATTCCGTCCGCAGCCTTATCAAGCGCCGCGGTCGGCTCATCGAGAATCCACACCGGTCGCCAGGCAATCAAAAGCTTCGCCATGGCAAACCGCCGCTGCTGGCCGGCGGAGAGATAACCGAAGGGCAGGTGGGTAATACCGGCAAGGCCGACGATCTCCGCGGCCTCATCAATCGCCATGCCCCTGCCGCCGGGAAAGTCACCGAGGAAATCCTTCCAGAAGCGCAGGTTTTCCGAAACGGTCAGTTCGGTTTTCATGGCATTGCGATGGCCGAGATAATGGCAGGCCTCCGAGGGGCGCATGTCCGGCTCAATTCCTTCGCCGGCTATCTTAATCCGTCCCTGCTCGGGACGCAGCAGACCCGCCACCGTGCGCAGCAGCGTGGATTTTCCCGAGCCGTTGCGCCCGGTCAGCACCAGCGCCTCTCCGTCGCTTAACTTGAAGGAAATATTCATGAATATGAAATCTTCGCCGCGTCGCACGCCAAGATTTTCCGCCGTCAAATCCATGCTGCGGTTCCGTTTCAGATTTCGTCGTCTCGATAAAAAAATCGATTAGCTTGGTTGAATGGTCTGGCACGTTTGTCTGAAATTATCTATATGGGTGTCAACACGCCAGCGGCCGGCGTGAACATCATCTTGCGCCGGACTTGACGATTGCGAGGAGCAATTTTCACGTGCGGACAGCGGAAATGGTCGTACCCGCATCCTGATGTGCATGAGTGCATAGGTGTCCGCACGAACGTGTTGGCTATCAGTGTAAGCGGGGTTTTTATCCATGCCCAAATCACTCGACAGTTTCAAATGTCGTTCCGTCCTTACCGTTGGCGGTAAGGATTACGTCTATTTCAGCCTTCCCAAGGCTGAAGCCAATGGCCTGAAGGGCGTTTCCAAGCTGCCCTATTCCATGAAGGTTCTTCTGGAAAACCTGCTGCGTTTCGAGGACGGCCAGTCCGTCACCAAGGAACATATCCTTGCGGTGTCCGAATGGCTTGGTAACAAGGGCCTGACCGAAACCGAAATCGCCTACCGCCCCGCCCGCGTTCTCATGCAGGACTTCACCGGTGTTCCCGCCGTGGTTGATCTTGCCGCCATGCGTGACGGTATCAAGGCTCTTGGCGGCGATCCGGAAAAGATCAATCCGCTGGTTCCCGTCGATCTCGTCATTGACCACTCTGTTATCGTCGATGAATTCGGCACGCCGAGCGCCTTTGCCCGCAACGTTGAACTGGAATATGAGCGCAACGGCGAGCGTTACCGCTTCCTGAAGTGGGGCCAGCAGGCGTTCAAGAATTTCCGCGTGGTTCCGCCCGGCACAGGCATCTGTCACCAGGTCAACCTCGAATATCTCGGCCAGACCGTCTGGACGAAGGAGGAGGACGGCGAGACGATCGCTTATCCGGATACCTGCGTCGGCACGGATTCGCATACGACCATGATCAACGGTCTCGGCGTTCTCGGCTGGGGTGTCGGCGGTATCGAGGCTGAAGCTGCCATGCTCGGCCAGCCGGTCTCCATGCTTCTGCCCGAGGTCATCGGCTTCAAGCTGACCGGCAAGGTGAAGGAAGGCGTCACCGCGACCGACCTCGTTCTGACGGTCGTGCAGATGCTGCGTAAGAAGGGCGTGGTATCGAAGTTCGTCGAATTCTTCGGCCCCGGCCTTGATTCGATGTCTCTGGCCGACCGTGCGACCATCGGCAATATGGGCCCGGAATATGGCGCGACCTGCGGCTTCTTCCCGGTTGACGGCGAAACCATCAACTACCTGACCATGTCCGGCCGTGCCAAGGATCGTATCGCGCTCGTCGAAGCCTATTCCAAGGCGCAGGACATGTGGCGCACCGGCGATGGTTCCGACCTCGTCTTCACCGACACGCTGGAACTCGATCTTGGTGACGTCGTGCCCTCCATGGCCGGTCCGAAGCGCCCGGAAGGCCGTCTGCCGCTCGAAACCATTGCGCCGAATTTCGCAACGGCTCTCGAGAACGACTACAAGAAGCCCGGCCAGATCAACAGCCGCTATGCTGTCGAAGGCGAAGCTTTTGATCTCGGTCACGGCGATGTGGCGATTGCCGCCATCACCTCCTGCACGAACACCTCCAACCCCTCGGTTCTCATCGCTGCCGGCCTTCTCGCCCGCAACGCTGTCGCCAAGGGGCTGAAGTCCAAGCCGTGGGTGAAGACTTCGCTGGCACCGGGATCGCAGGTTGTTGCCGAATATCTCGACAAGTCCGGTCTGCAGAAGGATCTCGATGCGATCGGCTTCAACCTCGTCGGCTTCGGCTGCACGACCTGCATCGGTAACTCCGGTCCGCTGCCGCCTGCGATCTCCAAGACGATCAACGACAAGGGCCTGATCACATCAGGTGTTCTCTCTGGTAACCGCAACTTCGAAGGCCGCATCTCGCCTGACGTGCAGGCGAACTATCTGGCCTCGCCGCCGCTCGTCGTGGCCTATGCGCTTGCCGGCACCGTCCAGAAGGATCTGACCAAGGAGCCGATCGGCGACGACCAGAACGGCAACCCGGTCTATCTCAAGGATATCTGGCCGACCTCCAAGGAAATCCAGGAATTCATCCTGAAATACGTCACCCGTGAGCTCTACGAAACCAAGTATGCTGACGTGTTCAAGGGTGACGCGAACTGGCAGGCCGTTCAGGTTCCGCCGGGCCAGACCTATGCCTGGGACGACCAGTCCACCTATGTTCAAAACCCGCCCTATTTCGTCGGCATGGGCAAAAAGGGCACCGGCCTCAAGAACATCAAGGGCGCGCGCGTCCTCGGTCTCTTCGGCGACAAGATCACCACCGACCATATTTCTCCGGCCGGTTCGATCAAGGCTGCTTCGCCTGCTGGTGCCTATCTGACGGAGCACGGCGTTGCCGTGGCCGACTTCAACCAGTACGGCACGCGCCGTGGCAACCATGAAGTGATGATGCGCGGCACCTTCGCCAATATCCGCATCCGCAACCACATGCTCGGCCCGAACGGCAAGGAAGGTGGCTACACCATCCACTATCCGTCGAAGGAAGAGATGTCGATCTATGACGCCGCGATGAAATACAAGGCGGAAGGCGTTCCGCTCGTCATCTTCGCCGGTGTCGAATATGGTAACGGCTCGTCCCGCGACTGGGCGGCGAAGGGCACCAACCTGCTCGGCGTCAAGGCCGTCATCGCGCAGTCCTTCGAACGCATCCACCGTTCGAACCTCGTCGGCATGGGTGTCGTTCCCTTCGTTTTCGAGGAAGGCACGACCTGGGCGAGCCTCGACCTCAAGGGCGACGAAATCGTCGAGATCGATGGTCTCGAAGGTGAAATCAAGCCGCGTGAAAAGAAGATCGCCAAGATCACCTACAGCGACGGTACGGTGAAGGAAGTTCCGCTTCTCTGCCGCATCGATACGCTTGATGAAGTGATCTACATGAACAATGGCGGCATTCTGCAAACCGTTCTTCGCGATCTGGTCGCGTAAAGCTTTGAAAATCTAAGGCGCCGGGCGGAATCCCGGCGTCTTTCCGTTTCAAGTCTCTTTTTTTGTGATTGTCGCTCACCCCTTCGTGACTTTCTATTGAAGGGCAATAGACGTTATTTTCCGGTTTGCATCCCGGCAGGATTGATCGCATCAATTCGTCTGGATCTCTTCCGGACAAAGGTTTTTGTAATGCCGCTGAAATTCCCCCTGTCGATATGTCTTCTCGGCACGTTTCTCGTCACCTCCGCGCAGGCGCAGGAAGCTGTGAAGGGCGTCGTCGAATTGTTCACATCGCAGGGATGTGCCTCGTGCCCGCCGGCGGATGAAGCCTTGCGCAAGATGATCCAGAAGGGCGATGTCGTCGGTCTTTCCTACCATGTCGATTACTGGAACTATCTGGGCTGGACGGATTCGCTGGCATCGAAGGAAAATACCGATCGGCAATATGGCTATATGCGCGCACTCGGCCGTAACGGGGTCTATACGCCGCAGGCCATTCTGAATGGTCGCGACCACGTCAAGGGCGCGGATGTCCGTGGAATTTACGACAGGCTCGATGCTTTCAAGCGCGAAGGCAAGGGACTGAATGTCCCGGTCTCGTCGAAGTTTTCCGGAAACGAGGTGGAGATCGATATCGGTGCCGGCAGCGGCAGGGCCGATGTCGTAGTCGCCTATTTCACGCGCGAACAGACGGTTGATGTGCAGAAGGGGGATAACCAGGGGAAAAAAATGTCCTACTGGCACAGCGTCTATGACGTGCAAACCGTCGGCATGTGGGATGGTTCACCGATGACAGTGAAGCTTCCGGCGAGCGTGGTGGCAAAGGTGAAAAAGGGCGGCTGCGCGGTGCTTTTGCAGACGGCAAATGCCGGCGGCGATCCCGCGGCAATTGTCGGCGCAAGTATCCTGCTTGGAAATGAAACCCCCTGATCGCCTGTGGGCGATGGAAGATCCGGTCCGGGCATTGGGGGCTGGGGGTAAAGGGTCAATGCACCGGACCGGGTCATCTTGGTGCCTAGGCATCAATTGACAATAGGACTATTCCACCCAATTCGGGCCATGGTTTGACCGAAATACGGCAGGCCATGTGAAAATGGCTGCCTAAATGGTTACCATTTTTAACCTCTGCCTTTGCTGTCGGCAGTCCCTCCAGAGGGATGGATGGGGCGCCATTCCGTGCTGGCGCCTTCTGGATCGGCTGCAATTCGAGGCCTGTCAAACCTTTCCTGGAATTGCCGGTCCTGTGCGCCATGGTAGTGCAAAGACTTGCAATTTCGCCCCCTCAGGCTCACACTGCATGGATGATTTGGGTGGAATCGGAGGTATTGGATGACCGATCAACCGGATGTGCAGCAGGTGCAGACCGCTTCACGTGACAATTCCACCGTTATCGATCTCCGGGAATATAAAAAGAACAAGGACCCTTTGCCGGTCACCTTTCACCGGCGCGAGCTGGATGCGATTCTGCGCATCTATGGCCGCATGGTGGGAGAGGGCGAGTGGCGTGACTACGCCATCGATCACCTGAAGGAAAAGGCGGTGTTTTCCGTCTTCAAGCGATCAGGTGAAATGCCGCTTTTCAGGATCGAGAAAAACCCCAAGCTGGGGGCAAAACAGGGTGCCTATTGCGTGGTGAATACGGATGGCCGCATTCTCAAACGTGGCCATGAATTGCCGCAGGTTCTGAAAGTTTTCGACAAGGTTCTGAAGCTCATTGAATGAGCTTTAACAGGAGCGGACTATTCGCAGGAACAGCCTGCTCTCGCGGATAGGGGTGAGGAAATCTTCGCAAATAAAAAGGCGGCCGAAGGGCCGCCTTTCGCATGTCTGTCAGTAGAACTCTTAACCTTAGTCGTCGCGGTTTCCGAGGAACTGCAGGAGGAAGGTGAAGAGGTTGATGAAGTCGAGATAGAGCGTCAGCGCGCCCATGATGGCCTTGCGGCCAGCCACGGCAACATCGTCGCCGTCAAAGTACATTTCCTTGATCTTCTGGGTGTCGTAGGCGGTCAGGCCTGCGAAGATCAGTACGCCGATTGCGGAAATCGCAAACTGCAGTGCGGAGGATGCAAGGAAGATATTGACGATGGAAGCGATGATCAGGCCGAACAGACCCATGATCAGGAACGAACCGAGACCGGAAAGGTTCTTTTTTGTCGTGTAACCGTAAAGCGAGAGCGCACCGAACGAAGCGGCGGTCACGAAGAACGTCTGGACGATGCTCTGGCCGGTGAAGACAATGAAGATCGACGACAGCGACACGCCCATC
This sequence comes from Agrobacterium sp. CCNWLW32, assembly GCF_037083425.1. Classification (NCBI taxonomy): domain Bacteria; kingdom Pseudomonadati; phylum Pseudomonadota; class Alphaproteobacteria; order Hyphomicrobiales; family Rhizobiaceae; genus Agrobacterium; species Agrobacterium sp. CCNWLW32. The sequence continues at coordinate 234,233 of NZ_JBAOJM010000005.1, forward strand.
AGCGCGGCATAGACCCAGAATGTCGTCTGCGCGGCGGAAACGCTCATATTCTGAATACGGAAGCTAAGGAAGAAAACCAGTGCCAGCGGTGCGAGCATGATGACCCAGCGCAGCGGAGATGCATAAAGCAGCTGCTGGAAGGCAGGGTTGGACGCAGCGAATGAATAGGTTGCGAAAGCCGCAACGCCGGTGATGACCAGAGCCAGCGCCATCAGGTTGTAAACCTTCAGCATATAGGCGCGGAGACCTTCATCGATCATCGCACCAGTCTGTGCACGGGTCTGCGCCATGCGGTTCTGGTAGTTATTGAAGTCAGCCATTGTGTCCTCTTTTGAGCTCCGTAATTGCTACGGTGTCGGGATACCTCCCGGGCGCCGCTGCGGAGCTTCAGCAAGCCTGCCAAAGAATATGATGGCAGAACGTGTCCGATACAAGGCCTTTTCCAGTTGAAAAGACACCATATGCGCGAAAAGCGCTCACGTTTTGGCGATCATTACAAAGAATTAATCGCTAAAGTTAAGCGGGGCACAACCGATGATCATTCTCCCGCCTGCCGCAGAACCGGCGCCGCCTTCTGGCCGAGAATGCGCCATGTGCCGATGAGCCCGATGCCGACAGTCATGACGAGGGCGACGACGAGGGTTCCGATCGCCACATCCGGCAGGAAGCTGGAGGGCAGCTTCATGATGCGGGCGATCACGAACCATGCGGAGACGCCGCCGGCGAAAAGCGCGAAGACGGCGGTGGCGAGACCGAGCATCATATATTCGTAGGAGAAGGCGCGGATGAGCAGGTTTCGTGTGCCGCCCAGCGTTTTCAGGATGACCGCGTCGTGGGTTCGCGCGCGGTTGCCGGCAGCGAGAGCGCCGGCGAGAACGAGGACGGAGGCTATCAGCGCGACGGCGGCAGCGGCGCGAATGGCGGTGGCAAGCTGGCCGACAAGGCGGTTGACGACGTCGAGCGCATCCTTCACGCGCACGCTGGTGATCGTCGGATAGGCGTTGGTGACAGCGCGCAATATGCGGCCTTCGTCGGCGGCGGTTGCGGAAGGGTCGGCGAGCGTTGCCAGCCACGCATGCGGCGCGCCGCGGAAGGTGTTCGGTGAAAACACCATGACGAAATTGATCGACAGTGATTCCCATTCGACGTTGCGCAGATTGGCGATCTTGGCCGTTATGCTGCGTCCGAGCACGTTGACGGTGACCGTGTCGCCGATCTTGAGGCCCAGATCCCCCGCCTCTTTCGCGGCGAAGGAGACCAGCGGCTCGCCGCTATAGTCCGGCCCCCACCATGTTCCCTCCGTCAGCGTCGCGTTTTCAGGAATTTCCTGGGAATAGGTGATGCCCCGGTCACCGCGCAGCACCCAGCGTCCGGAAGATGGCACGTCCATTTTTGTCACGTCCTCGCCGTTAAGCGCCAGAATGCGGCCGCGCAGCATCGGTACTTCGGTCAGGGCTCCTTCCGGCGCTTCTTGCTTCAAAAGATCGCGGAAGCCCTGAACTTCGCTGCCCTGAATATCCACGAAGAAGAAATTCGGTGCCTGTTCCGGCAGGCTGTCCGTCAGTTCGCGACGCAGATTGCCGTCGATCAGGGTGAGCGTTACGAGGAGGGTCAGCCCGAGGCCGAGCGAAAGAACGACCGAGGGGGTGAGTGCGCCCGGCCGGTGAATATTACCGATCGCCAGCCTCAGCGCAGCCGAATGAACGCGCGGGCTGCGCTTGGCGATGGCCTTTACGCCCGCAGCCACCAGTCGCAGCACCACGAAGGCAAAAGCGATGGCCGCAAGGAAGATCGAGGCGATGAAGCGGTCTTCCGCCGAAAAGATGGCGAGGGCGGCAAGCGCCGCCAGCAGCAGACCGGTTGCGGCCAGATAGGGCCAGGACGGCCAGCTTCCTTCTTCGAAACCCTGCTCGCGGAAAAGCGCGGTTGCCGGAACCTCACGCGCCTGGCCAAGGGGAACGATGGCGAAGGCGAACGTGGTCAGGAGGCCGAACAGGGCGGCGAGACCGAGAGCGCCGGGGTAAAAGGCGAGCTCTTCCGGTACAGGCAATACGCCTTCCAGAAACCGCATGGCGATGAGTGGCGCGACGGCGCCGACCACAAGGCCGATGACGATGCCGACGGCGGCAATGAAGGCGATCTGGAAGAGATAGGTCATGGTGACCACGGAGGCCGGTGCGCCCAGGCATTTCAGCGAGGCGATCGTGGTGCGTTTGGAATCCAGAAACGCGCGGACGGCATTGGCGACGCCGACACCGCCGACGATGAGGGCGGTGAGGCCTACCAGCGTCAGGAATTGCGAGAAGCGGTTGACGTTTTCGGTGAGCGAGGGTGCCGCCCGGTCGCTGGTGCGGATGGACCAACCGGCATCGGGAAAGGCCTTGTTGGCCGCGTCGTTCATCGTTGGCCGTGACGAAGGATCGTTCAGCCTGATCTTGTAGGCGTGTTCGACCAGGCTTCCGGTCTGAACGAGGTCAGAAGCAAAAAGGGCATCGCGGCTGACCATCAGCCTTGGAGCAAAACCGAAGCCGTCAGACAGCGCATCCGGTTCGTCGACCACGGTGCCGGTCAGTTTCAGCTTCACATTGCCGAGCAGGATTTCATCGCCGACCTTGATGCCGAGCCGTTCCAGCAGAAGCGGTGCGGCGATGGCGCCATAGGTGTCGCCGGTGCCAGCCAGAAGCTCGCTTAACGGCCGGTTGGGTTCGGCAACGAAGGTGCCAAAGAGCGGATAGGAGCCGTCTATGGCTTTCACCTCAGTCAACGTCTGTTCGGAACCGTCGGCAAGGCGCGCCATGGAGCGCAGCCCGGTGGAAACCGCGACGGTGCCTAGCCCATCGAGATAGGCCCGTTCTTCCTGCGTTGCTTCCCTGTTGCGCAGTTCGAAACGCACGTCGCCTGCCAGTATGGACTGACCTTCCGTGGCAATGGCGCTGGTGACCGCGCGTGAGACGGAATTGACGGCGGCGATGGCGCCGGTTCCAAGCGCAATACAGGCAAGGAAAATGTAAAAGCCTCGAAGGCCGCCGCGAATTTCTCGCCGTGCGAGCCTCGCGGCGTTTCTGACATTGGCAAAAGACGGGAGAACAGATCCAGTCATGCCGATACCGCCCGCGCAATCTGGGGCTTCGCGCTGTCGCCCTCTATCTCGCCGGAGCGCACCTTGATCTGCCGTGAGCAGCGGGCGGCAAGCGACGGATCATGGGTGACGAGGATCATCGTCATGCCGCGCTCGGCCTGTTTGGCAAAAAGAAGATCAGCGATCTGCCTGCCGGTATCGGTATCGAGATTGCCGGTCGGTTCATCAGCAATCAGTACGGCCGGTGAGGGGGCAAGCGCGCGGGCGATGGCGACACGTTGCTGTTCGCCGCCGGAGAGCTGGCCGGGATAATGGTTCAGGCGTTCACCGAGACCGACGGCGACGAGTTCGCGCCTGGCGATCTCGAAGGGGTTCGGGGTGTTTGCCAGTTCGAGCGGAACGGCGACATTTTCCAGTGCCGTCATGTTGGCGATGAGATGGAAGGACTGGAAAACAATGCCGATATTCCGGCCGCGAAAATCCGCCAGCGCGTCCTCGCCGAGCTTGTGCAGTTCCGTATTCGCGATGATGATTTCACCGCTATCGAGCCTCTCGAGACCGGCAAGCACCATCAGAAGCGTCGACTTTCCCGAGCCGGAGGGGCCGACGATACCAACCGCCTCGCTCTCTCCGATTGAAAGATTGATGTTCTTGAGAACGTGAACGGAGGCGGCGGCATTGCCGAGCGTGAGGTCGGCTTTCTTCAGCTCTATGATGCTTTTCGTCACAATTCTCGTTCCTATATAGGGTGATGAAAACGGTCTGGCGGTCGATGCGGTCGGTATTTCAGACAATGGGAACCAAGTTAGGAAAGCCGTGATGAGATTTAAAGCTGCCCTGTTTCACTTCATCGTCATTTTCGCTACCGCCTTTTCCGCCACTGTTGTCACGGCTCAGGAGCGGACATGGCAACTGGTCGGCCTCGGCGACAGCCTGATGGCTGGCTATCAGCTGCCCCCAACCGACAGCTACACCGCACAGCTTGAGGCTGCATTAAAGGGCAAGGGCGTCAATGTCGCCATCGCCAATGCCGGTGTGTCCGGCGATACCTCTTCCGGCGGCCTGGCGCGGGCGGAATGGTCGGTTCCCGATGGTACTGATGGGGTCATTCTGGAACTCGGCGCCAATGACGCTCTGCGCGGAATTCCCCCCGAACAGACCGAAAAGAACCTCGATACCATCATTTCCGGCTTCCAGAAGCGCAACATAGCCGTGTTGCTGGTCGGCATTATGGCGCCGCCGAATATGGGCGAAGATTACGCCAAGCGCTTCAATCCGATCTTTCCGAAGCTTGCCGAAAAATACAACCTGCCGCTTTATCCCTTCTTTCTGGATGGCGTGGTGACGGATGATGCGCTGAAGTTGGATGACAAGATGCACCCCAATACCAGTGGTGTGGCGATGATGGTTGAAAAATCTTTGCCGGCTGTTGAAAGCTTCATCAAGACAATCGGTGCGCAAAAAAAATAAGCACTTGCGCCCATCTGCATTGCGTGATTCGCTATGCTTGTTCTGCCAAGAGATTCGGGGAGCTCGCCATGCCGAGACTGTTTACCGCCCTCGAAATTCCGCGCAATGCGGCTATGAGCCTCTCATTGTTGCGCGGTGGTCTGCCGGGAGCCCGGTGGATCGATGTGGAGAATTATCACATAACCCTGCGTTTTATCGGTGACATCGACGGGCGGACCGCCGATGAGGTCGTGGACAGGCTGGATCGGATCGAAAGGCCGGAATTCCAGCTCAATCTCACCGGTATGGGGTCCTTCGGCTCCAAGAAACCGCATTCCATATGGGCCGGGGTTTCTCCCTCTCCGGAAATGCATGCGCTGCAGGCGGAAGTCGAGAGAATCTGCCAGAGGATCGGTCTCCCGCCCGATCCGCGCAAGTTCATGCCGCATGTCACGCTGGCGCGGCTGCGCTCATCGCGCCTGGACGATGTCGTTCATTATCTTTCCGGACGCGGCAACTTCCGCACCTCGCCCTTCACGGTCGGACGTTTTGTGCTGATGTCGTCGAAGGAATCGGTGGGCGGCGGGCCCTATATCGTTGAAGAGGCGTTCCCGCTTCACGAGGCCCGGTCCAGCTCCATCTTTTCGAGCAACGACCTGCATCCTGCCAAGAGCATGTTGTAGACGCCAAGGAACCCGTCCTCGGCACCGTAATAGGGATCGGGGACGTTCTCACGACGGCCAACGGCATAATCCATGAAGAGATGGATTTTGTGCCGATGCTTTTCCGGGCTCGATTGAAGCAGGTTCGCCAGATTGTTTTCGTCCATGGCGAGTATCAGGTCGAAAGTCTCGAAATCTGTCCGGGTGACCTGTCTTGCCCGCTGACTTGAAATATCGATGCCGTGCCGTCGCGCCATGGCGATGGACCGGGGATCAGGCGCTTCACCCGCGTGCCAGCCGCCGGTGCCGGCGGAATCGATAGCGAGCTGGTCAGACACGGCCGCGTCATCGGCAAGATGTCTCAAAACGCCTTCGGCAATCGGTGAGCGGCAGATATTGCCCATGCAGACAAAAAGAATAGCTGTATGTTTCATGGAATATGCGTCGATCCGGTCGTTGAAGCGTTAATGGGTCTCAAGCGGAGGCAAGTTCATGAAATATCCCAGACTCGAGCCGGACGCCATCCGGCAGGCCCTGTCGAAACTCGAGGGCTGGTCCCTGCGAGAAGACGGGGCGGCGATCATCCGTTCCTTCAAGTTTTCAAGTTTTGCGGAAGCCTTCGGTTTCATGGCCGAATCCGCACTTGTTGCGGAAAGGCTTAATCATCATCCCGAATGGTCCAATGTCTATTCGCGGGTCAAGGTTTGCCTCACCACGCATGATTCACAGGGAGTGACGGAGCGGGATTTTCTTCTGGCCGAAGCCATGCAGAAGGCGGCTGCGGGCCGAAGCAATTGAACGGCGGACCTTAAATCCCATATAATAGCCGTGACCGGAGGACCGTCGATCATGGATGATGTGAAAATCGGTGAAATTCTTCTGCCGGGTGAAACCGACAGGCAGCAGGAGCGTGAAAATGCGGTGCGGGCGAAATTCTGGCCCAAGCTGAAGCGTGTGATGTCAAAAGTGCCCTTCGCGCGCGATGCGGCGGCGGCCTATTATTGCGCGATCGACCGTGACACGCCGCTGCGTGCAAAGGGTATCATCCTGGCGGCGCTTGCCTATTTCATCATGCCGATGGATGCCGTGCCTGACGTGCTGGCCGTCATCGGTTTTACCGATGATATTGCCGTCATCACGGCAGCGCTTGCCATGATCCGCGCTCATATCAAGATGGAGCACTACGAGGCCGCTGACGCCATGCTGAAGCGACAGCGGGAAGCCGGGTAACGTCTCTGTGATGTGTCCGTCCGGCAGAGCCCGGCGGGTGACAAATTCTTGCCTGAATTTATGTGTCTTACACACGAGGGAAGGGCGTGCCACGCCGTTCTCCTCAGGGCGTCGGGAAGTCGCCAATCTGTAACACCGCAAGACGTTTCCGGCATTTTATGCGTGTTGTTGACGGTTTGGTAACCGCTTTCCGACCACAATGAGAAAAGACGATCCGCACCTGAACGTGGCCGATCCAGAAACTGGGCTCGCCGCTGCTTCGGGCCAATGGAAGACAATAACCCGGCAGGAAATTCTATGTTTGTAAGAAGTGTAGCAACCGCAGCGGCCATTTTGCTGACCAGCGTCGGCGTAGCATCTGCACAGTCGCCCACGCGCATCCAGCAGTTCAATGCATGGGGTGCCTATTCGTACAAATCGGGCAACAGCACCGTCTGCTACGTTCTTTCCATTCCGACCGCCAAGGAACCGGCGAGCGTCGATCACGGCGATATTTTCTTCATCGTGTCGCAGCGCCCCGGCCAGAACATCTCCTACGAGCCGCAGGCCATGGTGGGTTATCCGCTGAAGCAGGGCTCCAAGGTCAATGTGACGATCGACAATAAGAACTTCGTCATGTTCACCAAGGACAAGGCTGCCTGGGTTGAGAACGCCGCTGAAGAACCGGCTCTCGTTGCTGCCATGAAGGGCGGCAAGTCCATGACCGTCAAGGCAGTCTCAGGCCGCGGCACCGCGACATCCTATTCCTATTCGCTGTCGGGTATTTCGGCAGCTCTCAAGCAGATCGAGAGCTGCAAGTAATCCTGGCGCTTCATCGCATCTGAAAATGGCCGGTCATTGACCGGCCATTTGCGTTTTTGCCAGTTTGATGCTAAAGGCGCGGCAACATTGACAGGCGGATGCGCGAAAAGTGCTCCGCCTTTGATTTTCTCGACATGCAGACGATTTTCCGCCTATCCGACAGGTCGGTCGTGCGATGCATGGAATGATGGGATAGCGTGATGTCCGTAATGCAAGCCCCTGCCGGCCTGGCAGTCAAAACCCCGCTGATCGCCAATAGCGATCTGATGTCCGGCAAGCCGTCACTGATTGGCCTGACGCGTGAGGAAATGGGCGAGGCGCTGGCCGAGATCGGCGTGCCGCAGAAGCAGGTGAAGATGCGCGTCAGCCAGTTGTGGAACTGGCTTTATGTGCGCGGCGTCTCCGATTTCGACAATATGACCAATGTCGCCAAGGAGCTTCGCGAGAAGCTGAAGGCGGCCTTCACCATTGCCCGCCCGGAAATCGTCGAGGAGCAGATCTCCAATGACGGCACCCGCAAATGGCTGATGCGCTTTCCGCCGCGTGGTGCGGGACGTCCTGTCGAGATCGAGACGGTCTATATTCCCGAAGAAGGGCGCGGCACGCTGTGCATATCGAGCCAGGTCGGCTGTTCGCTGACCTGTTCCTTCTGTCACACCGGTACGCAGCGCCTGGTGCGCAACCTGACGGCTGAGGAAATTCTGGCCCAGCTGCTGCTGGCTCGTGACCGGCTCGGCGATTTTCCCGATGGTTCGACCCCGGTAGGCGCCTATGTGCCGAGCGAAGGCCGCAAGGTTTCCAACATCGTGATGATGGGCATGGGTGAGCCGCTCTATAATTTCGAGCATGTGAAGACCGCGCTCCTGATTGCGACCGATGGCGATGGCCTGTCGCTCTCCAAGCGCCGCGTCACGCTCTCCACCTCCGGCGTCGTGCCGGAAATCTTCCGCACCGGCGATGAGATCGGCGTCATGCTGGCGATTTCGCTGCATGCGGTGCGCGACGACCTGCGTGACATGCTGGTGCCGATCAACAAGAAATATCCGCTGAAGGAGTTGATCGAGGCCTGCCGCAATTATCCGGGTCTCTCCAACGCTCGCCGCATTACCTTCGAATATGTGATGCTGAAGGATGTCAACGACAGCCTGGAAGATGCCAAGATGCTGGTGCAGCTTCTGAAGGGCGTTCCGGCCAAGATCAACCTCATTCCGTTCAATCCATGGCCGGGCACGAACTACCAGTGCTCCGAATGGGCGCAGATCGAGAAGTTCGCCGATTTCATCAATCAGGCGGGTTATGCCTCGCCGATCCGCACGCCGCGCGGCCGCGATATCCTCGCCGCCTGCGGTCAGCTGAAGTCGGAATCCGAGCGCATGCGCAAGACCGAAAGGCTGGCTTTCGAGGCGATGATGATCGCAAACCACGGTGCGGATGACTGAATCAGCCGCAATTGCGCCATAAAGCTTGATTTGCTGCGGTTCTCTGATTGATTTCAGACTGTCTTGTTCCTAAGAAGACGAAAACAGGGAACCAACAGGAGGATATCCATGCGCGCATTCATTCTGGCTCTCGCTGCCGCGAGCGCCCTCGTTCTGCCCGCCAAGGCCGAAAACGTCACCGTCGCCGTCACCGCCATTGTTGAACATCCGGCGCTCGATGCCGCTCGCGATGGCGTGAAGGCCGCCCTTGCCGAAGCCGGTTACAAGGAAGGCGAGAACCTCAAGTTCCTGTACGAGTCCGCGCAGGGCAATCCCGGCACCGCAGCGCAGATCGCGCGTCAGTTCGTGGGCGACGCTCCGAACGTTATCGTGCCGATCTCCACGCCGTCCGCCCAGGCCGTCGTTGCCGCCACGCGCGACATTCCGGTCGTCTTCACGGCAGTTTCCGATCCGGTCGGCGCGCAGCTCGTCAAGAGCATGGAAAAGCCCGGCGGCAACGTGACCGGCCTTTCCGACATGCTGCCGGTTGGCGAACATCTGGCGCTCATCAAGGAAATCTCGCCGAACGCCAAGTCCATCGGCTTCATCTACAACTCGGCCGAAGCCAACTCCGCCTCGACGCTCGTTTTGCTGAAGGCTGAAGCTGAAAAGGCTGGCCTCAAGATCGTCGAATCCGTCGCCACCAAGTCCGCCGAAGTGCAGGGCGCAACCCGCGCGCTGGTCGGCAAGGCTGACGTGATCTACGTTCCGACCGACAACACCATCGTTTCCGCTTTCGAGGCGGCAGCCGGCGTTGCTTCCGAAGCCAAGATCCCGCTCTACGCCGCCGATACGGATTCCGTTGCCCGCGGTGCGGTTGCGGCCCTCGGCTTCAACTATTTCGACGTTGGCAAACAGACCGGCGCGGTCGTTGTCCGCATCCTCAAGGGTGAAAAGCCGGGCGACATTCCGGCAACCGTTGCTGTCGGTACCGATCTGGTGATCAACAAGAAGGCCGCTGAAAAGGCTGGCGTTACCTTCCCCGAAAGCGTCACGAAGCGCGCCACCAAGGTCATCGACTGAACCGAAACCAGACTGAATTGCGGGCGGCGGCATTTCGCCGCCCGTTTTACGTGGCACGAGACGGTGCCCGTATCCGCCTGATGGCGGCAATAACAAGGACATTACCGTGAGCCAAATCGCCTTCTGGGGTGCCGTGGAGCTGGGACTGGTCTTCGCTTTCGTGGCGATCGGCGTCTACCTCGCTTTCCGCGTGCTTGATTTTCCTGACCTGACCGTGGACGGTTCTTTTCCGCTTGGCGCCGCTGTGGCTGCCGTGCTGATCATCGCCGGTCTGAATGCCTGGGTCGCGACGGCGATTGCAATGGTTGCCGGTGCCGCCGCCGGGATCGTGACCGCAACGCTCAACGTCCGTTTCAAGATTCTCAACCTGCTTGCCTCGATCCTGACGATGATCGCGCTTTTTTCCGTCAATCTGCGGGTGATGGGGAAACCGAATGTGGCGCTGCTCAATCAGGACACGATGATCTCACCGTTTTACGGCCTCGGCCTGTCGGAATATCTGGTGCGGCCGCTCTTCGTCGGCGCGCTGGTGCTGATCGCGGTCATTCTTGTCTGGCGTTTTCTTGAAAGCGATGCCGGCCTCGCCATGCGGGCCACCGGTGCCAATGCGCGGATGGCGCGGGCGCAGGGCGTGAAGACCGGTAACCAGATCTATCTCGGCATGGCGCTTTCAAACGCTCTGGTCGCCCTTGGCGGCGCACTCTTCGCACAGACCAATGGTTTTGCCGATGTGACCTCCGGTGTCGGCACCATCGTCGTCGGGCTTGCCGCCGTCATCATCGGTGAGACGCTGTTCGGTGCGCGCGGCATTCTGATTGCCCTTATCGGCTGTGTCTTCGGCTCCATCGCCTATCGTCTCGCCATCCAGCTCGCTTTGTCGAGCGATGTGCTGGGTCTCAAGGCATCCGATCTCAATTTCGTAACAGCGGTATTGGTGGCCATCGCATTGATCCTGCCCCGACTGCGCCGCGGGGGAGCAACATCGTGATTTCCCTTTCCGATATTCAGGTCGTTTTCGGGCGCGGCACGCCGCTGCAAAAGCAGGCGCTGTCCAAGATTGACCTTACCATCGAGGATGGTTCCTTCGTCACCGTCATCGGCTCTAACGGTGCCGGTAAATCAACGCTGCTCGGCGTATTGGCGGGCGATGTCCTGCCGACGGCGGGCAAGGTGATGATCGGTGGCGCCGATGTTACCCGCAAGTCGACCGCCAGCCGGGCGGGACGGGTGGCGCGCGTGTTTCAGGACCCGCTGGCGGGCAGCTGTGGCGCGCTCACCATCGAGGAAAATCTGGCGCTCGCGGCATCGCGTGGTGAACGCCGCGGCCTTCTGCCGGCGCTTGGGCGCGGGCGGCGGGATTTCTTCAAGGAGCGTATCGCCTCGCTCAACCTCGGTCTGGAAAACCGCCTGAAGGACCGCATGGATCTTCTGTCGGGCGGCCAGAGGCAGGCTGTGTCGCTTGTCATGGCGACGCTATCCGGCTCGGACGTGTTGCTGCTCGATGAACACACGGCCGCACTTGATCCCGGCATGGCGGAATTCGTGATGGAGCTGACCCGCAAGGTGGTGTCGGAGCGCAAGCTGACGACGCTGATGGTCACCCATTCCATGCGTCAGGCGCTGGATTACGGCACCCGCACGATCATGCTGCATGCCGGTGAAATCGTGCTCGACGTCTCCGGCGACAGCCGCAAGGATCTCGAGGTCGAAGACCTGATCGACATGTTCCGCAAGATACGCGGCCAGAAGCTTGATGATGACGAGTTGCTCATCGGTTGATCGCAAAAAGGCGCCTTCCGGCGCCTTTTTTGTTTGCCCTCAGCGCGTTTGCGTGAAGAAAATCTTGACCGCGAAAATCGAGAAGACGCCGGCGATCGTGTAATCCAATCCACGCAGAACCTTCCGGTTGCGTTGCAGCCAGGCGGAGAGAACATCGGCGGCGACAACAATGCCGATGCCGATCGGCAGTGCGACGATGATCGACCAGATGCCGAGGAAGATCAGCTTGCCGGTCACATGCGGATCGGAGGCGCTGACGAATTGCGGCAGGAAGGTCATGAAAAAGATGATGACCTTGGGGTTGAGCAGATTGACCCAGATGCCGTTCAGCAAGGCCGATTTCAGGGAGGCCTGCGCCCTTTCGCCGGTGCTTTTCACCATCACGAAATCCGAGCCCTTGCGGATCGCCTGGATGGCGAGCCACACCAGATAGGCGGCGCCGCCTGTTTTCAGGATCATGAAGGCGGTCGGTGAGGCGACGATGAGGGCGGCGACGCCAAAAGCGACCAGCATCGTATGCACGGTGATGCCGATGTTTGTTCCCACCAGCGTCATGAAGCCCGCCGCCCGGCCTTCGCGCAGGGAGCGGCTGATCCAGAGCGTCATATCAGGACCCGGCGTCACCGCCAGAAGCAGAATGGCGATGGTGAAGGCGATCAGTGTTGGCAGGCTTGGAACGAAATCCATCGCGGCACCCGTAAATTCTGGAGATTGCCGTTGCTTAACGCGGTTTCGTGCTTCTGCCAATGTTTTTGAACGGCGACGCGCCTGCGGGAGAGAATAGCCGCCGCACCTTTCAGGCACGGCGGCTGAAAGTTCAGTTTTTCAAAAAGCTGGTGAAGGCGGCGGAATATTCCGTGTGCCAGCGCGACAGCGGGGGGCGGTTCTGGACGATGTCATAGGCCGCCCAGAGAATGCGCTTTTCATCCGTCGGGCGGTCTACCTCGCCATCCGGGCAGAGAATGTAGAAATCGCCCCTGCCAATGCTTTCGACCATGAAATCGACGGTCTGTTCACCGGTCCATGCTCCTTCAGGCTTTTCCGTCCTGCCATGGGCGGTGAGGCCGGTGAAGACGAAACCGGGAATCAGGAGATGGGCGGAAACCGCGCCGTTCGGAACATTGCGCAATTCGTGCTGAAGCGCCTCCGTGAAGGTTTTGACGCCGGACTTCGAGACATTATAGGCGGGATCACCGGGAGGCGTGGTGATGCCCTGTTTCGAGCCGGTATTGATGATGAGCGCCGGCTCGCCGTGGGCGATCATGCCCTGGCCAAAAACGCGGCTACCGTTCACGACGCCCATCAGATTGACGCCGATAATTTTTTCCCAGTTGGACTGCGGTCCGAAGATGGCGCTGCCCGGCTGGATGCCGGCATTGTTCATGAGGACGTGGACACGCCCGAAACGCTGGATAACCGCGCGTTCGAGCGCCTCCAGCTCATCGAGTTTCGATACGTCGGTCGGGATGGCGACGATCTGCGCTTCACCGTCCTTGGCGACGGTCAGAATATCCGCATGGGCTGCGGCGAGCTTTTCGCCATCGAGATCGACGAGCACGACGCTCATGCCAAAGGTGGCGAATTTGCGGGCGGCGGCAAGTCCGATGCCGGATGCCGCACCTGTTATGACAGCGACATTATCTTCCTTGAATGCGGGGTGGATGGTCGTCATAGGTTTCTCCTTCGCGTCGTTTCTGCTGTTTCCAGCGGTTTGCAACGTTGCCTGAACCTGAGTGGCTTCATTCACGGTCTTCAAGTCGATCGCGCCGCTTTATGATAAAGCGCGAATTTTCTAAATGCATGTGACAATTGCTTCGTTCCCGTCGGCGCGGCCGGTCATCGCCCATCGTCATACGCGCCCATCAATTGTTTTGTCGCTTATCTCACGGAAAAGCGCTTCACACATTTCGGGTTGCACTGTAAAAGTGCCGAAATCCCGAGGAAATGGCGGTGTCCTGATGCCGTCATCATGCAGATGGACATCACTATGGCACTCCCGAAAGACGTTAAGAAAGTCGTTCTCGCCTATTCCGGCGGTCTCGACACCTCGATCATCCTGAAATGGCTTCAGACGGAACTCGGCGCTGAAGTCGTGACCTTCACTGCCGATCTCGGTCAGGGCGAGGAGCTTGAGCCGGCGCGCAAGAAGGCCGAGATGCTGGGCATCAAGGAAATATTCGTTGAGGACGTCCGCGAAGAGTTCGTGCGTGATTTCGTGTTCCCGATGTTCCGCGCCAACGCCGTCTACGAAGGCGTCTATCTGCTCGGCACTTCGATTGCCCGTCCGCTGATTTCCAAGCATCTGATTGAAATCGCCAAGAAGACCGGCGCGGACGCCATTGCCCATGGCGCCACCGGCAAGGGCAACGACCAGGTTCGTTTCGAGCTTTCGGCCTATGCGCTGAACCCTGACATCAAGATCATCGCGCCCTGGCGTGACTGGACGTTCAAGAGCCGTACCGACCTCCTGAACTTCGCCGAACAGCACCAGATCCCGGTCGCCAAGGACAAGAAGGGCGAAGCGCCTTTCTCCGTCGACGCCAACCTCCTGCATTCCTCTTCCGAGGGCAAGGTTCTGGAAGACCCGGCACAGGAAGCGCCTGAGTACGTGCATATGCGCACCATTTCTCCGGAAGCCGCTCCTGACAAGGCAACCGTCATCAAGATCGGTTTCCGCAAGGGCGATGCCTGCTCCATCAACGGTGTTGAAATGTCGCCCGCGACGCTTCTCGCCACGCTCAACAATTATGGCCGTGAAAACGGCATCGGTCGTCTCGATCTGGTCGAGAACCGCTTTGTCGGCATGAAGTCGCGCGGCGTTTACGAGACACCCGGCGGCACCATCCTGCTGGCTGCACATCGCGCCATCGAATCCATCACGCTCGACCGGGGCGCGGCCCACCTCAAGGACGAGCTGATGCCGCGTTATGCCGAGCTCATCTATTACGGCTTCTGGTTCTCGCCCGAGCGTGAAATGCTGCAGGCACTGATCGACAAGAGCCAGGAACATGTCGAAGGTGAAGTGACGCTGAAGCTCTACAAGGGCAATGTCATGGTAACCGGCCGCGAGAGCGCCAAGTCGCTTTATTCCGACGCGCTGGTGACCTTCGAGGACGACCACGGGGCTTACGATCAGAAGGATGCAGCGGGCTTCATCAAGCTCAATGCGCTGCGCCTGCGCACACTGGCCAAGCGTAACCTCAGCAAATAATTCTGCTGGAATGGAAATAATGAAACCCGCGGGCGGTGACGCCGGCGGGTTTTTTATGTCTCTCTTCTGGAAACGATGCGGAAGCCGATATAGCTGGCAACGGCCGTGAATTCCATCACCGGAATGATGATGCCGAAGCCGGTGAGTGGCGAGCCGATGACCGAGGCGGCAGCGCCGCCCGCAAAACCAGAGCCCATCTGGATGAAGCCCATCATTGCCGAGGCCGAGCCGGCAATATGCGGAAAAGGGGCAAGGGCTGCCGTTACCATCGAAGGCGTCAGCAAGGCAATGCCGATCGTCGCGACGGCCACGGGTCCCATGATCGAGAGAAAGGATGGGGGTATCAGGAACACTGACAGCAGAATGAGAAGACCGCCTGCCGCCGAAAAACAGAGACCGAGGACGACCGAACGACGGTCACCCAGTCGCGGTGCGATATAACGCAGGGCAATGGAGCCGAAGAAATAAGCACCAGTCTGCATCAGCATGCCAACACCGAAAGCGGTGGGTGTCATGCCGACCTCGTTGATGAGGATGAAGGTCAGCATGGTGGCCTGCGCATAAAGCGCGCCGATCGACCCGCCGAGCACCAGTGCGGCCAGAAGAAAACGCGGCGTGCTCAGCAAGGTCCCATAGGCCGACAGGAGGCGGCGCGGGCGGATCAGGCTCTTGTCCGGGATCGTCGTCTCGCGCAGAAAAACCACGACGGAGAAGATGGCCAGAGCTCCGAGGCCGGCCATGAGGAAAAATACCGATTGCCAGCCAAAAGCCGCAAGTGAAAGCCCGCCGATTGTCGGGCCCATGGCGGGGCCAACGGCCAGCATGATACCGATGAGGTTCATGATGCTGGAAGCATCGGCGCCGGTGAACTGGTCGCGCACCACGGCGCGCGCCACCGTCATGCCGACGGAGGCCCCGATACCCTGGATAAGCCGGGCAAGGAGCAGCACTTCGATTGTCGGTGCGAAAATGGCAAGCAATCCTCCGCCCAGAAAGATGGACAGGAAAACGAGGCTTGCCTTGCGCCGCCCGAAGGCGTCGGAGGCTGGGCCGGCGAGCAGTTGCGCGATCGCGAAACCCGCAAAATAAAGCGAGAGACTGAGTTTTATGGCGGACTCTGTCGTGGCGAAAACCCGCGTCAGCTCCGGCATGGCCGGTGTATAGATGGCCATGGAAATTGGCGCCAGCGCCGTCAGCAGCGCACCGAGCATGGCCGTGCGCTTTCTGGACATGATCGTTTCTGGTGACATTGCGGTCAGCAGCTCGGGCCGGGCTGTTCCGGTTGGAGATTGTTGCGAAGCGTCTGCAGGAAGCTGCGGAAAAGCGCGACCTCTTCCTCGTTCAGGCCCTGCGTGGCGTGACGGACGAGTTCATCGATTTCCTGTCGCACGGCTTCCAGCATCTCGGTGGAGTTCTTCGTCAGTACGATGCGCTTGGAACGCCTGTCCTGCGGGTCCTGCTGGCGCTCAATGAGATCGAGGGACTGCAGCTTGTCGAGATAGGCGCAGATCGTCATCGGCTCGATGCCTAGCCGGGCGGCGATATCCGACTGCTTGCTGCCATCAACGACGGCAACCGTCAGCAATGCGCGGGCTTCGCCGGGGGTAAGACCCAGTCCAGCTTCAGAAATTCGGCGCTCAAACGCACTGTTCAGCAGGCGTGCGCTGCTGTTCAGCAAGAATGCCAATGAATCTTTTTCGCGTTTCGTGCCCATGTCTCGCCTTTTCGTAAGTCAGCCTTACTAAATTCCGGGCGATAATCAATGGTACACAAATCATATTGTCGAAAATCGAGTAAAGTATGCGTCAGTTCGGTTGTCGGACGGCCCGCAATATAGTCGCCGATTGTTACGCTGAAGCAAAAAAGATCGGACTTCCCCGTTTTTTTCACGCGGCCTGTCATCTCCGCCGGGCATATTGAATTGGCGGTGGAGGCGTGCCCATATGGGCTTAAACCGGAATTGTACACAAGGAAGACGAAATGCCATCCAAGACGACGCTTTATCCCGCCCTCGTGACCTGGGACGGTCACAACGGTTTGCCCAAATTTGATGCGGTCAAGGATGAGGATTTCGCTCCGGCTTTCGAGGCAGCGCTTCTCTCCCATGAACAGGAAATCGATGCAATTGCCGGCAATTCGCAGGCGCCGAGTTTCGAAAACACCGTAACCGCGCTTGAAATCGCCGGCGATGAGCTTTCGCGCATTTCGGCGCTGTTCTGGAACAGGGCAGGCGCCAATACCAATGGCGTGATCCAGGCGCTGGAGCGGGAGATTGCGCCGAAAATGTCGCGGCACTATTCGAAGATCGGCATGAACGAAGCGCTGTTCAAGCGCATCGACACATTGTGGGAAAAGCGCGAGACGCTGGGGCTGACGGGCGAGGAAAGCCGTGTTCTCGAGCGGCACTGGAAGGGTTTCGTACGTTCCGGCGCGAAGTTGCCGAAAGACCGGCAGGAACGGCTGGCGGCGATCAATGAGGAGCTTGCCGGTCTCGGTGCAAAGTTCGGGCAGAATGTGCTGGCGGATGAAAAGAACTGGAAGCTCCTGCTTTCCACCGAAGAGGAACTTGCCGGCATTCCCGGCTTTCTGCGCGACGCCATGGCGGGTGCGGCCCGTGAGCATGGCGAGGACGGCAAATTTGCCGTTACCCTTTCCCGTTCCATCATCGAGCCTTTCCTCACCTTTTCCGAACGTCGTGATCTGCGCGAGCAGGCCTTCAAGGCATGGGTGGCGCGCGGCGAAAACGGTGGCGAGACCGACAATCGAGAGACCGTTCACCGCACGCTCGAACTGCGCGAGGAGAAGGCCAAGCTTCTCGGTTACGCGAATTTTGCCGCTTACAAGCTTGATGACACGATGGCGAAGACGCCGGATGCCGTGAACGGCCTTCTGGGTCAGGTCTGGGAAAAGGCCGTGCGCCGCGCGGGCGAGGAAGAGACCGAACTTGCCGCCATCATCGCCGAGGAGGGCCGGAATCACGAGGTGCTGCCCTGGGACTGGCGGCACTATGCCGAAAAGTTGCGCGCGCGGAAATTCAGCTTCTCCGAGACGGAATTGAAGCCCT
The DNA here is from genome assembly GCF_037083425.1 of Agrobacterium sp. CCNWLW32. NCBI lineage: Bacteria > Pseudomonadati > Pseudomonadota > Alphaproteobacteria > Hyphomicrobiales > Rhizobiaceae > Agrobacterium > Agrobacterium sp. CCNWLW32. The sequence goes on from NZ_JBAOJM010000005.1 coordinate 252,009, forward strand.
ATCTGCAGCTCGAAAAGATCATTGAGGCCTGCTTCGATGTCGCCGCGCGGCTGTTTGGAATTCGTGCCGTTGAAGTGAAGGGCGTTGCCGCCTATCACCCGGATGTGCGGGTTTTCGAAATTCGCGACGACAGGGGCGATCTGAAGGCCATGTTCCTCGGCGATTATTTTGCCCGCCCCTCCAAGCGATCCGGCGCATGGATGAGTTCGTTCCAGTCGCAGCACAAGCTGCCGCTGAAGAGCGGAACGGTCGGTGAAATTCCGATCATCTACAATGTCTGCAATTTCGCGAAACCGGCTGAGGGTAAGCCCGCGCTGCTTTCGCTTGATGATGCGCGCACGCTGTTCCATGAATTTGGCCACGCGCTGCATGGCATGTTATCTGATGTGACCTATCCTTCCGTTTCCGGGACGGGGGTCTCGCGCGATTTCGTCGAATTGCCGTCGCAGCTTTACGAACATTGGCTGACGGTGCCGGAAATTCTAGAAAAATACGCGCTCCACTACGAGACCGGCGCGCCGATGCCGAAAGCGCTACTGGACAAGGTTCTGGCCGCTCAAACTTTCAATGCCGGTTTCAGCACGGTGGAGTTCACGTCTTCGGCTATCGTCGACATGGCGTTCCACACCCGGGACAGCGTGAGCGATCCCATGGTCGTACAAGGCGAGGTGCTCTCCGCCCTCAACATGCCGAAGTCCATCGTCATGCGGCATGCGACGCCGCATTTCCAGCACGTCTTCTCGGGCGATGGCTATTCCGCCGGCTATTATTCCTACATGTGGTCGGAAGTGCTGGATGCCGATGCGTTTTCGGCCTTCGAGGAAACCGGCAATCCCTTCGATGGCGAGATGGCGCGCAGGCTGAAGGACAATATCTATTCTGTCGGCGGTTCCATCGATCCGGAGGAGGCCTATCTCGCGTTTCGCGGCAAGATGCCGAGCCCGGACGCCATGCTGTTGAAGCGCGGCCTGGTGTAAGAGCACGTTATAAAAGACTGTCATATTTCTGAGCTAGAACCGGAGCGCAGGGGGCTTATGACAAGGCCCCCCCTTTCGCATTTGCAAAAAAAAGGTTATGAGCGCGCCAAACTAAATTGGCGCATCTCACGATAGTGGCGCCCAACCTCAGAGATTTTGAACAATGGCACTTCGCAACATCGCGATCATCGCGCACGTTGACCATGGAAAAACGACGCTCGTGGACGAGCTTCTGAAGCAGTCCGGCTCGTTCCGCGACAACCAGCGTGTCGCCGAGCGCGTAATGGACAGCAACGACCTCGAAAAGGAACGTGGCATCACCATTCTCGCCAAGGCGACCTCGGTGGAGTGGAAGGGTGTTCGCATCAACATCGTCGACACCCCCGGCCACGCCGACTTCGGCGGTGAAGTCGAGCGTATCCTGTCGATGGTGGATGGCGCGATCGTTCTGGTCGATAGTTCCGAAGGCCCGATGCCGCAGACGAAGTTCGTCGTCAGCAAGGCGCTGAAGGTTGGTCTTCGTCCGATCGTCGCGATCAACAAGATCGACCGTCCGGATGGCCGCCATGAAGAAGTCATCAACGAAGTCTTCGACCTCTTTGCAAACCTCGATGCTACCGACGAGCAGCTCGACTTCCCGATCCTTTACGGTTCTGGCCGTGACGGCTGGATGAACGTCAACCCGGAAGGTCCGAAGGATCAGGGTCTTGCACCGTTGCTCGATCTGGTTCTCGAACATGTTCCGGAGCCCACAGTCGAAGAAGGTCCGTTCCGTCTGATCGGCACGATCCTCGAAGCCAACCCCTTCCTCGGCCGTATCATCACCGGCCGCATCGCCTCCGGTTCGATCAAGCCGAACCAGGCCGTGAAGGTGCTTGGCCAGGATGGCAAGACGATCGAAACCGGTCGTATTTCCAAGATCCTCGCCTTCCGCGGCATCGAGCGCACCGCGATCGATGAAGCTCATGCGGGTGACATCGTCGCCATCGCCGGTCTTTCCAAGGGTACGGTTGCCGACACCTTCTGTGACCCCTCGGTCACCGAGGCGATGACCGCGCAGCCGATCGATCCGCCGACCGTCACCATGTCCTTCATCGTCAACGACAGCCCGCTCGCCGGCACCGAAGGCGACAAGGTAACGTCGCGCGTCATCCGCGACCGTCTGTTCAAGGAAGCCGAAGGCAACGTCGCGCTGAAGATCGAAGAGGCTGAAGGCAAGGATTCGTTCTTCGTTTCCGGCCGTGGCGAATTGCAGCTGGCAGTTCTGATCGAAACCATGCGTCGCGAAGGCTTCGAGCTTGCCGTTTCGCGTCCGCGCGTCGTCATGCACAAGGATGAGAACGGCACCCTGCTGGAGCCGATCGAAGAAGTCGTGATCGACGTCGATGAAGAGCATTCCGGCGTCGTCGTCCAGAAGATGTCCGAGCGCAAGGCTGAAATGGCCGAGCTTCGTCCTTCCGGCGGCAATCGCGTTCGTCTGAAGTTCTATGCCCCGACCCGTGGCCTCATCGGCTACCAGTCGGAACTTTTGACCGACACGCGCGGTACGGCGATCATGAACCGTCTGTTCCATGATTATCAGCCCTTCAAGGGCCAGATCGCCGGTCGCGTCAACGGCGTTCTGCTGTCGAACGGTTCGGGCGAGGCAGTCGCTTACGCCATGTTCAACCTTGAAGATCGCGGCCCGATGATCATCGAGCCGGGTGAAAAGGTCTATGCAGGCATGATCATCGGCATTCACACGCGCGACAACGATCTCGAAGTGAACGTGCTGAAGGGCAAGCAGCTGACCAACATCCGCGCCGCCGGTAAGGACGAAGCCGTGAAGCTGACGCCGCCGATCCGCATGACGCTCGACCGCGCCCTTTCCTGGATCCAGGAAGACGAGCTGATGGAAGTGACGCCGAAGTCCATCCGCCTGCGCAAGATGTTCCTGGACGCGAACGACCGCAAGCGTTTCGAAAAGGCAAAGCTCGCTGTTTGATTGGCTCTACGCCACGAATTTCAAAGAACCCGGCCTCGCGCCGGGTTTTTTTATGCATTCTTTTTTATGTGTGCATGAGTCGAAAGGCGCTTTGCCAAAGGTTAAGGATGCGTTAATTTTTTCTGGTCGTCCACATGAATAGGCTGTGGGTAAGCTTGCCGGCGTTAACCTTTATGACTGGTAAGTTTCCGTGGCCGGGGCCAGAATCGCGTTATGAAAACGTTATCCATCGATGTTCGCCGTGCTGAACCGCATGATGCGCGCGCCATCTCAGAGGCGCACCGTCTGTCGTGGCAACAGGCCTATGCGGGGCTTATCCCGCACAAGCCGTTGACGCAGATGCTGGAGCGCCGTGGCGAAGTCTGGTGGAAAAAGGCGACCAAGGGCTCCGCAACCATGCTGGTGGTGGAAGTGGCCGGTGTGGTTGCCGGATATGCGACGCTGGGCTTAAGCCGGGCGCGTGGGCTGCCGCAGGACGGCGAGATTTACGAACTTTATCTCCGGCCTGAATATCAGGGTATTGGCCTCGGCTCGCTGCTTTTCACGGAAGCGCGCAGATTGCTGACTTCACTCGGCTGCAACGGCATCGTTGTCTGGTGCCTCGAGGATAGCGACGTCGCCAATCGCTTTTTCCGCTCGCATGGCGGCCGGGATATTGCCGAAGGCATGGAAGATTTCGATGGCAAGTCGCTTCGCAAGGTCGGTTTCGTCTGGAACTGATAGAGGGAGTTCGCGCCGTTTTCATTTTGTAGAGGGCGATGCTTCGTCGCGATGACATCAAATCGCCCATTCTGCCTTATCCAGCCAAAGCCATGTTGCAATGCGGCGACTTTCCCAGTATCGAAAACCAAATCCAACCCGCCGAATGAGGGAAGCGAATGCGTATTGATGCAATTTCCATAGGCAAGAATCCGCCGGAAGACGTAAATGTTATCGTTGAAGTGCCGGTTGGCGGCCAGCCGATCAAGTACGAGATGGACAAGGACGCCGGTGCGCTGATCGTCGATCGCTTCCTCTACACGCCAATGACCTATCCGGGTAACTATGGCTTCGTGCCGCACACGCTGTCCGACGATGGCGACCCGATCGACGTTCTCATCTGCAACACCCGCCCGCTGGTTCCCGGCTGCGTGATCAACGTTCGCCCCATCGGCGTGATGATCATGGAAGATGATGGCGGCAAGGACGAGAAGATCCTCGCCGTGCCGGTTCCGAAGCTGACGCGCCGTTACGACAAGGTCCACAACTACACGGACCTGCCGGAAATCACGCTGAAGCAGATCGAGCACTTCTTCGAGCACTACAAGGATCTGGAGCCCGGCAAGTGGGTGAAGATGGGCGGCTGGCAGGATGTCGATGTCGCCAAGAAGCTGATCGTCGAAGCCATTGAGCGCTACAAGGCGCAGGGCTGATAGGCCTAACCCGCCAGCTTTTTAAAGAGCTTTTCGAAATCCTCCGGGTCGGTATCGATCCGGAGGATTTTTTTGCGCGCTGTTTCGCCTGAAATGAAGGTGATGGAGGATTTGGGCAGGCCGAGTTTTTTCGCCAGCAAAACAATCAGGGCCTTGTTCGCCCTGCCGCCTTCCGGCACGGCGCTGACGCGGGCCTTCAGATGCGCGTTTCCGTCCGCATCCTGCTCCACGCCGTCAATCGCATCCCGCCCGCCATTCGGTGTGAGGCGAACGGACAGGCGGACATGATCATCGTGCTTTTTCCAGAGACTGCTCAAACGGTCATCGGATAAAGCGTGTTCCACATGAAGGAGCGGATGAAGAAGATGATCAGCAGCAGGATGATCGGCGAAATGTCGATCCCGCCGAGATTGGGCAGAATGCGGCGGATGGGGCGCAGGGCCGGTTCCGTGACATTGACCAGGAAACTCCCGATGGCGTTCACGAACTGGTTGCGGGAATTGATGACGTTGAAGGCGTAAAGCCAGGAAAAAATGGCGCTGGCGATCAGCACCCACGTATAGAGGTTCAAGGCCAGATCGATGGTCTGAAACAGGGCAAGCATCAATATCTCCGTATCTTGGTTGCAAGACATTTAGACATTGACGCGTGAACCGGCAAGTGTTGCGCCGGATCGTAATGATCTTTGGTCTGACCGGTCTGCGGTCATCGCGAGCTGGTTCATGGCTTTGCAGCGGGATTTCAGACGAAAACCGCTCACACTTTTCGTCGTCCCGCTGAAGAGGAGGGCTGGCGATTCCTGTCATATCGCTCTATTGCAGACATCTCATATTGTCTCGCGAACACCCAGCCGATGTCCCTGCCTTCTGCCGAAAACCGCTTCGGTGCATTCCGGCATAGTTCCTATCGCCGTTTTTTCAGCGCTCGGTTTTTCTCGGCCTTTGCCATTCAGATCGTCAGCGTCTCTGTCGGCTGGCAGATGTATGAGGTTACCGGCAACGCCTTTTATCTCGGCCTGATCGGTCTCTTCCAGTTTCTGCCGTCTCTGCTTTTGATCCTTGTTACCGGAACGGTCGCCGACCGGCACAATCGCCGGCGTATCATGGCCATATGTCTTCTGGTCGCGGCGCTGTGTGCTGTGGCTCTTCTGGGTCTTACGCTGACACACAGCTTTTCTCCCTGGCCGGTCTTCGCCATTCTCGTTGTCTTCGGCATAGAGCGGGCCTTCATGGGACCGGCTGTCCAGTCGCTGGCGCCCAATCTCGTGCCCGTCGAGGATTTGCCGAACGCTATCGCCTGGAATTCCTCTTCCTGGCAGATGGCGTCCATTCTGGGGCCTGTTGCCGGCGGTCTGCTTTATGGTCTCGGCGCTTCCATCGCCTATAGCGTGGCGCTTGTGCTTTTCATCCTCTCCGCAACGCTGGCGGTGACGATCCGCAAGCCGGAACAGCGTGGTCCGGCAAAAGCCGTCACCCTCGAAACAATGCTGGCCGGCTTCAAATTCATCTCGCAGGAGAAGATCGTTCTTGGCGCCATTTCGCTCGATCTTTTCGCGGTGCTGCTGGGCGGTGCCGTCGCGTTGATGCCGATTTTTGCCAAGGAAGTGCTGACGCTCGGCCCATGGGGTCTCGGGCTTCTGCGCGCCGCACCCGGCATCGGGGCCATCACCGTTGCGGTCATTCTGGCATTCAAGCCCATTCGCCACCATGCGGGCCTGCTGATGTTCGTCGGCGTCGGCCTCTTCGGCGTTTCCACCGTGGTCTTCGGGCTTTCGCAAACCGCGTGGCTGTCCATTGCCGCGCTGGTGGTCATGGGAGCATCGGACATGGTGTCGGTTTATGTGCGCGAGACCCTGATCGCGCTCTGGACACCAGATGAGGTGCGCGGGCGTGTGAATGCGGTGAATATGGTTTTCGTTGGAGCCTCCAACGAATTGGGTGAATTCCGCGCCGGCACCATGGCCCATGTTGTGGGTGCCGTGCCAGCCGTTGTCATCGGCGGGGCGGGCACGCTTGCTGTCGCGGTCATCTGGGCGCTTGGTTTTTCCAAGCTGCGCAAGATCGATAGTCTCGACGCGCCGCACTAACTGCGATGGGCCTCAGCGCTGTGCCTTGCCCTCAAAAACCAGATCGAGAAAATTGCTGAGCCATGCCCTGAGCGGCGTGTCGAACAACATGCGGCCTTCCAGATGCTGACTGCCGACCTGCGCATTCGGCATGCCGAAACGCTGCGCGCCGCGCACCACCCAGCTATGCATCATGGCGCGGGTCAGTTCGGCGTGAAACTGCAGGCCCCAGGCATTTTTTCCATAACGATAGGCCTGATTGGGATAGGTCTCGCCTGCCGCCAGAAGCTCGGCTCCCCGCGGCAGTTCGAAGCCTTCGCGGTGGAAATGATAGACCATCTTCGGCCAATGCGGCATCAGAAGCCGACCGTGTTCGGTGGCGTGAAGCGGATACCAGCCGATCTCCACCTTGCCGTCCCTGTCTGCCTCGACCTTGCCGCCCAGATGTTTGGACAGCATCTGCGCGCCGAGACAGATGCCGAGAAAGGGCTTGTTTTCCTTCAGCGGCACCTTCAGCCAGTCGATTTCGGCTTTGACATAATCATGCGGATCATTGGCGCTCATCGGGCCGCCGAAGATGATGGCGCCCGCATGTTTTTCCAGCGTTTGCGGCAGGTCGTCGCCGAGCGCGGGCCGCCTTATATCGAGGCGATAACCCTTTTCCACCAGGATCTGGCCGACGCGGCCGGGCGTGGAACGTTCCTGATGCAGGACGATGAGCAGCGAAGGTTGTTGTTCCTGTTGCCTGGAAGGGTCAAACAGCATCGTCTTCGTTTTCGCTTTCTTCAGCGGGCCCGGACCTCGTGGCGGCCTGCTGACGTTGCAGAACCCTGTCGCGCACGGAAACACCGAGTAGATCGGCGACTCGCCAGATCACATGGTCTTCCATTTCGCTTCGTTCGCCGTCAGCGTAAACAATATCCCATAATATGCCAATAAGCTCCACGCGCTGATCCTCATCGAGGTGGCGACGGATATCGGTGGTGAAGCGGTAATAATCGACGGCTTCCTTGCCGGCCTCCTGGCCGGCGGCAAGAAGGGCATCAAGCTTGCCACCGTCGAGATGGTAATATTCGTGAAGAATCTGGCGCAGGCGATCACGCTCGCTTTTCGAGACGGTGCCATCCGCTTCCATCACCTGGAAACAGAGGGCGGCTACCGCCACCCTCAGATCATCAGGGCTGAAATCACCCGCCTGCGGGCCAACGAGGTTCTGAATAAACGACTGTATTTGCTGGAACATCGATAGCCTGCTGGTCAGAAGAGTTTGAGCCGGGTCTTGGGTTCGGCTTCCGCGCCTGGCTTCTTGACGCCCGGATCATCCGGTGCGCCGCCAAAAAAGGGCACGGCTTCCGCCGCCTTGTCATCCGCCACTTCGGTTTCCACCGGCGCTTCGATTGTGACCGGCTTTTTCTCCTTCGGGATTGAAACAGTCGGCTTTACCTCGATCGGCGCGGCCGGGGCGGGTTTTGGCTCCGCAAGGGTCTCGGGCGCGGCTTCGACAACGATCGTCTTCGCAACCGGTTCGGCTCTTGCGGGTGCCGCGGCAATCGCATTTTCGATCGCCAGATCTTCAACAGGGCCTTCGAGCTGACCGAAGGGCGCTTTCCATTCGAAGGCGTCGAGACGGCCGGTGATGGGGGAGACCGGAAGCCATTTTTCCGAGACGATACCATCCGCCACCCATGCCGGGTCACGCGGCGCGCGCAGCGCCTGTGCCATCCAGTAGCGCACACGGCCCTGATCGCCGGTTTCCGCTTCTTCGATATCGGCCATCAGCAGGAAGATGCTTTCGCGTGGCTCAATGCGGGCGGCGGCTTCGGCCTTGGCCCGTGCCTTGGCGAATTCCTTGGCGTCGAGCGCTGCCTGCGCCACGGCAAACAGGGATTCGATGTTGTTGGGCTTCAGGCTCTCAAGCCGCTCCGCCCGTTTCAGCCGGTCGATGGCGGTATCGCCGCTGCGGGCGCGGACATAAAGCTCGGCGATCTGCGGATGCGGATCGTTCTTCCAGACGGGTTCCAGAACCGTGGCGGCCTTGCGCAGATTGTCTTCGCGCAGATAGGACTTCGCTGCAATCAGTGCCGCCGGAACGAGGCCTTTTGCGAGCTTGAGAGCGTGCTTGGCATCCTCGCGCGCGCCCACCGGGTCGCTTTCCAGCTTTTCACCGGCCTTGGCGGTGAGAAGCACGGCTTTCAGCCGCTCCGCCTCGCCGCGTTCGATGACGCTTGCCGCTTTCTGCTGGTCGAGCAGGCGGATGGCATCGTCCCATTGTCCGTTGCGGCAGCGGTTTTCCAGCGTCGCCTGTGCCGCCCATGGCAGGTAGGGGGCTTTTTCCGCTGCATCCTCGGCATATTGCTGGGCGGCTTCATAGGCGCCCTGCCGACGCGCCTCGATATAAAGGCCGCGAAGGCCGAGTTCGCGCGTTTCAGGGTCACGGGCCATCGCCTCGAACTTGCGGCGCGCCTCGTCATATTTGCCTTCGATGAGGTCGGCCTGCGCATCGAGCAGATGGATCAGCGGTTCCTGATCGGCGCTGAGCAGCCCCTGCGTGCGGGCCGTCATCTTGCGGGCGAGGATGGCATTACCAGCGCCGGCGGCAATGAGGCCGGTGGACAGAGCCTGATAGCCGCGGTCGCGCTTCCGGGCGCGGAAATACCGGCGTGCGGCATTGGGCGAGGTCCAGATGGCGTTGACGACCCACCAGACCAGCATGATGGCGGCAACCAGCGCGGCGATGATGGAGGCGGCGACCATCAGGCTCATTTCGATCAACTGGCCCTGCCAGACGATGGAGAGCACGCCCGGCCTGTCGGCCAGCCAGGAGAAACCGAAACCGAGAGCCAGAACGATAATGGCGAAAGTCAGAATTCTGGTCATGCGCTCACCCCTGCCTGCCAGTGCTGGTGATGGCGCGGTTCAACGTGCCGCCCACCAGATTCTCGACCTCGATGCGCGCATCCAGAGATTTTTTATAATCGGCGGATACCGTCCTGGCGGCATCGGGAAGACCATTCCACTCAAGTGCTGCGCCCTGCAGGTCGCCGTTGCGCAGCTTGTTTTCCATACGCGCGATCATGGCCTCGGGGGTCTCGCCCTCGATGTTGCCGACCGGGCGCACCTTCACCAGCGAAAAGGCGCTTTCGGTCAAGCGCTCCATGATGCCCTGATTGGGGTCAGGCTGGTTGATGGCTGACAGCATCGCATTGGCGACATCGGGGAATTTCTGCATCAGCTCCGAACGCGACGGTACGCCGGTGGCGGCGAAGGATTGCAACGATGCAATCGCCGGATCATCTGATGTGACCCTGGAGAGCGTATCGAGTTCGGTGAGGAACGGCCCGCCGCGATCGATCGCGGCCTTCAGCGCGGCCGAGGCAATGGCGCGGGCGACTTCGATATCGTCGCGTGGCTCGTTGATCTTGGCTTCCGCATCCGCAAGACGGCGTGTCAGTTCGGCGGTCGCCGTGGCCTGCGCGGATCGCTCCGACTGCAGGGCAGATTCCAGCACGGTAATTTTTTCAGAAAGCCCATCCACCTGCGGGGCTTCACCCTTTGCGCCTTCGAGGGTTGCGATGCGCTGTTCCAGTGCCGAGGTGTCCGCCGCGGGAGCATTGGCAAGCTGCTGCCGAAGATTGCCCAGATCGGTTTTTAGTGCGGCGATCTCCTCGCCTCCGGCCCTGCCTGCATTAACGGAGGGCAGGATACCGGCATATTGCATGCTGCCGGCGGCGGCGAGCGCCACAAGGCCGCCGACGATACCCGCCGCGATCAGGCCGGAGGTCGCCGCTTGTTTGCGTTCCGCCTGCTGTGATGTGGATGGCTTCGCCGGTCCTGAATTGGCCGGTCCTGAAGATGAGGTCGTGGTCGATGGTTTTGCAGCGGTGGCCCCGCCAGATGCGCTGGAGGAAGCTGTGGAGCCAAAGGCCGGCTTCGCACCCGCTGCTGCAGCCGCAGTGGCGCTCGTCCCGTCGGTGCCCGCCATCGGTGTTGCGTCGACCTTGGGCGGAACAGGGGCCGTCGAGACGGGCTCTTTCTGTTTGTCTTCAGGGCTCTCGGTCTTCGACGCGGCGGCTACGGATTCCGTTTTGCCGACATTGGGTTCGGGCTCGATAGGGGTTTTCTTGGGCTGGTCCCAGACGGGGGCGGGGTTGCCCGTTGTGGCTGCTTCCGGCTTTGTTTCCGAAACACCCGGCGTTGCGGTGTCCGCAGGTGTTTTGTCACCGGGCTTTTCGTCCGTCTTGGCAGCGTCCACGTCGGCGGAAATTGCTTTCACGTCTTTGGCGTCCAGGTCGATGGTGACCGGTTCGGCTTTGGACTTGGAGTGGCGTGGCGGCTTTCCCGATACCATGACAACCTCATTTTTGCCTGCAGTAATGTAAACCTAGTCAGTGGCGGCGGCAAAGGAAAGAGGCGAGCTCGAATTAGGTTCCAGAGTTATGGTGCAGAAGTTCGAACATCGCTGCCTCGCTCGGTTCTCTGGCGGCGATGGCGTTTGCGCGAAAGATTTCCGGAACCAGAGAAAGCACGTTGTGGCTGATACAGATGAATTGTGTCCCAGCCAGTGCTGCCGCGTATCTGTCCGTTGATGCATGGTTGAAAAAGGCCCGCGCCGCTTCCGAGGAATAGAGCAGGACCACATCGGCAGCGTTTTCGACAAGCGCCGTCTGGAGCATGCTTTCGGAGATATCCGAGGGCAGCATCACGTAACAGTCGATCACTCTAAAGGAAATGCCCGCAGCGGCAAGGCCCTCCTCGAAGACGGAGCCACGGGGCTTGCCGGCGAGATAGAGCAGGGGCTGTCCTTCGGAAAGAAGTGCGCGGCGCTGCGTTACGAGAGCAATCAGACCCAGGGCGTCTCCGGAGGCGATGAATATTTGCGTGAAGCCGGCTTTTTTCGCCGCTTCCGCCGTTGTTGCGCCGACGGCGAAGAGCGGTTTTGACAGATGCGGGGCCAGCCGGTCCCATGATGTTTCCAGTGCCCGCAATGCCTCGGCACTGGTCACCGCAATCGCCGCCAGCGGGCCGGATAGCGCCGAGATGGCGCGTTCGCCATGATGGGCTGGATGAAACAGCGGCAAAAGCACCGGCTCGTGGCCGAGCGCTTCAAGTTTTGCGGCCGTCCTTTCGCCCGAACGTTGCGGCCGGGTGACGACGATCCGCATAGGCTCAGTTCCAGCCTTCGAAGAAATTGCTGCCCGCCTTGGCACGCACCTCTTCGCCGGCCTGTCGGCCGAGCTTTGCCGCATCTTTGCGGTTGCCGGAGATTTCGATGTTGTGGCTCGTCTGGCCATCAGGGGTGAGGATCAAGCCGGAAAAATAGAGTTCCTCGCCCTCGCAGGTGGCGTAACCGGCAATCGGGGTGCGACAGGAACCGTCGAGTGCGGCCAGGAAGGCGCGCTCGCAGGTCACCGCATCATAAGTGGGCCTGTCGTTTATGGGGGCAAGCAGCTCGTCCATGCGGGTGTCACCGATGCGGCTCTCCACACCGATTGCGCCCTGCGCCGGAGCAGGGGGGAATTCCTTTGGGTCGAGAATTTCCGTCGGAACATTGTCCTTGCCGAGCCTCTTCAGGCCGGCAAAGGCAAGCAGCGTCGCATCCGCCTGGCCTTCTTCGAGCTTGCGCAGCCGCGTATCGACCTGACCGCGAAAGATGATGACGCTCAGATCCGGCCGCAGGCGGCGGATCAGCGCCTGGCGGCGCAGGGATGCGGAGCCGACCACGGCGCCCTGCGGCAGCTCCAGCAGCTTCGGCGCGGTGCGGCCGATGAAGGCGTCGCGCACATCTTCCCGCGGCAGGAAGGCGGACAGATAAAGGCCTTCGGGTAAAACGGTCGGCATGTCCTTGGAGGAATGCACGGCCATATCGAGTTCGCCAGACAGAAGCTGGCTTTCCAGCTCCTCGGTAAACAGGCCTTTACCGCCGATTTCCGACAAGGCGCGGTCGGTTATCCGGTCGCCCTTGGTGGATAGCACGACGATTTCGAACATTTCTTCCGGCAGGCCATGCGCCGCCATCAGCCGGTTGCGCGTCTCGTAAGCCTGCGCGAGCGCCAGCGGGCTGCCGCGCGTGCCGATTCGGAAAGGTTTTGTTTGCATCCGCGTCTATCCATTGTTACCGGAGTTGTCTTAGACCAACTCAGCGCATGATCGCAATGAACGAACAGATTTGATGACCCCCTTTCTTCGTATCCTCGGCATAGAGACAAGCTGTGACGAAACCGCTGCATCCATTGTGGTTCGGCATGCGGACGGGCGTGGCGAGATCGTCTCCGACGTCGTTTTGTCGCAGCTGGAGGAACACAGCGCATATGGCGGCGTGGTGCCGGAAATTGCCGCGCGCGCCCATGTCGAGGCGCTGGACACGCTGGTGGAAGAAGCGCTGGAGCAGGCAGGCGTGACTCTTGCCGATGTCGACGCCATTGCCGCCACCTCCGGTCCCGGCCTCATCGGTGGTCTGCTGGTGGGGCTGATGACGGGCAAGGCCATCGCCAAGGCGGCCGGCAAGCCGCTTTACGCCATCAACCATCTGGAGGGCCACGCGCTGACGGCGCGGCTGACCGACGGTTTGTCTTTTCCCTATCTGATGCTGCTGGTTTCCGGCGGCCATACCCAGCTGGTGCTGGTGCGTGGCGTTGGTGAATATGAGCGCTGGGGCACCACCATCGATGACGCGCTGGGTGAAGCCTTCGACAAGACCGCGAAACTTCTGGGCCTGCCCTATCCAGGCGGTCCTGCGGTCGAGAAGGCGGCGGCGAAGGGGGATCCCAACCGCTTTCCGCTGCCGCGTCCGATGGTCGGCGAAGCACGGCTCGATTTTTCCTTTTCCGGCCTGAAGACAGCGGTGCGGCAGGCGGCGACCGCCATCGCGCCGCTTTCGGAGCAGGATATTGCCGATATCTGCGCCTCCTTCCAGAATGCGGTGTCGCGCACTCTCAAGGATCGCATCGGCCGTGGCCTTGCGCGTTTCCGCCAGGAGTTTCCGCAGCTGGAGACCCAGCCTGCGCTGGTCGTGGCTGGCGGTGTCGCCGCCAACAAGGAAATCCGCCAGACCCTGCAGTCGCTTTGCGATATCAATGGCTTTCGCTTTGTCGCGCCGCCGCACCGGCTCTGCACTGACAATGCTGCGATGATCGCCTGGGCCGGACTGGAGCGAATGGCGGACGGCCGAGCATCCGATCCGCTGGAAATTCCGCCGCGCTCGCGCTGGCCGCTGGATGGCAGCGCGGAAACATTGATCGGTTTCGGTAAGAGGGGAGCAAAGGCCTGATGCAGCGGGAAAAAATCGTCGTCATCGGCGCCGGCGCCTTCGGAACCGCGCTAGCCGTCGTCATTGCGCTGGAAAACCGGCATGATGTGACCCTGCTCGGCCGCGATCCGTCCCTGATGGCTGACCTCAGGAGTGATCGCGTGCACGAGGCGGCCCTGCCGGGTGTTGACCTTCCGGATGCGCTTGAATTTTCCGCCGAGCCCGACGTGCTTGCCGGTGCCAGCATTGTGCTCTTCGCCATGCCGTCTCAGGCCCATGCCGATGCGGCCCGTCACTATGGTCCTTATCTGGCTAATGACTCTATCATTGTCACCTGCGCCAAGGGCATCGACCGCAGTTCCGGCCGTCTGCTGACGGAACTTCTGGAAGCGGAACTGCCACATCACCCGATTGCGGTTCTGTCCGGTCCGGGCTTCGCGGCCGATATTGCCCGTGGCTTGCCGACGGCCATGGCGATTGCGGCGGAAGACGCTGCCATCGCCGAACGGCTGGCAACCACGATTTCCGGCAGGACCTTCAGGCTTTATGCCTCGACCGACCGCATCGGCGTGCAGCTCGGGGGGGCGCTGAAGAATGTTCTCGCCATTGCCGCCGGCATCGTCGAAGGCGCGGGCCTTGGCGATTCCGCCCGGGCGGCGCTGATCTCGCGCGGGCTTGCCGAAATGTCGCGTCTCATTGTCGCCATGGGCGGCAAGGCGGATACGGTGCGCGGCCTCTCGGGCCTCGGCGATCTGGTGCTGACTGCCACAAGCCATCAGTCGCGAAACCTGCGGTTCGGCATCGCGCTCGGCCGCGGGGAGGGCAAGGACATGTCCGGCGGGCTGGTGGAGGGCGCTTTTGCGGCTGCCGTCGCCGCCCGACTCGGAGAAAGTCACGCTGTCGACATGCCGGTTACCGAAGCGGTGGCCGCCATCATCGATGGCAATCTGGATGTGGCGAGCGCCATGCAACAATTGATGACACGGCCGATCACCACCGAATGAGGGTGGGGCGGTCGAACAATATTTTACGCATGTCTTGGTCCCAAAGCCGCTGATACTTTTGGGAGACATGCTCCAGCGAGGAGACGAAAATGCTGTTTGCCTTTATCTGCAAGGACAAGCCCGGCCATCTGAACGTGCGCATGGAAACGCGCCCGGCGCATCTGGAACATCTGAACAGGCTGAATGCCGAGGGCACGCTGAAGATCGCCGGTCCGTTTCTCGATGCCGAAGGCAAGCCGAATGGCAGCCTCGTCATCGTGGAAGCTGCCGATATCGATGCGGCCAAGGCCCTTGCCGATGCCGATCCCTATGCAAAGGCCGGCCTGTTCGAAAGCGTCGATGTGAAGCCCTATAATTGGGTCTTCAACAATCCGGGAGCGTGACCGGACATGGCGAATTACTGGCTTTATAAGTCCGAGCCGTTCAAATGGTCCTGGGAAATGCAGAAGGCCAAGGGCGAGGCCGGCGAAGAATGGACCGGCGTGCGCAACTATCAGGCCCGCAACAACATGCGGGCCATGAAGATCGGCGACAAGGGTTTCTTCTACCACTCCAATGAAGGGCTGGATGTCGTCGGCATCGTCGAAGTCTGCGCCCTTTCGCATCCGGACTCGACCGCTGAAGGCGATCTGAAGTGGGATTGCGTGGATATCCGCGCCGTTTGCGATATGCCGCAGCCGGTTTCGCTGAAGGATGTGAAGGCCAATCCCAAGTTGGAAAAGATGTCTCTCGTCACCTCCATGCGGCTTTCCGTGCAGCCGGTGACGGAGGAGGAATATCTTGAGGTTTGCCGCATGGGTAACCTCGCCAATCCACCGAAATCACCGGACTGACCCCTCGGTGAGGACCGATCCCGAACGCTTCATTCTCGACAACACCGGCATCATGCGCCCGCCGCATGTGCCGGAATTGCGTCTTCATCTTGCCACGGAGGCTCATGAGCTGTGGCTGAAGACGGAGGAGGAGCTGGAAGCGATCGGCCTGCCGCCGCCCTTCTGGGCCTTCGCCTGGGCCGGCGGGCAGGGGCTTGCCCGCTATGTTCTCGATCATCCCGACAGCGTCTCCGGTAGGCGCGTGCTGGATTTCGCCAGCGGTTCCGGCCTGGTCGCCATCGCTGCGGCAAAGGCGGGCGCCAACGCGGTTCTGGCGGCCGATATCGATCCGTGGACAGAGACCGCCATTCGGCTGAATGCGGCTCTCAATGAGGTGGACATTGCCTTCACCGGACTTGATCTGGTCGGGAAGCCGGTCGAAGCGAATGTTCTGCTAGCGGGCGACGTGTTTTACGATCGCGCCTTTGCAGATCTTCTCGTGCCGTGGTTTCTGGAACTGACGGAAAAGGGCGTGAGCGTGCTCGTCGGCGATCCGGGGCGGGCCTATTTGCCCAAAGAGCGGCTCCGGGCGGAGGCGACCTATCAGGTGCCGGTGACGCGGGCGCTGGAAGACAGCGAAGTGAAGAAGACCACCGTCTGGCGTTTTATCTGATCAGTGCATCGCACATTTGCAGTAAAACCGCGTCATGCTTTCGCCGGAAATACTTTAGGGCCGGATAATGCAGACGCCATGTTCATAGGCGCAGGCGTCGTCAGCGGTTTCGGCACGGACATTGATGATCTTCGCCTTTGGCGCAAGCTGCGAGCCTCTTGTGAGCGTTGCGCCTTTCCGTGAAAGCCCGCCGCCAATTGCGAAATAATTGCCATTGCCACGAACGCGCAGCGCCGATATCGCGCCCACATAAGTGCCACCGGAGAGGGTGGATGGCAGCCCGTCCGTTGAGAAGCTCACCTGCGATTGACGATGTTGATAATGATGCTGATAATCACGGCGACCATAATAATCATCTGCCGCCGCCGGAGGCATTACTGTGAAAATGACGCCTGCAACCATCATGGTTAAAGCAGCGATTCGGCGCTGTAACATGAGCCTCATTCTCCGGATTTTCCTCATTAACAAAAGGTAAATTACACGATTCATGAATTACGTAAAGGTAAATATTTTGAGGGCGTAAATCTTGGAAACGCTCGATTTTTTATTTTGACGCAAAAAAATTCCAAAAAAAATTCGTGAACCAATCGATTAAATTGGAATCGGCCATGAAATGTGCTTGTGGTGATGCTCCCATGTGATTAAACGTCGCGGTTGGTGCAATGCACATTCTTTCGTCATGTGCTGTTGCTTGGGGGCGTCCTGTCTGATGGGCGCACGGGAAAACGCCGCGAGGTTCTGATGGCGAATGCGACTAATAACCGGCCTCTGTCGCCGCATCTTCAAATTTACAAGCCGATTCCGACGATGGTTGCTTCCATCGTGCACCGCATCACAGGCGGCGCGCTTTATTTCGGAACGCTTCTGGTTGCCTGGTGGCTGATCGCAATCGCCTCGGGTCCTGCCTATTACGACTGGGTCAACTGGGCGATGGGTACGATCATCGGCAGACTCATCCTGATCGGATATACCTGGGCTCTCGTGCACCACATGCTAGGCGGGCTTCGCCACTTCATGTGGGATCTGGGCTACGGCTTCGAAAAGCACTTTACCACCAAGCTGGCAAAGGCCTCGTGGGTGGTGTCGATCTGTCTGACCGCGCTGATCTGGGTCATCGCCCTGATCGTGCGCTGAGGAGATTTTTCATGGATATGCGTACACCTCTCGGAAAGGTTCGCGGTCTCGGCTCCGCCAAGGAAGGCACCGACCATTTCTTGCGCCAGCGCGTCACCGCGGTTGCCAACGTTCCGCTGCTGATCTTCTTCGTGATCTTCCTCATCAAATATGCCGGCGCGCCCTATCCGGAAGTCGTCGCCGCGCTGTCGAACCCGCTTGTTGCGGTTATCATGGCTCTGGTGCTGGTGTCCGGCCTCATTCACATGAAGCTCGGCATGCAGGTCATCATCGAAGATTACGTTCACGCCGAGGTTTCGAAGCTCGTTCTTCTGATGCTCAATACGTTTTTCGCGATTCTGATTGGCGGCCTTTCCATCTTCGCCATTCTGAAAATCGCATTCGCAGGATAAGTCCGCCATGGCATCGATCAGTTCACCTTCCCAGAATGGCAAGGCCTACACCTATGTCGATCACTCCTATGACGTGATCGTGGTGGGCGCCGGTGGCGCGGGTCTGCGCGCAACGCTCGGCATGGCGGAACAGGGTTTCCGCACGGCCTGCATCACCAAGGTTTTCCCGACGCGCTCCCACACGGTTGCGGCGCAGGGCGGAATCGCGGCCTCGCTCACCAACATGACGCCCGACTGTTGGCAGTGGCACCTTTACGACACCGTAAAGGGCTCCGACTGGCTGGGTGACGTTGATGCGATGCAATATCTCGCCATGGAAGCGCCGAAGGCGGTCTATGAGCTTGAGCATTACGGCGTGCCTTTCTCGCGTAACGAAGAAGGCAAGATCTACCAGCGCCCCTTCGGTGGCCATATGCAGAATTACGGTGAAGGCCCGCCGGTGCAGCGCACCTGCGCCGCTGCTGACCGTACCGGCCACGCCATCCTGCACACGCTTTATGGCCAGTCGCTGCGCAACAACGCGGAATTCTTTATCGAATATTTCGCGCTCGACCTCATCATGTCGGCAGACGGCCGTTGCACGGGCGTCGTGGCGTGGAACCTCGATGACGGCACGATCCATCGCTTCTCCGCCAAGATGGTGGTTCTCGCGACCGGCGGTTACGGCCGCGCCTATTTCTCGGCGACCTCTGCCCACACCTGCACCGGCGACGGCGGCGGCATGATTGCCCGTGCCGGCTTGCCGCTTCAGGACATGGAATTCGTGCAGTTCCACCCGACCGGCATTTATGGCGCAGGCTGCCTCATTACCGAAGGCGCGCGCGGCGAAGGCGGTTATCTCGTCAACTCCGAAGGCGAGCGCTTCATGGAGCGTTATGCGCCTTCGGCAAAAGACCTTGCCTCGCGTGACGTGGTGTCGCGCTGCATGACGATGGAAATCCGTGAAGGCCGCGGCGTCGGCAAGAACAAGGATCACATCTTCCTGCATCTCGACCACCTTGATCCGGCGATCCTGCATGAGCGTCTTCCAGGCATTTCCGAAAGCGCGAAGATTTTCGCCGGCGTCGACGTAACGCGCGAGCCGATCCCGGTCCTGCCGACGGTTCACTACAATATGGGCGGCATTCCGACCAACTATTGGGGTGAAGTGCTGAACGCCGATGCCAACAACCCGGAACGCATCGCGCCCGGCCTGATGGCTGTTGGCGAAGCCGGTTGCGCCTCGGTTCATGGTGCGAACCGCCTCGGTTCCAACTCGCTGATCGACCTCGTGGTCTTCGGCCGTGCCGCTGCAATCCGCGCTGCCCAGGTCATCGACCGCGATGCGCCGGTTCCGGAGCTCGACATTGCTGCCTGCGACAAGATCATGGAACGCTTCGACAGCCTGCGTTATGCCAACGGCTCCACGCCGACGGCGGTGCTGCGCGACAAGATGCAGCGCGCCATGCAGGACGATGCGGCGGTGTTCCGTACGCAGGAATCGCTCGAGAGCGGCTGCAAGCGTCTTTCCGCCATCTGGAAGGAACTGCCTGACGTCAAGGTCACGGACCGTTCGATGGTCTGGAACTCCGATCTGGTCGAAACGCTCGAGCTGCACAACCTGATGGCCAATGCGATCACCACGGTCTATGGCGCGGAAGCGCGCAAGGAAAGCCGCGGTTCGCACGCCCGTGAGGATTTCGTCGACGGTCCGTTCGCCGGTCGCGATGATGTGAACTGGCGCAAGCACACGCTTGCCTGGGTCAGCCCCGAAGGTGATGTCAAGCTCGACTACCGCCCTGTTCACACCGACCTGATCGCCGACGGCATCGATCCGAAAAAGATCGAGCCGAAGGCTCGCGTCTACTGATTTGAGGAACTGGATATGGTTGAACTAGCTCTCCCCAAGAATTCCCAGATCAGCGAAGGCAAAGTCTGGCCGAAGCCAGACGGCGCCAGGAACGTTCGCGAGTACCGGATCTATCGCTGGAACCCGGATGATGGCCAGAACCCGCGCATCGATACCTATTATATCGATGTCGACGATTGCGGACCGATGGTTCTCGATGCGCTTCTCTACATCAAGAACAATATCGACCCGACGCTGACTCTGCGCCGCTCCTGCCGTGAAGGCATCTGCGGTTCCTGCGCGATGAACATCGACGGCACCAATACGCTCGCCTGCACCAAGGGTATGGAAGAGATCAAGGGTACGGTTAAGGTCTATCCGCTGCCGCACATGCCTGTGGTGAAGGACCTCGTTCCCGATCTGTCGAACTTCTACGCCCAGCATCGCTCCATCGAACCCTGGTTGAAGACGGTTTCGCCGACGCCCGCCAAGGAATGGAAACAGAGCCACGAGGACCGCCTGAAGCTGGACGGTCTCTACGAGTGCATTCTCTGCGCCTGCTGCTCCACCTCCTGTCCCAGCTACTGGTGGAATGGCGACCGTTACCTTGGTCCCGCTGTTCTGCTGCAGGCCTATCGCTGGCTCATCGACAGCCGTGATGAGGCAACCGGCGAGCGTCTCGACAATCTCGAGGATCCGTTCCGCCTTTATCGCTGCCACACCATCATGAACTGCGCGCAGGCTTGCCCGAAGGGCTTGAACCCGGCCAAGGCGATCGCGGAAATCAAGAAGATGATGGTCGAGCGCCGCGTTTAAAGGCGATTCGCTGACAACGAAAAATCTATCGGGCCGCGGTCTCGACCGTGGCCCTTTTTACAACCCGGCGTGGGAAAATTCGGTAAAAATCGACCGAAATGGTAATTATCCCGGCCATCGCTTGCGCAAGATAAGGCTTTGGTAATAATTCAGCCTTCTTGTTTGATCATGATCTTTCCGGAAGCGAGAGAATCGGGAGCTTGATATGCAATTCAGATATGTGGTGACGGGCCTTGCGGTTGTGATGACTCTCGCCGGTTGCCAACGTACCTCCTACGATTACAACAACAACACCAGCAACAATCCCGGTTATACGCCGCCTTTGCAGGCGCAGCCGGTGCCTTCCGTCCAGTCCGGCGCTCTGCCGCCGCCCGGTGGCGCCACCGGCAGCCAGTTCCCGTCGGCACCTGCCTCGGCGGCCCCAGGCGGAACCAATGTTGCTTCCGCCGCTCCGCCGGCAGCCGCACTTGACGTTACCAAGGAATCCATGGTCGGCAACTGGCGCGTTTCCAATGGCGGCGCCAATTGCGACATGTTCCTGACGCTCACCAATCTCGGCAGCGGCTCGCGTGGCGGCACGCGCGGTTGCGCGGGCGAGCTGACGGCGATGGGGTCCTGGGAAGTGTCCGGCAAGATGGTTCTCTTCAAGAACCGTTCGGGTGACACGATCGGCCGCGTCTACAAGAGCGCCGATGCGCGCTTTGACGGCACGACCAATAGCGGCCAGCCGCTCAGCCTCAGCCGATGAGTCTTTCCGGTGCAGCCGGAACGCTCTTTTCGCTCTAAGCCTGTTCATTCGTCGCGGGTGCCTTTGTGCGCCCGCGCCCGAGGCGTTTATCCATGAAGCCTTTGCCTGATTACAATCATAGTGTCGTTGAACAGCTCAACGCATTGACGGCAGCTGGCACCTTGCAGGCCGATGCCGCCCAGCTTGGCGTGGCGGCGCATCTTGACCGTATCCTTGCGGATCTGAAGGCGCGCAAGCCCGCCAAGAAGAAGAGCGCGCTCGGCTGGATGTTCGCGCGCAAGTCCGGGCCTGCCGCCCCCGTCAAGGGATTGTATGTCTATGGCAGCGTCGGCCGCGGCAAGACGATGCTGATGGACATGTTCTACGAGATGGCTCCCGTCTCTTCCAAACGGCGGTGCCATTTTCATGAATTCATGGCGGATGTGCATAATCGTGTGCATGCGCATCGGCAGAAGCTGAAGAATGGCGAAACCAAACAGGCCGATCCCATTCCCCCCGTCGCGGCGGAGCTTCTGGCGGAAGCGGAGCTTTTATGCTTCGACGAATTTACGGTCACGGATATTGCCGATGCGATGATCCTCGCCCGGCTGTTCAGCGAACTCTTCGCCAATGGGTGCACCTTGGTGACGACCTCTAACGTCGTACCCGACAATCTCTACAAGGATGGTCTCAATCGCGGCCTTTTCCTGCCCTTCATCGATCTGCTGAAGAAATATGTTGACGTGGTGACGCTGGACAGCCCCACCGACTACCGGATGGAGAAGCTGGAAAGCCTTCCGGTCTACGTCACGCCGCTCGACGGTTCGGCGGATCAGGCGATGGACATGGCCTGGCGGCACATGACCGGCGGTCATCTCGTTGTCCCAACGGAAATACCCATGAAGGGTCGCTCCATTCTGGTGCCACGCGCCAGCGGCCGGGTGGCGCGCTTCTCGTTTTCAGATCTCTGCGAAAAGCCGCTCGGGGCTTCCGACTTCCTGGCCATCGCCAATCGTTTCGATACGGTCTTCATCGACCATATCCCGCTGCTCAACGCGGACAAGCGGAACGAGACCAAGCGTTTCATTATCCTCATTGACGCGCTTTACGACCATAGCGTCAGGCTTTTCGCATCAGCCGCAGCCATGCCGGAAGACCTGCTCGGGAAACGCAAGGGAACCGAAGGTTTCGAGTTCGATCGTACTGCCTCGCGCCTGTTCGAGATGCGCAGTGCAGATTACCTGGCGCTTCATCACGAAAAACGGCAGAAAGTTTGACACTTTCGTGACGCATTTTCTTACGTTTACGTAAGAAAATAATGATCTAAACGATTGAAAATATTCACCACAAAAGAATCTGTTGCCTATTTTAGCCAATGGGGCTAATCGGAGTGCGACAATTTGGCTGCCGGTTTGGCGCGGTGAAATTGAATTGAAGCTCAAGAGGAAGCATTCGATGGCTCGCAAAAAGATTGCACTTATTGGTTCTGGCATGATCGGCGGCACGCTGGCGCATCTCGCCAGCCTGAAGGAACTGGGCGATATCGTCCTCTTCGATATTGCTGACGGCATCCCGCAGGGCAAGGGTCTGGATATTGCCCAGTCCGGCCCGGTCGAAGGCTTCAATGCAAAGCTCACCGGCGCTTCCGATTACGCAGCCATCGAAGGTGCTGACGTCTGCATCGTCACCGCTGGCGTTGCCCGCAAGCCAGGCATGAGCCGCGACGATCTTCTCGGCATCAACCTCAAGGTGATGGAACAGGTCGGCGCCGGCATCAAGAAATATGCCCCGAACGCTTTCGTCATCTGCATCACCAACCCGCTCGACGCCATGGTCTGGGCGCTGCAGAAGTTCTCTGGCCTGCCGAAGAACAAGGTCGTCGGCATGGCCGGCGTTCTCGACAGCGCCCGTTTCCGCCTGTTCCTCGCTGAAGAATTCAATGTTTCGGTCCAGGACGTCACCGCCTTCGTTCTCGGCGGTCATGGCGATACGATGGTGCCGCTCGCCCGTTATTCCACGGTTGGCGGCATTCCGCTGACGGATCTCGTCAAGATGGGCTGGCTGACCGCCGAGCGCCTCGAGCAGATCATCCAGCGCACGCGTGATGGCGGTGCGGAAATCGTCGGCCTGCTGAAGACCGGTTCGGCCTATTACGCGCCGGCCGCTTCGGCGATCGAAATGGCTGAATCCTACCTCAAGGACAAGAAGCGCGTTCTGCCCGCCGCCGCCCACCTCTCGGGCCAGTACGGCGTTGATGATATGTATGTCGGCGTTCCCACCATCATCGGTGCCGGCGGTATCGAGCGCATCATCGAGATCGAACTCAACAAGGAAGAAGAAGCCGCCTTCCAGAAATCCGTCGGCGCCGTCGCTGGTCTTTGCGAAGCCTGCGTCAACATCGCTCCGTCGCTGAAGTAATAGCCTAGCGGCTCCAAACAGGGATTATTCCATGAATATTCACGAATATCAGGCCAAGGCTCTTCTGAAGGGCTACGGCGCGCCGGTTGCTGAAGGCGTCGCCATTCTCAAGGTCGAAGAAGCCGAAGCTGCCGCAAAGCAGCTTCCCGGCCCACTCTACGTCGTCAAGAGCCAGATCCACGCGGGCGGCCGCGGCAAGGGCAAGTTTAGGGAACTCGGCCCTGACGCCAAGGGCGGCGTTCGCCTGGCAAAGTCGATCGACGAAGTCGTTTCCCACGCCAAGGACATGCTCGGCAACACGCTGGTAACGGCGCAGACGGGCGACGCCGGCAAGCAGGTCAACCGTCTCTACATCGAAGACGGCGCAGACATTGCCCGCGAACTCTACTGCTCGCTGCTGGTTGACCGTTCCGTCGGCCAGGTCGCTTTCGTGGTTTCCACCGAAGGCGGCATGGATATCGAAGCTGTCGCCCACGACACGCCCGAGAAGATTCACACCATCGCCATCAACCCGGAAAAGGGTGTGAGCGACGCTGACGTTGCCGCGATCTCCAAGGCTCTCGAGCTTGATGGTGTTGCTGCGGAAGACGCCAAGGCGCTGTTCCCGATCCTCTACAAGGCCTTCAACGAGAAGGACATGGCTCTCCTCGAGGTTAACCCGCTGATCGTCATGGAAAATGGCCATCTGCGCGTTCTCGACGCCAAGATGTCTTTCGATGGCAATGCGCTGTTCCGCCATGACGACGTCAAGGCGCTGCGCGACGAGACCGAAGAAGACGCCAAGGAAATCGAAGCCTCCAAGTGGGACCTCGCTTACGTGGCTCTCGACGGCAACATCGGCTGCATGGTCAACGGTGCCGGTCTCGCCATGGCGACGATGGACATCATCAAGCTTTACGGCAAAGAGCCGGCTAACTTCTGCGACGTCGGCGGCGGCGCCGGCAAGGAGAAGGTTGCTGCAGCCTTCAAGATCATCACGGCTGACCCGAAGGTCGAGGGCATCCTCGTCAACATCTTCGGCGGCATCATGAAGTGCGACGTCATCGCCGAAGGCGTGATCGCAGCCGTCAAGGAAGTCGGTCTCAAGGTTCCGCTCGTCGTGCGCCTCGAAGGCACGAATGTCGAGCTTGGCAAGAAGATCCTCAACGAGTCCGGCCTTGCGATCACCGCGGCTGACGATCTCGACGATGCGGCGAAGAAGATCGTCGCAGCGGTGAACGGCTAATTTGAAGGACCGGATATAATGTCGATTCTCGTCAATAAAGACACCAAGGTCCTCGTACAGGGCCTGACCGGCAAGACCGGCACCTTCCACACCGAACAGGCGCTTGCCTATTACGGCACGCAGATGGTCGGCGGTATTCACCCGAAGAAGGGTGGCGAAACCTGGACCGGATCGAAGGGCGAAAGCCTGCCGATCTTTGCAACGGTTGCTGAAGCCAAGGAAAAGACCGGTGCAGACGCATCCGTGATCTACGTTCCGCCGGCAGGTGCTGCGGACGCCATCATCGAAGCGATCGAAGCTGAGATCCCCTTCATCACCTGCATCACCGAAGGTATCCCGGTCATGGACATGGTTCGCGTCAAGGCTCGCCTCGACCGCTCCAAGTCGCGCCTGCTCGGCCCGAACTGCCCGGGTATCCTGACGCCGGAAGAATGCAAGATCGGCATCATGCCGGGCTCCATCTTCCGCAAGGGTTCGGTTGGTATCGTTTCGCGCTCCGGCACGCTGACCTATGAAGCCGTGTTCCAGACCTCCAACGAAGGCCTCGGCCAGACCACGGCTGTCGGCATCGGCGGCGACCCGGTCAAGGGCACCGAGTTCATCGACGTGCTGGAAATGTTCCTCGCTGACGAAGCCACGCAGTCGATCATCATGATCGGCGAAATCGGCGGCTCGGCTGAAGAAGATGCAGCACAGTTCCTGATCGACGAAGCCAAGAAGGGCCGCAAGAAGCCGATGGCCGGCTTCATCGCAGGCCGTACGGCTCCGAAGGGTCGCACCATGGGCCACGCCGGCGCTGTCGTTTCCGGCGGCAAGGGTGACGCAGAATCCAAGATCGCAGCCATGGAAGCGGCTGGCATCAAGGTTTCGCCTTCCCCGGCGCGCCTCGGCAAGACGCTGGTTGAAGTCCTCAAGGGCTGAGACCACATGACATCGGTACGGGCGGCGCGGCTTTAATGCCTCGCTGCCCGATGCCGCAAGAAGACAGACAGACGGCATACCGCCCCGGCGGCAGACAGCAGTAATCAAAGCGGCAGGCCGGCGAACGGCCCTAACGGCATCGAGGAGGCGGACGGATAAGTCCGCAAGAACACAATGGCAAGGCAAGAAGCGAACGAGCAGTTTCAGATCACGTCGTTTCTGGACGGCGCGAATGCAGCCTATATCGAGCAGCTCTATGCCCGGTACGAAGAGGATCCCTCTTCCGTGTCGCCGGAGTGGCAGAGCTTCTTCAAGGCGTTGTCCGATAATCCGGAAGACGTGAAGAAGGCGGCCAAGGGCGCCTCCTGGAAGCGCGCCAACTGGCCGATCCCGGCCAATGGCGAACTGGTATCCGCACTGGACGGTAACTGGGCCACGGTCGAAAAGGCCATCGAGAAAAAGGTTCAGGCGAAGGCTGAAGCCAAGAGCGCAGACACCGGCAAGCCGGTCAGCGAAGCCGAAGTGCTGCAGGCGACCCGTGACAGCGTTCGCGCCATCATGATGATCCGCGCCTATCGCATGCGCGGCCACCTGCACGCCAAGCTCGATCCGCTCGGTATCGCCGTTGCGGTTGAAGATTACAACGAGCTGTCACCGAAGTCCTACGGCTTCGAGGAAAGCGACTACGACCGCAAGATTTTCATCGATAACGTTCTCGGCCTCGAATATGCGACCGTGCGCGAGATGATCGATATTCTGGAGCGCACCTACTGCTCCACCATCGGCGTTGAATTCATGCACATGTCCAGCCCGGAAGAAAAAGGCTGGATTCAGGAACGCATCGAAGGTCCGGACAAGGGCGTTGCTTTCACGGCCGAAGGCAAGAAGGCCATTCTGTCCAAGCTGGTTGAAGCCGAAGGTTACGAGCAGTTCCTCGACGTGCGCTTCAAGGGCACCAAGCGTTTCGGCCTCGATGGCGGCGAATCGCTGATCCCGGCGCTGGAGCAGATCATCAAGCGCGGTGGCCAGGACGGTCTGGAAGAAGTCGTGCTCGGCATGGCCCATCGTGGCCGTCTGAACGTTCTCACCAACGTCATGGGCAAGCCGCACCGCGCCGTGTTCCACGAGTTCAAGGGCGGTTCGTTCAAGCCTGACGACGTCGAAGGTTCCGGTGACGTGAAGTACCATCTCGGTGCCTCCTCCGACCGCGAATTCGACGGCAACAAGGTTCACCTGTCGCTGACGGCCAACCCGTCGCACCTTGAAATCGTCAACCCCGTTGTCATGGGCAAGGCCCGCGCCAAGCAGGACCAGCTGGCCAAGACATGGGACGGCGACATCATTCCGCTTTCCGAACGCGCCAAGGTGCTGCCGCTGCTGCTGCACGGCGATGCCGCCTTTGCGGGTCAGGGCGTGGTTGCCGAAATTCTCGGCCTTTCCGGTCTGCGCGGCCACCGCGTTGCCGGCACCATGCACTTCATCATCAACAACCAGATCGGCTTTACGACCAACCCGGCCTTCTCGCGTTCGTCGCCCTATCCGTCCGACGTCGCCAAGATGATCGAAGCGCCGATCTTCCACGTCAACGGTGATGATCCGGAAGCGGTTACCTATGCGGCCAAGGTCGCGACCGAATACCGGATGAAGTTCCACAAGCCTGTCGTCATCGACATGTTCTGCTACCGCCGCTTCGGCCATAACGAAGGCGATGAGCCGGCGTTCACGCAGCCGAAGATGTACAAGGTCATCCGTGGCCACAAGACGGTCGCGCGCATCTATGCCGACCGCCTGATCGCGGAAGGCCTGATGAACGAAGGCGAATTCGAGAAGATGAAGGCCGACTGGCGCGCTCATCTGGAACAGGAATTCGAGGCGGGCCAGTCCTACAAGCCCAACAAGGCCGACTGGCTGGATGGCCAGTGGTCCGGCCTGCGCGCCGCCGACAATGCCGATGAGCAGCGTCGCGGCAAGACCGGCGTGCCGATGAAGCAGCTGAAGGAAATCGGCAAGAAACTGTCGACCATTCCGGAAGGCTTCAGCGCCCACCGCACGATCCAGCGCTTCATGGAAAACCGCTCGCAGATGGTCGAGACGGGCGAAGGCATCGACTGGGCGATGGCGGAAGCGCTTGCTTTCGGTTCGCTCGTTGCCGATGGCCACAAGATTCGTCTTTCCGGTCAGGATTGCGAACGCGGCACCTTCTCGCAGCGTCACTCGGTTCTCTACGATCAGGAGACCGAAGAGCGTTATATTCCGCTCGCCAACCTTTCGCCGACGCAGGCCCGTTACGAAGTCATCAACTCGATGCTCTCGGAAGAAGCTGTCCTCGGTTTCGAATATGGCTATTCGCTTGCCCGCCCGAATGCGCTGACGCTCTGGGAAGCCCAGTTCGGCGACTTCGCCAACGGCGCGCAGGTAGTGTTCGACCAGTTCATCTCTTCGGGTGAACGCAAGTGGCTGCGCATGTCCGGTCTCGTCTGCCTTCTGCCGCATGGTTACGAAGGTCAGGGGCCGGAGCACTCTTCCGCCCGTCTGGAGCGCTGGCTGCAGATGTGCGCCGAAGACAACATGCAGGTAGCCAACTGCACGACGCCGGCCAACTACTTCCACATCCTGCGCCGTCAGGTGAAGCGCGACTTCCGCAAGCCGCTGATCCTGATGACGCCGAAGTCGCTGCTGCGTCACAAGCGCGCCACCTCTTCGCTGGCCGAGCTTGCAGGCGAGTCCTCCTTCCACCGTCTCCTGTGGGACGATGCTGAAGTCATCAAGGACGGCCCGATCAAGCTGCAGAAGGATTCGAAGATCCGCCGCGTCGTCATGTGCACGGGCAAGGTCTATTACGATCTGCTCGAGGAACGCGAAAAGCGTGGTATCGACGACATCTATCTGCTGCGTGTCGAACAGCTCTATCCCTTCCCGGCGAAGGCGCTCATCAACGAGCTTTCCCGTTTCCGCAATGCGGAGATGGTCTGGTGCCAGGAAGAACCGAAGAACATGGGTGCGTGGTCGTTCATCGATCCTTACCTGGAATGGGTTCTGGCGCATATCGACGCCAAGTACCAGAAGGTCCGTTACACGGGCCGTCCGGCTGCCGCCTCTCCGGCGACCGGCCTGATGTCCAAGCACCTGGCGCAGCTTGCTGCGTTCCTGGAAGACGCGCTGGGAGAGTGAGAACTCTCCCGCATCGCCCCGCAAAAAAGACACCTGAATAACGGAACTAGATCATGGCCACTGAAATCCGCGTACCAACCCTCGGCGAATCCGTCAGCGAAGCGACCGTAGGCACCTGGTTCAAGAAGGTCGGCGATACCGTCAAGGCCGACGAACCTCTCGTTGAACTGGAAACCGACAAGGTTACCGTTGAAGTCCCGGCGCCTGCGTCCGGCGTTCTCACCGAAATCGTTGCGCAGAACGGCGAGACCGTCGGTCTCGACGCGCTTCTCGGCCAGATCGCCGAAGGTGCCGCCGGCGCTGCAACCGCTGCACCTGCCGCAAAGCCTGCTGCGGCTGCCACACCGGCACCTGCCGCCGTTGCCGCTCCGGCAACCGGCTCCATGCCGCCGGCACCTGCCGCCGGCAAGCTGCTTGCTGAAAACAACCTGTCTGCCGATCAGGTTGACGGTTCGGGCAAGCGTGGCCAGGTTCTGAAGGGCGACGTTCTCGCTGCCGTCGCCAAGGGTGTTTCTGCACCCGCCGCTGCTCCGGTTGCCGCTGCTGCCCCCCGTCCGGTTTCGGCCGAACAGGATCAGGTTCGCGAAGAGCGCGTGAAGATGACCCGCCTGCGCCAGACGATTGCCCGTCGCCTGAAGGATGCGCAGAACACGGCCGCCATGCTGACCACCTATAACGAGGTGGACATGAGCGCCGTCATGGACCTGCGTAACCGCTACAAGGACGTGTTCGAGAAGAAGCACGGCGTCAAGCTCGGCTTCATGGGCTTCTTCACCAAGGCCGTGACCCACGCGCTGAAGGAACTGCCCGCCGTCAACGCTGAAATCGACGGCACGGACATCATCTACAAGAACTATTGTCACGTCGGCATGGCTGTCGGCACCGACAAGGGCCTCGTCGTTCCTGTCATTCGCGATGCCGACCAGCTCTCCATCGCAGGCGTTGAAAAGGAACTCGGCCGCCTCGCCAAGGCAGCGCGTGACGGTTCGCTCGGCATGGCCGACATGCAGGGCGGCACCTTCACCATCACCAATGGCGGTGTTTACGGTTCGCTGATGTCCTCGCCGATCCTCAATGCACCGCAGTCGGGTATCCTCGGCATGCACAAGATCCAGGAGCGTCCGGTCGCCATCGGCGGTCAGGTCGTCATCCGTCCGATGATGTATCTTGCGCTCTCTTACGATCACCGTATCGTTGACGGCAAGGAAGCAGTGACCTTCCTCGTTCGCGTCAAGGAAAGCCTGGAAGATCCGGAACGTCTGGTTCTCGATCTCTAAGACCAGATAGGGGAGAAGAGGGATGGAAAACCTGGCCGGCGGGAATGGACCTTTTGTGTTCCTGCTGGCGCTCAGCGTCATTCTTCTTCTCCTGCATATCTGCATTCAGGCCATGTCCGTCACGCGGGAAGTTGGTCTTGCCTGGAATGCGGGTGCGCGTGATGCGCGTCCGGACCTCAAAGGGGTCTTTGCGGGACGCGCGCAGCGCGCCTCGGATAATTTTCGGGAAACCTATCCGGCTTTCGTCGGTCTGGTTCTCGCTCTTGCGATCGTCGGCGACGCCTCCGGCTGGGGGCTGACGGGCGGCTGGATATGGACCGTGGCGCGCGTCGTCTACATCCCGCTTTATCTTGCAGGCGTTCCCTATATGCGGTCGATCGCGTGGGTCGTTTCCCTCGTCGGTCTGGTCCTCATGCTTGTCGCGCTGATCTGAGGTCGAGCTCATGCATCAATATCTCATCGAACTTGCATCCCTGATGGCGATCTTCTTTTTCGCGATCGTTTCTCCCGGGGCCGATCTGGCGATGGTCATGCGTCAGGCCATGGTGCACGGGCGCAAGCAGGCCATCATCACCAGTTTCGGTGTGGGAACGTCGCTGATGTTCCATGTCACCTATACGATCCTCGGACTTGGCCTCATCATTTCCCAGTCGATCTATCTCTTCAACATCGTCAAATGGCTCGGCGTCGCCTATCTGATCTATATCGGCATCAAGGCGCTGCGCGCTGGCAAGACCGAACTGCCGACCGCTGCTGAAGGCGAGGTTCGGGCCAAAAGCGGCCAGACAGGGCTCAAGGCCTTCACGCTCGGCTTCGCCGCCAATGCGCTCAATCCCAAACCGGTGTTTTTCTTCCTGTCGATCTTTTCGACGGTGGTTCACGCGCATACGCCGGTCGCCATCAAATTCGGATACGGGGTCGTCATGGCAAGCTGCCTCATCCTGTGGTTCGTCGGCGTCAGCCTGTTCATGACGACGCCACGCATGCGCGCGGCATTTCAGCGCGCCAGCCAATGGATCGACCGCACCAGTGGTGTGGTGTTCATCGCTCTCGGTATAAAACTCGCAACGGAAAAAGCGGCCTGAGTTTCAGGTCAAACGCAAGCAGGGCAATGATCCGCATCTTGCCCGACATCAATCAGGAAAACGAACATGGCATATGATGTAGTTGTAATCGGCACGGGCCCCGGCGGTTATGTTTGCGCGGTCAAGGCGGCACAGCTCGGCCTCAAGGTCGCCGTCATCGAAAAGCGCGCGACCTATGGCGGCACCTGCCTCAATGTCGGCTGCATCCCGTCGAAGGCGCTGCTGCACGCGTCCGAAACCTTTGCGCATGTTGCCCATGGCGTCGATACGCTCGGTATCGAAGTTGCTGCTCCGAAGCTGAACCTTGAAAAGATGATGGGCCACAAGGACGGCGTGGTGAAGGCCAATGTCGATGGCGTTTCCTTCCTGTTCAAGAAGAACAAGATCGATGCCTTCCAAGGCACCGGCAAGGTGGTTTCCGCCGGCAAGGTCGCCGTCACCAATGACAAGGGTGAGACACAGGAAATCGAAGCCAAGAACATCGTCATCGCCACGGGTTCTGATGTTGCCGGCATTCCGGGCGTTCAGGTCGATATCGATGAAAACGTCATCGTTTCCTCCACCGGCGCGATCGCCCTTTCCAAGGTTCCGGAAAAGCTGATCGTTGTCGGCGGCGGCGTGATCGGCCTCGAGCTCGGTTCGGTCTGGTCGCGCCTCGGCGCGAAGGTCACCGTTGTTGAATACCTCGACAATATTCTCGGCGGCATGGATGGCGAAGTTTCCAAGCAGGCGCAGCGTCTGCTCGCCAAGCAGGGTCTCGATTTCAAGCTCGGCGCCAAGGTGACGGCCGTTGAAAAGACGGGCGCCGGTGCGAAGGTGGTGTTCGAGCCGGTCAAGGGCGGCGCTGCCGAAACGCTGGAAGCAAACGTCGTGCTGATCTCCACCGGCCGCAAGCCCTACACCGAAGGTCTCGGCCTTGCCGAAGCCGGTGTCGTGCTGGACAGCCGCGGTCGCGTTGAAATCGACGGCCATTACAAGACCAATGTCGACGGCATCTACGCGATCGGCGACGTGGTGAAGGGCCCGATGCTGGCGCACAAGGCGGAAGACGAGGGCGTTGCGCTCGCGGAAATTCTCGCTGGTCAGCGTGGCCATGTGAACTACGACGTCATTCCGGCAGTCGTCTATACGCAGCCCGAAATCGCTTCCGTCGGCAAGACCGAAGAAGAACTGAAGGCCGCTGGCGTCGCTTACAAGGTCGGCAAGTTCCCCTTCACCGCCAATGGCCGCGCCCGCGCCATGCAGGTGACGGATGGTTTCGTGAAGATCCTAGCTGACAAGGAAACCGACCGGGTTCTCGGCGGCCATATCGTCGGTTTCGGCGCTGGCGAAATGATCCACGAGATCACCGTGCTGATGGAATTCGGTGGTTCTTCGGAAGATCTCGGCCGCACTTGCCATGCGCATCCGACCATGTCGGAAGCGGTGAAGGAAGCAGCGCTGGCGACCTTCTTCAAGCCGATCCATATGTGATCGGTTCTGGAGCCCGCTGCTCCAACATTAAATTTCAGTTATCTGCCAAACCCCGGCTTGCCATGCAGGCCGGGGTTTTCCATACTTGCGCCATAGCCTGTCTAACCTTTTGATAAAAGGCAATAAAATGGCATTTTCAACTCAAGTTTCCTTTTCGGTTCCACAGCGCGTCATTCACTGGGCGATGGCGCTTCTGATCTTCTTCAACCTGTTGTTTCCCGATGGTATGGAACATGCCTATCGGCTGATGCGGCGGGGCGAGACACTGACGCCGGAGCAGATTTCTTCAGCCAATATCCACGCCTATGTCGGTTTTGCCGTGCTGTTTCTTGCGGTTCTGCGCCTCTGTCTGCGCTTCTTCCAAGGCGTGCCGCCGCATCCCGCCGAAGAACCGCGACCGTTTCAGATCGCCGCGAAGGTTGCGCATTTCACCTTCTATGCCCTGTTCATCGTCCTGCCCCTGTCCGGTATCGCTGCTTATTATTTCGGTGCTCAGCCGGCCGGACAGTTGCATTCCGGTCCCTTCAAGGCGCTGATGTGGGTGTTGATCGCCGGTCACATTGGCGCCGTTCTGGTTCACCAGTTCTACTGGCGCACCAATGTCCTGAAACGCATGACGCACGGCTAAGCGGCGGTTTGTCGCGTTCCCGGTTCCTTGGAAAAAGAGGAAGGTGGCCCTTGTCGCATGGTGCGGCCGGGGTTCAGGAATGCAGGATATCGAAGACATATTGCCGGGCGCAGACTGGCGGGATCGCTATCAGGGAGAGATGGTGGCGCCGGAGCCGTCCTCTCTCGATGCGAGCAGGCTCCTTCTCGATCATCCTCCGGCGTGGATCAGCAGCCTTATGGCGCTTCGAAACCGTGTCGTATCGCTTTTCGGTTTAAGAACGGTCGAACTGGCGGCTGGCACGTCGGCGGGCGGTTTTCCCGTTCTTTCTTCCACCCAGGAGCGGACAGTGCTTGGCTTCGACGACCGCCATCTCGATTTCCGGATCGTTGTCGATCTTGAAGAAAAGGGGAACGGCCAGATGGTGATTGTCACCACCATCGTCAGGCGCAAGAACCTGTTTGGGCGGCTCTATCTTCTTGTCGTCGAGCCGTTTCACCGCCGCATCGTACCAGCGACGATGCGGCCCTTCTGCTCCAATGTCCGGCCCGTCAGCATCGGGCGTGAGCGGGTCAGTCAACCCGCGTGAGGGTGAAACCCTGGGCGCGCAGAAGTTCGATAACGCCTTCCTCGCCGGGCAGATGCAGCGCGCCGACGGCCATGAAAACATTGCCCGTGGCAAGCTCGGGGGCTGCCCGTTCCGCCATGACGTGGTTGCGGTCGGTAATGATGCGCTGTTCAAAGGCGGCGTAGCCCTGTTTGTTTTCAGCCGCGGCCTTCTTGGGATCGAGGCTTTTCAGCATCGGCATGGTCATGCCGATATCGCCGGCGACGTAAAGATCGGTCATGGTCGTCATCACGTCATCCATACGCTCACCGAGTTCCAGCGTCTCGATCAGCGCCTGAAGATGAAATTCCATCGGCAGTTCGGACATGGCCGTCAGCTGCTCGACCATGGTCTCCAGCCCGACAAGGCGTTTGCCGTCCGCAATCGCATCTTCGGCCAGCTTCTTGTCCAGAAAGGAAAGGCCGGTCGCCTTGCGGGCGAATTCGCAGGCGGGAAGGGCGACGAAGCTCGAAAGCATCCACGGCTTCATCCGCGAAACGGCATTCAGCGGGATGCCGCGTTCCTTGAGGCCTTTTTCGAGGCGGGCGACATTATCGGGCGACAGAATGTCGGTGATCGATTTGCCATCCAGAAACATGGTGAGCTCAGGCTTGCTCAGCAGCGAAGTCGCGACCTTCTTGTCGTCAACGATTTCGTCCGATTCCACGATGACAATCGCGGCTTTTTCAAAGGCGGGGCTGGCGGCGGCCGGCATTTCCAGAACACGCGGATCGGTGACATGCATGGTACCGAGAAGATAGGACGGCGCCGTGCCTGCCTTTTCGATACGCCAGAAATTACCCTTGCCGTTCGGGATCGCGGCCGCTTCCTGTTCGATCTTTGCGAAGCCTTCAGGATCGGTCTTGCGCATTTCCACGAGAATGTCATTGCCCGTGCACGTGATCTGCTGCTGCTCTGCGGCTTCCGCTTGCCCCAGCGAAAACAGGGTCATGAGCAGGATTGCAACGGCTGTGACATGCAGGGCCGCAAGCAGCCAGAGCAGGGCATCGCCGGTCTTGCCCATCAGGGTGGCGGTGAGATTTTGTGGTCTTATCAGGCTGTGCATCGGTCCAATCCGGTTGTCCTTCGCTTATAGAACGGCGGCTTGGACGTCTGGTTAATGATTATGGTTAACCATTTCCTGCTTCATGCGCGCGGGTGGGCATTGTCGTAGATTTCCAGCAATCTTGCGGTATCGACACCGGTATAGACCTGTGTGGTGGAAAGGCTGGCGTGGCCGAGCAGTTCCTGAATGGTGCGCAAATCCCCACCGCCGGCCAGAAGATGGGTGGCGAAGGAATGGCGCAGCGCATGTGGCGTGGCGTTCTCCGGCAGGCCGAAAGCGCCGCGCAGCTTCTGCATTTCCCGCTGGATGATGGCGGGTTGCAGCTTGCCGCCGCGTGCGCCAAGGAAGAGGGGCTCATTCGCCGACAGGGTATAGGGGCAGAGCTTCTTGTAGGCGTCGACCGCTTCCGTCACCACCGCCAGCAGGGGCACGATCCGCGTCTTGTTGCCCTTGCCGGTAATGCGCAGGCTGCGGGCACCGGGTGGGAAATCAGATGGCGTAAGACCCAGCGCCTCGGAAATGCGCAGGCCGCAGCCATAAAGCAGTGAGAGGACTGCCGCGTTGCGGGCGGCGATCCAGGGCTCTTCGTTCAATTGCGCCTCGGCAGTGGTGATTTTCAGCGCCTGCCGGTCGGTCAGCGGTTTCGGCAGGGATTTCGGCTGTTTTGGCGCGCGCATGGCAGTCGCGCCAGCCGCGTTGACGAGGCCATTTTTCTGCAGGTGGTGCAGCAGGGAGCGCAAGCCGGCCAGATGCCGGCCGAGCGATCGCGCGCCCGCACCCTCCTTGCGCCTGTTGGCCAGAAAGGCGCGAAGGTCCACCGGACGCAGATCGGCTATGTCGCTTATAGCCGCGGGCTTGCCGATGTAACCGGTGAGGAAAGTCAGGAACTGGCGGGTGTCGCGCTCATAGGCTTCGACGGTATTGTCCGAAAGCCGTCGTTCGCCGGCAAGGGCGGTGAGCCAGGACTGACGCTCGTTCAGGAGATCAGGTTCAGCAAATGTCAGGATTTCGGTCACGTGGCGCTCCATTCCATGTCCCGAAACTATGCGCTTATGATCAGCATTTGGTTAAGAGGTGGACTTTGCAAGGCGTGCCCACTACATCCGGGCGGTTTCCTTTTTCCTGTCGCCGGGGCATGGTCGCCACATCATGGCAAAAGATTCGTCCGATCTGTTTGGGGCTCTGTTCGACCCGCCGTCGCCCACGCGCACGGTGCCCGTTCTTGTGCCCATGCCGGCGCCCGGGCCCTACAGCTACGCCGTGCCTGAAGATATGGTGGTGGAAACCGGTTCCGTCGTTCAGGTGCCGCTTGGTCCCCGGCAAGTCTTCGGTGTGGTGTGGGACGATGCCGGCGAAAAGGGTGTCGATCCGAAGAAGCTGCGGCCCATCACCAAGAGTTTTGAATGCCCGCCGCTGAAGGCGGAGATGCGCCGCTTCATCGATTGGGTTGCCGCCTACACGCTTTCTCCGCCCGGTCTTGTGGCACGTATGGCGCTGCGTGCGCCCGCCGCTTTCGATCCCGAACCGATGATCGAGGGGCTGCGGCTGACCGAAGGCAGGCCGGAGCGCCTTACCCCCGCCCGCGAGCGGGCGATGGAGCTGGCAGCCGAAGGGCACGGATGGACGAAGAGCGGGCTTGCCCATGCCGCCGGCGTCTCGACCAGTGTCATCGATGGTCTTGTGAAACAGGGCGTGTTCGAGACGGTTTTTCTGCCGGCGCCGCCTGTCGTCGCCGAGCCCGACCCTGATTATGTGGAGCCGCGCCTGGAAGGCCCGCAGAAACAGGCCGCTTCGGAGATACTTGAAGATGTGCGCAAGGGTGGTTTTCACGTCTCGCTCATCGATGGCGTGACCGGTTCAGGCAAGACCGAGGTCTATTTCGAGGCGGTGGCCGAGACGCTGAAGCAAGGCAAGCAGGTTCTTATCCTGTTGCCGGAAATTGCTCTGACGGCAGCCTTTCTCGAGCGTTTTCAGGACCGCTTCGGCGCAAAACCGGCGGAATGGCATTCGGACCTGTCACCGCGCATGCGTGAAAAGGTCTGGCGGCAGGCCGTCACTGGTGAAGTGAAGGTGGTGGCCGGTGCGCGTTCGGCGCTTTTCCTGCCTTTCGACAATCTCGGTCTCATCATTGTCGATGAAGAGCACGACCCGGCCTACAAGCAGGAAGACCGCGTCTTTTATAATGCACGCGATATGGCCGTCGTCAGGGCGCGGATCGCCGAGTTCCCGGTCGTGCTGGTCTCGGCCACGCCTTCGGTGGAAAGTCAGGTCAACGGCAGTTCGGGACGTTATAACACCATTCACCTGCATACGCGTTTCGGCGATGCGGCGATGCCGGACCTGCATCTTGTCGATATGCGCCGCCATCCGCCGGAAAGGGGAGGGTTTCTCTCACCCGTCCTGCTGCGTGGTATCGGCAAGACGATCGAAAAGGGCGAGCAGGCGTTGCTGTTCCTCAATCGCCGTGGTTATGCGCCGCTGACGCTCTGCCGCGTCTGCGGCCACCGTTTCCAGTGCCCGCAATGTTCCAGCTGGCTGGTGGAGCACCGCTTCCGCAATCAATTGCAGTGCCACCAGTGCGGCCATAGCGAGCCGACGCCCGATCATTGCCCGGAATGCGGCACCTTCGATCATCTGGTGGCCTGCGGTCCCGGCGTGGAGCGCATTGCCGAGGAGGTGGAGAAACATTTCCCCGAGGCTCGCACAATCGTGCTCTCGTCCGATCTCATGGGCGTCAAGAGGTTGCGTCTGGAGCTGGAGGCCATCGTCAAGGGCGAGGCGGATATTGTCATCGGCACGCAGCTCGTCGCCAAGGGGCACAACTTTCCCCTTATGACGCTCGTCGGCATTGTCGACGCCGATCTTGGCCTTGCCAATGGCGATCCGCGTGCGGCGGAGCGAACCTTCCAGCTGCTTTCACAGGTCACCGGCCGCGCCGGACGTACGGGTTTGAAAAGCCACGGCCTGTTGCAGACCTATCAACCGCAGCATCCCGTCATGCAGGCCATCGTTTCTGGCGATGCCTCGGCCTTCTACGAACGGGAGATCGTGGAGCGGGAAAAGGCTGTTCTGCCGCCGTTCGGGCGCCTTGCCTCGATCATCGTTTCCGCCGATACGCGCGGGGAAGCGGAAACCCATGCACGTGGCTTGAGGGCCGCGGCCCCCCAGGTTACCGGCATCATGCTGCTCGGCCCGGCGGAAGCGCCGCTCGCGCTCATCCGCGGCCGCCACCGTTTCCGCCTCCTGGTGCACGGGCGGCGCAATTCCGACATGCAGTCTTTTCTTCGTACATTGCTGGCCAATGGTCCGAAGGAGCGGGGCAGCGTGCATGTGCAGCTCGATATCGATCCGCAAAGTTTCCTTTGAACTTCGCCGACGAGGCGTTTTCCCGCTGTCATGACCGTGTCATAACGCAGCAGGCAATCAAAATGATTTGGGGAACGAGATGGAGTTTTATTTTCCCGCCGAGTTCGGCGAGCAGCTGGCCTTTGGCGCGGCGGTAGTATCGGCCGTGATGGGCCTTTTTTTCATGTTTGCGCCGGGCATTACGCTGCGTGCCTTCGGTCTGCAGCCGGCCGGTGAGCGCAGGGACGGTTATGCGCTCGTGCGTTCGTCGCTCGCGGGGTTCTATCTCGGTCTGGGTGCCGCCGCCCTGCTTCTGGCGCAGCCCATGGTCTATCTCGCCTTTGGTGCGGCATTCGGCCTCAGCGTGTTCGGCGGCATTCTCTCCATACTGTCAGATGGTGGCGCAACCATGCGGAATTTCTTACTTCTGGTTGTACACTTTCTGCTGTCCGCACTCGCGTTGAGCTACGTCTTCGGGCTGGTCTGAGGCGGGCTTTTTGGCTTTTGTGCCGCACCAGAGCCGCATCCTGAGCGAAATCGGAAAATTTAAACGCATTCCCCCTTGCCCAAACGGCGCTTTCCGCTATTACGCGTGTTGCGAGTCCCGGCGTCCTATGCTAGACGGACCGCGAAATTGGGAAAAGGCAGGGGGGAATTCCGGTCTTTTTCGGGGAAATTGAAACGATTTCAAGAATTTGATGCGGTGGAGCCCCATCGCTGATGGTCTTGGACGATTAGCAGGGAAAAAGTGCCCGTGGCAGAGACCTCCCAGGGAACATCCGGTGTAGCGGAAAGGTATGCGTCGTCGCTTTTCGAGCTTGCTTTGGAAGCGGGTGCGGTCGAAGCGGTTCAGGCCGAACTGGACAAGTTTGGCGCACTTCTCGACGAAAGCGACGATTTGAAGCGTCTGGTTGCGAGCCCGGTGTTTTCCGCCGAGGATCAGTTCAAGGCAATCACCGCGATCTGCGAAAAGGCCGGTATCTCCGGTCTCGCTCTGAATTTCCTCAAGGTTGTTGCGAATAACCGCCGTCTCTTTGCCGTTCCCGGCATGATCCGCGCCTACCGCACCATCGCTGCCGCCCACCGCGGCGAAATCACCGCCGAGGTTACCTCGGCACATGCGCTCGACGAGGCGCAGGAAACTGAACTGAAAGCGGCGCTGAAGAGCGTTACCGGCAAGGATGTGACGATTTCCGTTACCGTCGACCCGTCGATCCTCGGCGGCCTGATCGTCAAGGTCGGCTCTCGCCAGATCGATACGTCTCTTCGCACCAAACTTTCCACCCTTAAGCTTGCACTGAAAGAGGTTGGCTGATGGATATCCGCGCCGCGGAAATTTCCGCAATTCTGAAAGATCAAATCAAAAATTTCGGCAACGAGGCGGAAGTCTCCGAAGTCGGTCAGGTGCTGTCCGTCGGTGACGGTATCGCCCGCGTCTATGGCCTCGACAATGTTCAGGCCGGCGAAATGGTCGAGTTTCCCGGCGGCATTCGCGGCATGGCGCTCAACCTCGAAGCCGACAATGTCGGTGTGGTTATCTTCGGTTCGGACCGTGACATCAAGGAAGGCGACACCGTAAAGCGGACTGGCGCTATCGTTGACGTTCCCGTCGGCCCGGAACTGCTCGGCCGCGTCGTTGACGCGCTCGGTAACCCGATCGACGGCAAGGGCCCGATCAATGCCGCCAAGCGTTCGCGCGTGGACGTCAAGGCTCCCGGCATCATTCCGCGCAAGTCGGTCCATGAGCCGATGTCGACCGGCCTCAAGGCTATCGACGCGCTCATCCCGGTTGGCCGCGGCCAGCGCGAGCTCGTCATCGGCGACCGCCAGACCGGCAAGACTGCGATCATTCTCGACACGATCCTGAACCAGAAGGCCATTCACGACAATGGTCCTGACGGCGACAAGCTTTATTGCGTCTACGTTGCTATCGGTCAGAAGCGTTCGACTGTTGCCCAGTTCGTGAAGGTTCTGGAAGAGCGCGGCGCACTGCAGTATTCGATCATCGTTGCTGCGACCGCTTCCGATCCGGCTCCGATGCAGTACCTTGCTCCGTTTGCCGGTTGCGCCATGGGCGAGTACTTCCGTGACAACGGCAAGCACGCTCTCATCGGTTACGACGACCTTTCCAAGCAGGCTGTTGCCTATCGTCAGATGTCGCTTCTGCTGCGTCGTCCTCCGGGCCGCGAAGCTTATCCGGGCGACGTTTTCTACCTTCACTCCCGTCTTCTCGAGCGCGCTGCAAAGCTCTCCGACGAAATGGGCGCAGGTTCGCTGACGGCTCTGCCTGTTATCGAAACCCAGGGTAACGACGTTTCGGCCTTCATTCCGACCAACGTGATCTCGATCACCGACGGCCAGATCTTCCTTGAAACCGACCTGTTCTATCAGGGCATTCGTCCGGCCGTTAACGTCGGTCTGTCGGTTTCGCGCGTTGGCTCCGCCGCCCAGATCAAGGCGATGAAGCAGGTTGCCGGCTCGATCAAGGGTGAACTTGCCCAGTATCGCGAAATGGCCGCCTTCGCCCAGTTCGGTTCGGACCTCGACGCTTCCACGCAGCGCCTGCTCAACCGCGGCGCCCGCCTGACCGAGCTTCTGAAGCAGCCGCAGTTCTCTCCGCTCAAGACGGAAGAACAGGTTGCGGTGATCTTCGCCGGCGTCAACGGTTACCTCGACAAGGTTCCGGTCGCGCAGGTCGGCAAGTTCGAGCAGGGTCTGCTCTCCTACCTCCGGTCGGAAGGCAAGGCGATCCTCGACACCATCCGCACGGAAAAGGCTATCAGCGACGATACCAAGGGCAAGCTTAAGGGCGCTCTTGATAGCTTCGCCAAGTCTTTCTCGTAATCAGGGCTCTTTTACTCGGACGGATAACGGATGCCTTCACTAAAGGATCTGAAAAACCGCATTGCCTCCGTAAAGGCGACGCAGAAGATTACCAAGGCGATGAAAATGGTCGCCGCGGCGAAGCTTCGGCGCGCCCAGGAAGCTGCGGAGGCCGCCCGGCCTTATTCTCAGCGCATGAGCGCCGTTCTTGCCAACATCGCCAAGGCGGTCGAGGCGGACGTTGCTCCGGCGCTGATGACCGGCACCGGCAAGGACGACGTGCACCTGCTCGTCGTCTGCACGGCTGAACGTGGTCTTTGCGGCGGTTTCAACTCGCAAATCGCCCGTTTTGCCCGCGATCACGCCCGCAAGCTGATTTCGGAAGGCAAGACGGTCAAGATCATCACGGTCGGCAAGAAGGGTTACGACAGCCTTCGCCGCGAATTTGCAGCCAACATCATCGAGCGCATCGAACTGCGCGAAGTGAAGAAGGTCGGTTTTGAAAACGCCGACCAGATCGCCAAGAAGGTGATCTCGCTCTTCAACGCGGGTGAGTTCGATGTCTGCACGCTGATCTATTCGGAATTCAAGTCCGTCATCAGCCAGATCCCGACCGGCCTGCAGCTTATTCCCGCCGCAACGCCTGTTGTGGAAGAGGATGCCGCGACGCAGAGCGCCGTCTACGAATATGAGCCGGATGCGGCTTCTATTCTGGAAGACCTTATTCCGCGCAACATTTCGGTTCAGGTTTTCCGGGCTCTGCTCGAAAACGTTGCCGGTGAAATGGGCGCCAAGATGAGCGCGATGGACAATGCAACGCGCAATGCCGGTGAGATGATCAACAAGCTGACGCTTTCCTACAACCGTCAGCGTCAGGCTCAGATCACCAAGGAACTCATTGAAATCATTTCGGGCGCGGAAGCGCTCTGAGGTAAGGAAAGAGGGTAAGGATAATGGCTAAGGCAGCTACCCCCAAGAAAACCGCAGCGGTGAACGGCGCGGGCAAGGTTACCCAGGTTATCGGCGCTGTTGTCGACGTGGCGTTCGAAGGCGAACTGCCTCCGATCCTGAACGCGCTCGAAACCGAGAACAACGGCAACCGCCTCGTTCTGGAAGTCGCGCAGCATCTCGGCGAAAACGTCGTCCGCACGATCGCCATGGACTCGACCGAAGGTCTCGTCCGCGGTCAGCCGGTCAGCAACACGGGCGCTCCGATCGAGGTTCCGGTCGGTCCGGAAACGCTCGGCCGCATCATGAACGTCATCGGCGAGCCGGTTGACGAAGCAGGCCCGATCGTTACGGCCAAGAAGCGCGCCATCCACCAGGATGCGCCGTCTTACGTCGAGCAGTCGACCGAAGCACAGATCCTCGTCACCGGCATCAAGGTCGTCGACCTTCTGGCTCCTTACGCCAAGGGCGGCAAGATCGGCCTGTTCGGCGGCGCCGGCGTTGGCAAGACGGTTCTCATCATGGAACTGATCAACAACGTCGCCAAGGCGCACGGCGGTTACTCGGTATTCGCCGGCGTGGGTGAGCGTACCCGCGAAGGTAACGACCTCTACCACGAAATGATCGAGTCCAACGTCAACAAGCTTGGCGGCGGTGAAGGTTCCAAGGCTGCGCTCGTTTACGGCCAGA
Source organism: Agrobacterium sp. CCNWLW32 (assembly GCF_037083425.1). Classification (NCBI taxonomy): domain Bacteria; kingdom Pseudomonadati; phylum Pseudomonadota; class Alphaproteobacteria; order Hyphomicrobiales; family Rhizobiaceae; genus Agrobacterium; species Agrobacterium sp. CCNWLW32. Next base: position 294,735 of record NZ_JBAOJM010000005.1, read on the forward strand.
TGAACGAACCGCCGGGTGCCCGCGCCCGCGTCGCTCTGACCGGTCTGACGATCGCTGAAAACTTCCGTGACGAAGGCCAGGACGTTCTGTTCTTCGTGGACAACATCTTCCGCTTCACGCAGGCTGGTTCGGAAGTGTCGGCTCTGCTCGGCCGTATTCCTTCGGCCGTGGGCTATCAGCCGACGCTCGCCACGGACATGGGCCAGATGCAGGAACGCATCACCACCACGAACAAGGGTTCGATCACCTCGGTTCAGGCGATTTACGTTCCCGCCGACGACTTGACCGACCCGGCTCCGGCCACCTCGTTCGCGCACCTTGACGCAACGACGGTTCTGTCGCGTTCGATCGCTGAAAAGGGTATTTACCCGGCTGTTGACCCGCTCGACTCCACCTCGCGTATGCTCGACCCGATGATTGTCGGTGAAGAACACTACGAGGTTGCCCGTAAGGTTCAGTCGACCCTGCAGCGCTACAAGTCTCTTCAGGATATCATCGCCATCCTCGGCATGGACGAACTTTCGGAAGAAGACAAGCTGACGGTTGCCCGCGCCCGCAAGATCGAGCGCTTCCTGTCGCAGCCGTTCTTCGTCGCTGAAGTCTTCACCGGCTCGCCGGGCAAGCTCGTCGCGCTCGAAGACACGATCAAGGGCTTCAAGGGCCTGGTCAACGGCGAATACGACAACCTGCCGGAAGCTGCCTTCTACATGGTCGGTTCGATGGAAGAAGCCATCGAAAAGGCGAAGAAGCTGGCTGCCGAGGCTGCCTGATCATGAATTGGCGGGCGCGTGGTTCTACCGCGCGCCTTGCCGACAATGGTGGCGAAACCGGAACGGCTTTGCCTACGTTGGAAAAGACAAGTCCGTGACGCCCGCGTAATTGAAAAGAAGTGAATAGCCATGGCTGACAGTTTCAAATTCGATCTCGTTTCCCCGGAGCGTCTGCTCGTTTCCGAAACGGTTACGGAAGTCGTCATCCCGGCTACGCTGGGTGAAATGACCGTTCTGGCCAATCACGCGCCGACGATGACCACGATCAAGCCGGGTCTGGTAACGGTGAAGTTCGCTTCCGGTGAGACCCATAAATACGTGGTTTTCGGTGGTTTTGCCGATATTCTGCCGACCGGCTGCACGCTTCTCGCCGAATCCGCAGTTTCGGCCGATGACATGTCTCCCGACACGCTGCAGAAGCGTATCGATGCGGCCAAGGCCGAAATCGAAGAGGGCAATCATCACCACGAGCATCTGACCAAGCTTGAAAAGCACCTTTACGAACTGACGAACCTGCATGAGGTTCTCGTCGCTGCTTGAAAGCACCGGGCGGGTTCGAAAGAATGACTGCCCACAAAAAATTCAAAACAGAAAGCGGCCGTTTCGGTCGCTTTTTTGTTTTGGGCTAGTGTCTGCCACTTTATCCAAGCGAAAAATTCCCGTTTCCGCGCATGAGCCCGTCCGTCAGCTCGGCTCGGGCTTCGGAATGTTGCTAGCGAATTACGCCGGCGATTCACGGGCAGACAATGGGTAAAGCAGGGATAGTAAAGCGCCTTCAATAGATGCACTCGGAAACCGATTCCGATTTTCGTGGCTATAGGTTAAATGTGGTGGCCGGAAGAAGTGCTGCTTTGGGATCCTTAGCGAGACGAGGCAGATTTTCGTCATGGAGGAGTGATCAGCGTGTCGGCAGAGGCAAGTTACCGAAGGGTCGCAAGAACCGCTCTGCGGGAAGGGGCCATAGTCGAGGGCGAGCGGGCGGTGCCCGAGGAGGTGCCGGTTGCCTTTTCTTATGGCGGCAGCACCCATGCCGTGATGATGGCCAGCCCCGCCGATCTTGTCGATTTCGCAATCGGTTTCAGTCTCACGGAGGGCATCATATCCACCAGGGCGGAAATCCGTTCCATTGAAGTGATTGAGGCCGGGCAGGGTTTCGATGTTCAGGTGGATTTGCAGGATGCCAACGCCGATGCGCTGAGGGCAAGACGACGGCATATGGCGGGCCCGGTCGGATGCGGTCTTTGTGGCATCGAATCCATTGAACAGGCAGTCCGCGTGGTACCGGATCTGAGCGGCGCGGAAGTCTCCGTTGATGGCAATGACATCGTTGCGGCGGTGAAAGCGCTGAACGGGGCGCAAAGCCTCAACCGCGAAACGAGGGCAGTGCACGGCGCGGGTTTTTACAATCCTCAAGGAGGGCTGCTTGCCGCCCGAGAAGATGTCGGCCGCCATAATGCACTCGACAAGCTCGCAGGTGCGGTTATCAACGCGAACCTATCTCCCGATGCGGGCATTGTGGTGGTCACGAGCCGCCTGTCGGTGGAAATGGTCCAGAAGACGGCCATCCTTGGCTGCCCCATTCTGGCAGCGATCTCCGCGCCCACCGCGCTCGCCATTGAAACGGCTGAGAGCTCGGGTATCACGCTTGTGGCGCTGGTGCGGGGTGAGGATTTTGAAATCTTCACCCGGGCGGATCGTATCATTCTATAACGTTGAGGCCGCCGTTTCCCGGCGACCTTCCGGCTTCTGAACGGGCCTAGAATTCCGCCCATTCCGCTGCTGCGTTTCCGTGAGACCTTGGCGCGGCGGCATATCGAGGCTGCGGCGCGGGAAGTCTGGTGACGACGGCAGGCTTTTTGTCCGCCGGGCGGGCGGGTGATGCTGATGCTTCGTGTGATATTCTGAACTGCCGCAGCAACTCGTGCAGATTTTCCGCCTCGGTGGCGAGGCCGTGGCTGGCGGCAGTGGTTTCCTCCACCATGGCGGCGTTTTTCTGGGTGGCCTGATCCATGACGTTGACGGCCTGATTGATTTCCCGCAGACCATTCGCCTGTTCGCGCGAAGCTTCAACGATGGCCGAGACATTGGTGTCGATCTCGCTCATCTGTGACTGGATATCCCGCAGGGCGCCGCCGGTTCTGCCAACCAGATCCACGCCATTGGCGACCTGCTCGCGAGAGGTGTTGATGAGGGATTTGATTTCCTTGGCCGCAACGGCGGACCGTTGGGCGAGTTCCCGGACCTCCTGTGCCACAACGGCGAAACCCTTGCCCGCTTCCCCGGCCCGGGCAGCTTCGACGCCCGCATTCAGGGCCAGAAGATTGGTCTGGAAAGCAATGTCGTCAATGACGCCGATGATGTTGGTGATTTCACCCGAGGACCGAGAAATCGCGTCCATGGCGGAAATTGCCTGCTGGACGATGTCGCCGGAATGTTCGGCATGTTCTCTCGTTCGCAGCACCAGTTTGCCGGCCTCGCCGGCGCGCTGGCTGGCATCGGACACGGTGGTGGTGATTTCCTCCAGTGCGGCTGCGGTTTCTTCCAGCGAGGCCGCCTGCTGTTCGGTGCGTTGCGAGAGTTGATCGGCGGCTATGCGGATTTCGCCTGAGCCGGAGGCGATTGTCGAGGCATTGTGGGCAATGGTCTGCATGGTGGTCTGCAGCTTGGCGACGACCTCGTTGAAGTCCGCACGCAGCTTTTCCATGCTGGGCACGAAGCTGTTGTCGAGGCGCTGCACAAGATCACCCTCGGCCAGTGCCCGCAGGGCATCGGCAAGCACGCTGATGGCGCTCATGCGCGGCGTGACGTCCGTGGCGAATTTCACCACTTTCACCACCTTGCCGGCTTCGTCCAGCACCGGATTATAGGCGGCCTGGATCCATATTTCCTTGCCGTTCTTTCCATAGCGAACAAATTCATCCGAGATGAATTCCCCCGCCGCCAGTCGCGGCCAGAAATTGCCATAGGCAGGCGAGGCGGCATAGGCCGGATCGCAGAACATACGGTGGTGCCTGCCCTCGATTTCCTTGACGTCGTAATTCACCGTGGCGCAGAAATTCGGATTGGCGGTGATGATGGTGCCATCGGGCAAAAACTCGATGGTTGCCTGGGAACGGGAGAGCGCCTCCAGCTTGCCGGCATCGTCTACAGCCTTGATCTTCTTGGCGGTGATGTCGGTGGCGATCTTCACGACCTTATAGGGTTTGCCCGAACGGAAAACCGGGTTGTAAGAGGCCTCGATCCAGATAACGGAGCCGTCCTTGCGGATACGGCGATATTCCTTGGCCTGGAACTCGCCACGGGCGAGAGAGGCCCAGAATTCCTGATAGGCCCGCGATGCGGCGAGTTCGCCGTCGCAGAAGATGCGATGATGCTTGCCGACGATCTCGGCGAGATCATAACCCAGCGCCGCGCAGAAATTCTTATTTGCAGTGAGAATGTTACCTTTGAGATCGAATTCTATGACCGCCTGTGATCTCGATATGGCGTCGAGCATATTTTTGTTATCTGCGCTTTTTCCTAACCCCAGCATTCCACGTCCCCCAAAATCAGCCCACGGCGCGGCGAGCCGCACAGGACATGCGGTCCACGTCGTATCATGTTGAATAACGAACAGGTTTTGCCGCCGAAGGCAGCAATGCAGGCACTTTTGTCTCTTCGCCTTGGTCAGGTATCGGCCCGCGTGATAGTCGTGCCGGCGCGATAATGATCTATGGCTTTTAATATTAGATATCTATAATATTAAAATGTTCTTATTTAATAAAACAGCGAAAAGGAAAAACAAAACCGCCGGGCGGGTGCTCCGGCGGTCTGGATTGATTGATAGTTTTCGTCTGGCAAGGCCAGCGGAAAAGGCCTGATTAGGCGGCGAGGTCTTCCGCTTCGGTTCCCTTGAACATTTTTGCGAGGTTCAGGAAGCAGATCATGCCGTGTTCGTTGGCAATGATGCCTTCCGAATACGACTTGTCGAAGGAGGCCGAGATCTCCGGAACCGGCTGAACCTGGTTTGCCGGGATCGTCAGAATGTCAGAAACGCGATCGACCAGCATGCCGATGACCATGTTGTGCACTTCCGCCACCACGATGGCGCTTCTCTCATTGGCGACGGTGCTTTTCATGCCGAGCTTGTGGGCCAGATCGATGATCGGGATGACAGAGCCGCGCAGGTTCATGACGCCGATAACGTCTTTCGGCGCGTGGGGAATAGGCGTCGAAGGCGCCCAGCCGCGAATTTCGCGGATGGTCGTCGTCTTCACGCAGAATTCCTGATCATGCAGGCGGAACGCGATGATTTCGAGCGTCTCACCGCCAAAATTGGTAGAGTTAATCATTGCCATCAGAATTCTTCCCAATGCTCGCTGTGGAGGCCGGCGCAAGTGCACCGACACTTGCATATGCGGATTTGGCGTTCTGCCTGGTGCCTGAACAGCCGGAAAACAATATTTCCGTCTTCAATGGAAGATTCGTAGCATGAGATGGTTTCGCAAACCTAAATGCGAAGCGGCTCTGGAGTGTTTTCGCTTTTCTTCGAATTGCGAAAATACTCTCTTTGATTTTACGCATTGTCCGGACGTAAAACCGCTACGCACTTTTACTGGAAATACTAATATTCCTTCTCGTAAAATATGCCGGCTGCGCCTTCGCCATCGCCGCCCGCTTCCCCGCGCAATTTCACGCCCCGCCCGACATCGAGGTTGATGATGGCTTTTGCGCCGGACTCGCCGCTTTGCTGCAGTTCGAGATAGGTTCTTTCGTTCAGATATTTACCGGCGGAAACGCGGGCCTGCCCCTCGGAGTCGGTCGAAATATCGAGATCGTCGACGCCGAGATTGCTTCTGAGCTTGTCGAACAGCGAGGTGGAGCGTCCGCCTGCCAGCTGGGCGGCGGCATCGGCGAGCCTCGCGATCTGCAGAGCCGAGAGTTTCGACATGGACTGGCCGAAGATCAACTGTGCCATCACCTCGTCCTGCGGCAGGGCGGGCGCCGAGGAGAAAGCAAAGGTCGGATCGTTGGCAGTGCCGGAAACGGACACGGTGATAGTCGTTGAGCCGACCGTCGAGTCCGCCTTCATATCGAGGACCGGAACGAGGCCGCCACCAAAACTGATATTGCCTGTCGTGAAATCGAGGCGGCGAGTGAGGATTTCGAGCCGGCCACGGCGCATTTCAAAGCCACCGGAAATGACGGGAACGGCTGCCGTGCCACGGATCGTCAGATTACCCGTGAGTTCCGCATCGATGCCGCGGCCGCGCACGAAGATACCGCTTGGTGCATTCACCTGCAGATCGAGATTGATGGTGGACGAGCTGCCGCTTCCGCCTTGGTCAGCCCCGAGCGCTTTGGCCTGCGCGCGCACCTTTGGTGGGGCGTTCTTGTGCTTGACATCGATCTCCGTCAGCGAGGCCGGAAGCTTTTCCGGAATGGTGATGGCGCTTCTGTCCAGCGTCAGATTGCCACCCAGCACGGGGGAATTCAGCAGCGGGCCTTTCAGCGTCAGCGTGCCGCTTACCACCGTCGTCACCAGCGTGCCGTCATTATAACCGGCGCGATTAAGCGTGATCGATATATCGGCGGGGAAACCCGAACCGCCTGATATGCCGACGCTGCCGGTTCCCGAGATCGTTCCACCGCCCGCCAGCTTGCCCATCAATCGGGAAATGACGGCGCGGTCGCGGTCGAAGGTGATGGTGGCGCCGAGATCGTTGATGGTCAGGTTCCTGCGCACGTCGGTCAGGCGCGTACCATATGTGGTGATGCTGCCGGTCACGATAGGCGCGGAAGCGCTGCCGGAAATCTTCACATCGATGGCGGCGGTGCCATCCACATCGAGACCCTGCGCTGCGGTTTGCGCCGCGACGGCGGAGAAGGGCAGCCTGCCGGAAAATGCCATGGAAAGCGGACGATTGCCGGCGATGCCGAGCGAGCCGCCGCCGGAAAGCGACATGCCGCCCTGGCCGGACACATTGGTGTCGATCTGCAAGGTGCCGCCGGCAAAACGGCCATTCGCCTTGATGCCGAGGGCGGCGAGCCCCGCCACGCGTGTCTGCGCAATCTCGGCATTTGTCCAGTTCAGATTGTAATCGACTGCCGGATTCGACGCAGCACCCTTGGCGCTCACCGTGCCGGAGATACTGCCTGCCGCATCCAGCCCGGTGGCGAAGGCATTTGCGAGACTGGCGGGCAGCGAACGGATATCGGCATTGATGTCGAGCGTCGACCCGGCGCTGCCGTTGACCTCAACGCGCCCTTCACCCGTGATGATGGTCAGATCTGAGATGCGGGCCGTGCCGTTCTGGATGGCGATGGTGCTTGGTTTTTCAAGTCGTACTGCAATGCCCTTGGGGGCGGCGGAAAAAGCATCGACGCGCACCGTCATCGGCGATCCGCCGGTCTCAGCGCTGCCCTTTACCACCAGCGGCGCGTTGTCGTAACGGCCGTTGACGTCAAACTGCGTCGTTGTGCCGGAATGTCCGATGGTGGCATTCAGGCCTGATATCGCGGCGGCGCCGGCATTGACGCTATCGGCGCTGACCTTGCCATTGATGGCGAGAGCCTGAAGGTCATCGATGGAAATATCGGCGGCGAGCTTGGAGATCGTTGTTGTGCCCTGGCGGATGCTGCCGCCATTGGCCTTTATCGTCGCGGCGATCCGGCCATTGGCGTTGCTCAGGGCGATGTCGCCGGCGATATCGCCATCCGCCTGCTGCGCGGCGAGTGCGGCGAGCAGCGCAAGGTCGGGGAAATTGAAGGAAAGACTGCCCGATGGCAGGAACTGCTGCGAGAATTGCAGCTGCCCATTCAGGATATTCCGGCCCACCGCCACGTGCAGCTCGGGCATCGCCGTGCCGTTTTCGGTCTGCACTACATCGGCATTGGCGTCGATCTTCTGCCGGTCGAGACTGCCGCTGGCGGTGATTTTTGCCTGAGGCGCAGCCGGGTCGGCCTTGCCTGTTGCATTGACCTTCAGCGCTTCCAGCGTTCGCCCGGCAAGGATGGCGCTTTCGGAACTCAGGGTGACGTTGAAATCCGGTGCGGCAAGCGCGCCGCTGGCCTCGATTGCAAAATCGGCGACGCCCTTTGCCTGCGGCGTCAGTTTCTCGAGCGCCGGAAATTTACCCGTCAAGCTGGCGCTCAATGCCTCGTTTTCGAGGCTGACATTGCCCGTGGCTTCGATCGTTCCCGATTTGACGATAAGGTTTTCAACGCTGGTGCGTCCACCGATCGTCAGGTCGATATCGCCCTGGAGGGCGATAGTCGTATCGAACTTTTCCGCGAGCGCCGGTGGAAGGGTAGCGGGCAGTGCGAAGAGCTGAATGCCGGAGGTGAGGCGATTGCCGGCGAGATCGAAACTGCCGTTCAGCGTGCCGCCGACACTGGCGCTTTCCAGCGTCGCGCCGTCGAAACCGATGGCGGAAGAGGTGAGGCGGAGCGGGGCCTTGATGGTGAGTGGCGCACGCACCAGCCGGTCGATATCCGGGCTGACGAAGGACGATTGCGCCACGGACAGGACCGTCGCGATCGTGCCACTGCGGTTGGCGACGTTGAGATCGGCGCTTTCGGCCGTCAGCTTGACATCGTCAAGCCGGCCTTGCGGCAGGGAAAGGCTGCGCAGCGATACGGTCGTGTTGAGATGCGCGGCCTCCGCTCCACCCTTGAGGGAAAGATCGAGGCCGTTGATGAGAGCCTGAACCTCGCCATTCTCCAGCGGCCAGCGAAAATCCACGGGGCCGGCGGTGCCGATGAGATTGGCGGCAAGATCATTTTCACCGTTCGGATCGACGGAGCCTGATGCCGTCAGCAGCAACGTGCCGGTCTCCAGCGTGCTGCTACCGATTTCGATGCGGCCCTGCGGCGAAAGGGTTGCATTTGCATCGAGCTTCGTCTCGCCGGCAAAAAGCTGGCGGAAGGCCGGGGGCAGAATCAGGTCCGGCTGGCCACCGCCCGTAATTTCGATACGGCGTGTGCCATCATCGCCAAGAAGGTGGCGACCGGTCACATTGACGACGGGGTTACCGGCGACATTGCCGCGCAGGGTGCCCGTCCAGTCTGAAAGCGGGCCTTCACCATTGAGGTCTATCGCCACCGCAGGTGTGCCGGGAAGCGAAAGCAGCGTGGCGAGAAGCCCGCCCTCGGGCTCCTTCATCTCCGCTTTCAGCTTCAGGACGTTCTCATTCGGAAGGAAAGCAACGTCGGCGTTAACCTCCGCATCCGGCGCATTCAGCCGGTGGGCCGTGAGCGACAGCCTGATGTCGTCCCGGGCGGCCTTGAGGCTGCCTTCAGCGGTCAGGTCGAAAGGGCGGCCGAGAAGTGATTGCCCAAGGCTGATATCGGGAAAGCTGAAATTGTCGACGGCGACTTCGATCGGCAGCGAGGAATTGCTGGAGCTCTTGGTCGGCGTCTGCTCTGACGCAAGCGGTTTACGCTCGACATCGATCGATCCGGCCGAGACGCGGTCGGCGTGGAAGGTACCGGCAAGCAACGAAAGCGGCGACCAGTCGACGGCGATCTGGTTCACGCGGGCATAGGGGCCCTGCCGGTCTGAAAGGGTGACATTGTCAAGCCGCAGGCGACCGGTCAAAAGGCCGCTCGGGGGAGAAATCTCGATCACCTGATCGGGCGTGGAAACGAGTGATGAAATCTGCGTTGCGGCGATCCTTGCGCCCATCGGCGTAAGACCGACGAACAGAACCGCGAGCAGCACCAACACCACGCCGAACAAAGCAGCGTAGCCCAGCCATTTCAGCAATCGAATCAACATTTTCATAAAGGGTAATCTACACTCTGTTGCAAGGGTGTTCGACTGCGGCGTTTAAAAAGACTGGCCGATGCCAGCATAAATGCCGAAACTGTTGCCACCATCGTATTTTTCAAGCGGCATGGCGACATCGAGACGCAGAGGCCCGAAGGGCGTCGCGTAACGCAGGCCGATACCGGCGCCAGCCCGGATATCGGAAAAATCGGGTGTCACTTCATCCGAAACAACACCCGCATCGATGAAGGGCACGATGCCGATTGTATCGGTGACCTTGATGCGGGCTTCGATGGAGCCGACCACATAAGAACGGCCGCCCGTTGCGTCGCCAGCGGCATTATACGGCGATATTTCCTGATAGCTATAGCCACGCACCGATCCGCCGCCACCCGCATAAAAGCGCCTTGTGGTGGGAATGTCCTGCAGATCGCTGCCGCCGACGAGCACGCCGCCGGAAAGCTTTCCGGCCATGATCAGCCGGTCTTCGGCGCCAATCCCTTTGTAGCCCGAGATGGAGCCTTCAAAAGAGGAAAAGAAGGTGCCGTTCAGCGCTTCATAGCTAGGCTTGGCGGCCAGCGATGCGCGGAAGCCTTCGGTGGGGTTGAGCTTGTCGTCGCGTGTATCACGAACGAATTCCAGCGGTATGGAGGTGGTGAGGTATTCGTTCTTGCCGAATGCGTCTTCGGTATCGGCCCATTGCACCTCGAGACCGGCTGCCGCAGTGTCAGTGTCGTTCAGCTCGTAGGCGAAACCGGCTGTGCCCGTCACTGTCTTGGCGTCGTATGTATCGGGGTGTTCGGTCTTGGCAATCAGGCTGGTCTTGAAGGTGGTGCGCGGATTGAACATGCCGGGCTTGGTGAAAGTAATACCCGCCGAATAATCCATGCCTTCGACGCTCGATGCTTCGGCGATGCGCGAGACAGAACCTTCGATACGCAGCGATTCTGCCTGTCCGAACAGGTTCCGGTGGCCCCAATAACCCTGAAGGCCGATGCCTTCCGTGGTGGAGTATTGTGCGCCGACGCCGAAATAGCGGTGTTTGCCTTCAGAAACCTCGATGGTGAGCGGAATGGTGCCGTCGCGCGCCAGCGTTCCCGCTTCCTTGATCGTCAGGCTGGAAAAGACGCCCAGCTGGCGCAGCCGGTCGGCGGCCTTGCGCAATTTTTCCGGCGAATAGGGCTCGCCGCCATTGAGGCGCGAATAACGGCGGATGAAATCGCCATCGACGGTTTTTTCACCTGTTACCGTCACCGTGCCAAGGGGCGCCACGGGACCGCCTTCGGCCCCCATGGTGATATCGACCGTGTTCGTCGCGTGGTTGGCGACAGCCTCTCGTTTCGTCAGCTTCGCAAGCGGCCGGCCTTCGGCCTTCAGATCATCGATCAGCTTGTTGCTGGCGCGGATGATGGCCAGAGAACCGGCGTCGCCCCCGGTCGTCAGGCCATATTCCTCAAGGTTGCGGCCGGTCACATCGCCTTCAAGCCTGACATTGCCAAGTTTGAAGACCGGGCCGGGCGTTACCGTGATCACCACGGGCACCGGAGCGGAATGATCGAACACCGGATTTGGCGGCAGGCTATCCACATCCTTGCCGGCGACGGTGACCTTGACGATGCCGCCATAACGGGCGTTTTCATAAAGCGCCGCAATCAGCCTGTCCCTGTCGTCTCTTGCCTTTATCAGAAGGCCAAGATCGCCTGAGGCCGGTTTTTCCTTGTCCGCCAGGAGAAGCGAGCTGTTTTCCAGGCTGTCTTTCAGGGATTTGTCGGCGTCCTGGGCATCAAGCGTGACGGCGTATTTGACCGGATTGATAACCTCGACCTCCGGTTCTTCCGAACCCCAGAGGCGCATGCCGAACAGTTTGAAGGCGAACGCGTCACGGGTAAACGCCGGATACAGGGCGAACGTCACAGCAACCGCGAGAGCGGTGCCGGCTTTCCGATACGCAATACCTGTCTTCGGGTTAGTTCGTGTTCTTCGCATAAGCTGCTTTATGGTTGAGCCTTTATTGTCGCCCTAACCCGTTTCCTGTCCGTTAACATTGCAATTTAATCATAAATAAACGGCTTTGAGGACCCTCCGCCCTGTCTTTTGCCCGCCATAACGCAAAAAGCCCCGGATGACCGGGGCTTCTGTGCAACGGTATTTCGCGAAGCGATTAGCGGCAACGTGCCGTGTAACGCTGACCGTACTGGTCGCGATAATAGCAATAGCCCGGCTCGGAAGCATTGCCGATCAAAGCACCGCCGACACCGCCGATCGCTGCGCCAACTGCCGCGCCGCGAACATTACCCGTGATGGCTCCACCAATAACAGCGCCGGAAACGGCACCGATCGAAGCGCCCTTTTCCGTCTGCGTGCAGCTTGCAAGCGACAGGCCGACGAGCGCAAATATGATTGCCTTTTTCATGAAACTCTCTCCAACGTTACAATGAGCTCTTCGGCTCGGTAGGCGTCCCATATTTATCTGCGGCGACTGCTACCTCCGACCGCCACAGATAACTAACAATTCGATGTCGTTTAGGGAAGCCTCATCTTCCAGGCATTCCTGCGAGCGTAAATCGATTGTGTGCCAGACAACGGCGCGGTGCGAAAAAGGTTCCAAATCTCGCGGTTTTTTGATGTGAATCAATTTTGTACTTTTCATCAGCGTCTATAAACGGTTTATTGGAATGGTTCAAAACAACGGCGAATTGACGCAGACGTGGTTAAAGCAGCTCGCAAGGGTTGACGGTCCCGGTGTCGAGGCAGAAAAACGATCTGGTCAATTCTGGAGCATGGCATGGACTTCGAGGCATTTTTCACAACGGAACTGCAAAGCCTGCATTCTGAGGGACGCTATCGCGTTTTTGCGGATATCGAACGCCAGCAGGGCAATTTTCCCCGCGCGACACGGTACAACGCCAATGGCGAACGCAAGGACGTAACCGTCTGGTGCTCCAACGACTATCTGGGCATGGGCCAGAACCCGAAAGTCATCGAAGCCATGAAAGCCGCTATCGATCACTGTGGCGCGGGTGCGGGAGGCACCCGGAATATTTCTGGTACCAACCATTATCACGTCCTGCTTGAACAGGAACTTGCCGACCTCCATGGCAAGGAATCGGCGCTGATCTTCACCTCGGGTTATGTGTCCAACTGGGCCACACTCGGCACGCTCGGTCAGAAAATTCCGGGCCTGATCATTTTCTCGGATGCGCTCAACCATGCATCGATGATCGAAGGCATCCGTTATGGCCGTTGCGAGCGGGTGATCTGGAAACACAACGATCTCGAAGATCTCGAAGCCAAGCTCAAGGCTGCCGATCCGAACGCGCCGAAGCTGATCGCTTTCGAATCCGTTTATTCCATGGATGGCGATATCGCGCCGATCAAGGAAATCTGCGATCTGGCCGACCGTTATGGCGCCATGACCTATCTCGATGAAGTTCATGCCGTCGGCATGTATGGCCCGCGCGGCGGCGGCATTGCCGAGCGCGAAGGTCTCATGGATCGCCTGACGATCATCGAAGGAACGCTCGGCAAGGCCTTCGGCGTTATGGGCGGCTATATTACCGGGTCCACGGCGGTCTGCGACTTCATCCGTTCTTTCGCCTCCGGCTTCATCTTCACGACGGCCCTGCCGCCGTCGCTTGCCGCCGGCGCGATCGCTTCGATCCAGCATCTGAAGGCAAGCCCCTTCGAGCGCGCCCGCCATCAGGACCGGGTGCGCAAGCTGCGCGGTCTTCTCGATGCACGCGGCATTCCGCATATGGACAATCCCAGCCACATCGTGCCTGTCATGGTGGGTGATGCCGCCAAGTGTAAATGGATTTCGGATATCCTGCTCGACAGTCACGGCGTTTACGTGCAGCCGATCAACTATCCGACTGTGCCGCGCAAGACCGAGCGCCTGCGCATTACCCCGACGCCGCTGCATAGCGATGCCGACATCGAGCATCTCGTCGGCGCGCTGCACCAGCTCTGGTCACATTGTGCACTGGCGCGTGCGGTGGCGTGAGGCCGCAGTTAAGATAAAAGAAGACCGGGCCGCGTTTACGCGGCCTTTTCTTTTGTGGCGATCAATTCACGGGCGTGACGACGGGCTTCCTCATCCGCTGCGAAGACGTCTTCGATGGTCGCGGCAGATCGGCCGTCATGCATGCGGTCCATGACCGTTTCGACGATCTCGGCCATATCGAGAAAACCGATGCCGCCCGCGACGAAGGCGTGAAAGGCGGTCTCTTCGGCGGCATTTAGGGCTGCGCCCTGCAAGCCGCCGCGCTCCAGCGCCGTGCGGGCCAGACGGATCGCCGGGAAACGGGCTTCATCCGGCGCTTCGAAATCGAGCCGCGCCAGTTTTGCGAAATCCAGCCGCTCGACATTCAGATTGCCGCGTTGCGGATAGGTGAGGGCATAAGAAATAGCGGTGCGCATGTCGGGAGAGCCGAGTTGGGCGATATAGGAACCATCGGTATAACCCACCATCGAATGGATGATCGACTGCGGGTGGACGATCACCTCCACCTGATCGGGCCTGAGATCGAAGAGATATTTCGCCTCGATCATTTCCAGCCCCTTGTTGAACATCGAGGCGCTGCCGATGGAGACCTTCAGCCCCATCGACCAGTTGGGATGGGCGCGGGCGATATCCGCCGTGACATTGGCCATCTCGTCGCGCGACCAGGTGCGGAACGGCCCGCCGGAGGCCGTCAGCACGATGCGCTCCACGGCCTGTTTATGTTCGCCCGTCAGGCACTGGAAGATTGCGCTGTGCTCGCTGTCGACGGGGATCAGCCTGCCGCCGCCCTGCTTGACCGTGCGCAGAAAAACATCACCAGCCGAAACCAGGCATTCCTTGTTGGCGAGGGCTATATCTGCGCCGCGCCGCGCGGCTGTCAGCGTCGGCGCGAGACCGGGGGTTCCGGCAATCGCCGCCATCACCCAGCCGGCATCCATCGATGCCGCTTCTTCGAGGCCGGATTTGCCTGCCGCAACCTCTATGCCGGTGCCGGCAAGGGCCGATTTCAGCGCTTCGTATTTGTCATCTTCAGCCGTGACTGCCAGCCGCGCGCCGAATTCCCGCGCTTGTTCCGCAAGGAGAGCAATGTTGCCCGCGCCGGTCAACGCCGTGATCTCGAACGCGTCGCGGCCACCCAGCTGACGGACCACATCCAGCGTGCTGGTGCCGATCGAACCTGTCGAACCCAATATTGTCAGCTTGCGTGGCATTTCACTGGCATCCGTCATTTTCAGTCCGTCGGTCGTTTCCGGTTCGCACCTCTTGGTGCCTGTCATTCTCCCGAAATCGTTACGCACTTTCGGGCAACATGCATTAGCCTCTACTCGCGAAAACCAGCCATAACAAGGACAAAGCCCGGGCTATTGTTTTTGCGGAGGGCAAAGCCATATGCAAGAAAAACAATGAGAGGATATTGATGCGACGTTTCCTGGTTTCCAGCGGGTGGATTTTTGCGGCAAGCCTTGTGCTGGTCCTGGTCTTCATTCCTTTTGATCCGCGTCTTTCCGAAAGTGCGCAGGCCCTGCCGGGTGGGGTGGTTTCCTTTAACCGCGCGATTACCGATTTCGGAACCTTCAGCTGGATGCTCTATTCCACCGGCCTTCTGGCGATATTGGCCTATGTCGCGGCACGGGTTTTAACGGCGCAGACCTACAATGGACGGCTGAGGACGGCATGGCGGCTTCTGGCTTATTTCTTTCTGACGATCGGAACGGCGAGCATTCTCGTCCATACGCTGAAATTCCTGATCGGGCGGGCAAGGCCGGAGCTTCTCCTTGAAATGGGCGCCTATAGCCTCACTCCATTTACGGGCGACAATCTCTATGAAAGTTTTCCCTCCGGCCATTCGACAGCCGCCGGGGCGTTTTTCGGCGTTTTCGCCATGTTGATGCCGCGCTTCCGCTGGGCGTTTCTTTTGCTTGCCCTTGTCATCGGTGTTTCGCGTGTCATTGTCGGCGCACATTATCCAAGCGATGTCGCCGCCGGGCTGTTGCTCGGCATGTGGACGGCCATGGCCTTCGCCTTTATCTTTGCCCGGTCCGAAATGCTGTTCCGGTTTGACGCGCAGGGCTGGCCGCAGCCGAAAAATGCAAATCTTCCGGCGGCGGATACACGATAGAGACTTTCAGCGGGACATAGGGGGAAGGTGATGGAAGAGGCGACAAACGCTCCGGAAAATGACGGCAGGTCCGTTCAGCGTATCCGCACGTCCGTCGCCGTGGCCGGCGGCGGGCCGGCGGGCATGATGCTTGGCCTGCTGCTCGCGCGCAGCGGTATCGATGTCGTCGTTGTCGAGAAACACGGGGATTTTCTCCGCGATTTTCGTGGCGACACCATCCATCCCTCGACGCTTGAATTGATGGAGCAACTCGGTTTTGTCGATGAGTTCCTGAGCCTGCCGCATACGCGTGCGCCAAGGCTGAATGCGGTCATCGGCGGCGAGCGTGTCACGATAGCGGATTTTTCCCGCCTGCCGGTCCGCCACCGCTTCATCGCCTTTATGCCGCAATGGGATTTTCTCAATTTCATCGTCGGCAAGGCGGGACAATACGAAAATTTCCGATTGCTGATGAATGCGCCGGTGACCGGCCTGATCGAGCGTGGCGGGCATGTTGGTGGTCTCACGGTCAGCACACCGGAAGGCATCATCGAGATCGAGGCCGATCTGGTGGTGGGGGCGGATGGCCGTAACTCCACCGTCCGCGAGGCGGCGGGGCTGGAGGTGCAGCGTTTCGGCATTCCGACCGAGGTGCTGTGGTTGCGTCTTTCGAAACAGCCCGGTGATCCAACGGAAACCATGGGGCATGCCGGCTCGCGTCAGGGTTTCGTCATGATCAACCGGGGCGATTACTGGCAATGCGGTTACGTGGTGCGAAAGGGATTTTTCGCGGACATAAAGCTGCAGGGAATTGAAGCCTTCAGGGACAGGGTTGCGGAAATCTGCCCTTTCCCACGCGAAAGGCTGGATGAGCTCAAGAACTGGGACGATGTGCATCTCCTGACCGTCCGTATCGACCGGCTGAAGCGCTGGTGGAAACCGGGCCTGATCTGCATTGGTGACGCGGCCCATGCCATGTCGCCTGTCGGTGGTGTCGGCATTAATCTGGCCATTCAGGATGCGGTTGCGGCGGCGAATATATTGGTGCCGGTGCTCGTATCCGGTCGCGCCGTTACCGACGACGATCTTGCCGCAATTGAAAAGCGGCGGTCCTTCCCGACCAAGGCCACGCAATTTCTGCAGCGGATGATGCGTATCGGCGGCAAGAAGGGCCGGGCCGAGGCGGAAAAACCGAAAGGACCGCCAGCCTTTGTGCTGGCCATCATGCGGTTTCCGCTTCTTTCCCATCTCACCGGCCGGCTGGTGGGGCTGGGTTTCCGCCGGGAAAAGATCGAGACGGTGTGACGCCGCTCAGGCAGTGCCGGCGGCTTCTTTCTCATATTTCAGCCCGATAACGGCGGAACCGATCAGCCCCGGCTCAATGCGGCAGATGGCGGGCACGACCAGAGGGCGATCGAAGCGTCTGAGAATGCGGCTCCTGACCACCTCGTCCAGAGCCGCGAGAAGCGCCTTCGAATTGGAAAGTCCGCCGCCGACCGGCACGATGGTTGCGCCGGTAACGTTGATCACCATCGCCAGAGGCGAGGCGAGAATATCGATGAGGACATCGATGGTTCTCGCGGCCTTCGCATCGCCCGCCTGCCAGGCCGCAATAATGTCCTCGCTGGTCATCTCCTGCCGGTGAAGATGCGAATGCAGTTTTTCCATGCCACGGGCGCTGCCGATTGCGTCGACGCAGCCGGAAAGGCCGCAACCGCATTCGAAACGCGGCAGTGAAACCGGCGGGTTTCCGGCCAATGTCGCGGCCACCGGCCCGTGTCCCCATTCGCCGGCGAAACCGCCGTCGCTGTTGATGAGCTTGCCGTCGATGACAAGGCCACCGCCGACACCCGTTCCGAGGATGACGCCGAAGACCACGCGATGGCCTCGCCCGGAACCGATTTCCGATTCGGCGATCACGAAACAATCCGCATCGTTCGACACGATGACGGGAAGGTGCAGCGCCTTTTCCAGCTCGTCCTTCAATACCCTGCCATGGATGCTCTGAATATTGGCGACAGTGGCCTTGCCGGTGTCGGCGTCGATGACGCCGGCAATCGACAGCGACACGCAGGCGGGTGTGCCGCCGCTATTATCGATGATGGATTTCAGGCCGGCGGCGAAGTCTTCAAAACTGGTCTTGGGCGTCGGGATGCGCGGCACGGGGCGAATATCGTCGGGAGCGTAGGCAATCGCGCCCTTAATGGTCGTTCCGCCTATATCGAAACAAACGATCATGATTCAGGCTCCGGAACGTGCGGCATCGTGGATTTTTTCTCCTGATATCCATGTCGAATGCATCTGAAGGTCGGGTGTCAGCATGACGAAATCCGCATCGAAACCGGGCAGGAGTTTACCTTTGCCGGAGGCGCCGACCGCCTCGGCGGGATAGGCAGAAGCCATTCTCAAGGCCTCTTCCAGCGGTGTGTCCAGCTTTTCATGCATGAAGCGGACGCAGGAGAGCATATCGATATCCGCCCCCGCCAGCGTGCCGTCTTCAAGCGTCAGCCGGCCGCCGTTGCGATAGACGCGCCTGCCATTCAGTTCAAAACCGTCATCGTCCGTGCCGATGGTGGACATGGCGTCGGTAACGAGGAAAATGCGGCCAGGACTATTCTTGGCGCGAAGCGCTATGCTGATCGCGGCGGGATCGACATGGAAACCGTCGGCGATCAGCCCGCAATCCAGCTTCCCGTTAGAAAGTGCCGCTCCCACCAGCCCCGGCTCGCGGTGGCCGAGCGGGCTCATGGCGTTGAAGAGATGTGTCACCATGGATGCACCGGCCTCGGCATAGGCCGTCGCCACGCTGAGGCCCGCATCGGTATGGCCGAGACTGACGACGATGCCGGCCTTGCGCAGCGCCGTAACCTGCTCCTCGGTTACGTTTTCCGGGGCGATGGTTGTCAGCACGAATGGAAGCTTCGCCTTGCAGCCCGTCAGAATCGCAAGATCGGCCGTTTCCATCTTTCGGATCAGCGCCGGATCATGGGTGCCCTTGCGTGCGACGGAAAGATGCGGCCCTTCGAAATGCAGGCCGAGAAAGCCGGGCACCCCAGCCTTGTGGGCGACGATGCCGGCTTCGGCGGCTCTGGAGGTAATGTCCGGCCGGTCGGTGATGAGTGTGACCATCAGCGCCGTGGTGCCGAATTGTGCATGGGCCGAGCAGATGCGGGCAATGCCTTCCACATCCGGCTCATTGTTGAACATCACGCCGCCGCCGCCATTGACCTGGAGGTCGATGAAGCCCGGCGCAATGAGCAGTCCTTCCGCATCGATAATGTCGGCGTCTGGGGGTACGGACATGCGGTCGGCTATGTCGCCAACACGGCCGTCACCGGTCACCAGCACCTTGCCATCGTGCCACCCGGCGCCATCGAAAATGCGGGCGCCGACAAATGCCTTGCTGCTCATTGGGTTTCCGTCACCTTCTTCAACGCCACGGGCGCATCCGGATTGAAGCCGCGTGCGCGCGACAATTGCTCGATGAAGCCGTAAAACGGCGCGATCAGCAACAGGGCGTCGGTCAGCGGGTGATTGGTTTCCACGAAGGGCAAGGGCTTGGCCGGGCTGCCTTTTGCGGAGGTGACGAAAACGCTTGCGCCCTTGCCGGCGAGACCGGCCGCTATGTCAGTCACGGAGGTTTCCGCGCGGTCACGCGCGGCAAAGGCGATGATGGGAAATTTCGGCGCGACCAGCGAAACGGGGCCGTGCATGACTTCCGCCGAAGAATAGGCCTCCGCGTGGAGTTCGCAGGTTTCCTTGCATTTCAGGGCGGCTTCCGCGGCAATGGCGAGAGCCGGACCGCGGCCTAGCATATAAAGCGATTCCTCGCCCTTGACTGCTTCGCCGATCTGGCTCCAGTCGAGCGCGATGGCCTTGGCGAAATTCTGCGGCAGGGCGCTGACGGCCTTGGCAAGCAGGCTGTCTTCCGTCCATTCGGCAAGGATCGCGAGGCCAGCGACGATGGAGTTGACGAAAGATTTGGTTGCCGCCACCGCTTTTTCAGGACCGGCCTGGATGTTGATGGCGTGATTTGCCGCTTCGCCGAGCGCGGAGGGCAGGGTGTTGACGAGCGAGAAGGTAAGCGCGCCACCCCTACGGGCGCTTTCCGCCAGAGCGACGATATCTGGGCTTTTACCGGATTGCGAGACGGCGAAGGCCGCCGCCCGGTCCAGCCGCAGTTTCGTCTGGTAGATCGAGGCGAGCGAGGGGCCGAGCGAAGCGACCGGCAGCCCGGTCTGCAATTCGATCGCATATTTCAGGAAATGCGCGGCGTGGTCGGAGGAACCGCGTGCAATGGTGACGATAACGGCCGGGTCACGGGCCCTCAGGTGAGCGCCGGCTTCCCGGAAGTCGGCATTGGCATTGTCCAGCAGGCGGGCGACTGCATCGGGAATCTCATCGATTTCCTGGCGCATCAGGGTTGTCATCGTTTCATGTCCTTGATCAAGGTTTGTCACTCGGGACCCATCGTCAGTTCGGCGACGAGGTCATAGGCGTCACTGCGGTACAGTGCGCGGGATATTTCCATGAGGCGTCCGCTTTCCAGATAGGCCATTCGCTGAACGGAAAGGGCTGCCGAGCCTGGCGGGACCCCAAGCAGCAATGTTTCCTCATCGGTGAGGTTGCGGGCGGAGATGCGCTGAATGGCGCGCACGGGGCGAATGCCGCTTTTCTCGAGCTCCAGATAAAGCGAGTTTTCAACCAGTTGCGGGTCGGGCAGAATATCGCCCGGCAGGCTCGTGACTTCGAGTGCGATCGGCTGGTCGTTGGCGAGACGCAGACGTGTGAGCCGCGCCACCATGGCGGATTGGGAAAGGCCGAGCGCCATCATCTCGTCGCCGGTCGGGTGGAACAAGCCTCTGTCCAGCCAGCGTGTGCTCGCCGTCATTCCGCGCCGGCGCATGTCCTCGGTAAACGAGGTGAGCTTGGTCAGGGGCTGCTGCATGCGGGTGATGGGCTTGACGACAAAAGTGCCCGAACCGTGCCGGCGGACCAGAAGACCATCGCGGACGAGATCATCCACCGCCTTGCGCACTGTGACGCGACTGACGCAGGCGCTTTCGGCAATATCGCGCTCCGGCGGCAAGGCGTCGCCATGCTTCAGGCGGCCGCCATTGATGGCGTCTTCAATCGTCTGGCGCAGTTTCAGGTAAAGCGGGCCGCCGCCTGATTGCAGGTCATCCAGATTAAGCGCTGCCCCGTTCATCCATAACCTCTGTCACGATCCATGTGGTCGGCGATATGGCCGGCTCTGGCTATATCATATGCCGCATAATCAGCAATACCAAAATAAAACCATTGTCGGATTTGTACGATTAATCGGTTATTTTTTCGATATTTTGCCTGATAATAAGGCTATGTGCTTGATATTTTCGCATTAACCAAAAAAAATTTCCCGATAACGGAAATGCTCTGGACGATTGGCATTTTTTTGGTATTGTTTTGTGCGTTGGTGGCCGGCGGCGATCTGTTTCGCACCTGTCTCGACGAAAAAATCGGTTTCCAGCTGGCGGCAGCGTTAGTGAAATCGAATTTAACTTGACCGTCGTGAAAATTAATTTCATCGTGACGGAAAATTATCGCAGATAACTGGACGGCCAGCACAGAAATGGTCGCTTCTGCGAAAATGAATTACGAATGAACAGGGAACAAAGTTCATGAAGGTGGGAATTATCGGACTCGGATTCCGTCTCGGTTATCTGGGCTACGTTTTTCATGAGATCGACAAGGATTTCGAGATCGTCGGTTATGTCGATCCGGTGCCGGCAGGCCTGCCGGGTCTGCAGGAAAAGGGCATTTCGGCCGGCAAGGCTTACGATAGTCCCGAGGCGCTGATCGCAAACGAAAAATTCGATCTGTTGATGATCGGCTCGCCGAACCATATGCATCTTGAACATATCCGCATCGGGCTTGAGGCCGGCTGCACCATCTTCTCTGAAAAACCCATCGTCGTCAGCATCGAGGAAAGCCTCGAACTCGCCCGGTTGCTCAACAAGCACGGTCACGAGCGGCTGCTCGTTGGTCTGGTCCTGCGTTATTCCCCGCTCTACCGCGATCTGCGCGCCGCGCAGGCCGAAGGCAAGCTGGGTGATGTCGTTTCCATCGAGGCCTCGGAGCATATTCCGCCCTATCACGGCGCATTCTTCATGCGTGACTGGCGGCGTTACGAGAATTATTCCGGCTCCTTCATGCTGGAAAAATGCTGCCACGACCTCGATCTTTATAATGGCGTGGTCGGTGCGCGGCCGCGTTTCGTATCGAGTTTCGGCGGGCGCAAGAGCTTCACGCCGGCGAACGCGCCGCAGAATGACGGTATCAACGACATGGAGGTTTACCATCGCAAGCCGAGCGGCTGGATGGGCTCCGACAAGGTCTTCGACAGCGACGGCGACATCATCGATTACCAGACGGCGATCGTCGAATATGAGAACGGCGCGTCGCTGGCCTTCCATACCAATCTCAACGTTCCCGATGATTTCCGCCGCTTCTGCGTGATCGGCGCCAAGGGCATGGCCGAGGGTGATTTTGTTCGCGGCTTCCTGAACGTGCACAATGCCCGGACCAATGAAAAGACCGTTGCCAAGACCTATTCGGCGGCGACCACGCTCTCGCAGCATTATGGTGCGGATGAGCAAATGGCGGAGGACGTCATCGCCCATATTGTCAAGGGTACGCCGCTGCCGGTTTCCGCACTCGATGCGATAGAGGCCGGAATTCTGGCGCTTGCCATGGATGAAGCGCGCCATGGCCGTAAAGTGATCGATCTCAAGCCGGTGTGGGAGGAGTATGATCTGGCGCTACACGGCCAGCCTAAATCCCCCGCCGTGAAATCGGCTTGAGGGGCGCGGCGATGGATGCGAAACGCAGCGCGGTCGTCTTCGCCTGGCTTCTTCTTCTGCCGGCGCTTTTATACATCACGGTTATCGTTGCTTATCCGCTCGTCGATACCTTCATCCTGTCCTTCACCGATGCGTCGCTTAGAAAAACGACGAACTGGGTGGGATTCATCAACTACGAGAAGATTTTCAACGCGACTTTTGCCGAGGTCATCACGCGGACCTTTATCTGGACGTTCTTTTCCGTCTCGATAAAGATGATCATCGGCACATTTGGTGCAGTCCTTCTGAATTCGGCCGTTCCCGGCCGGGCGCTGTTTCGCCTTTTGACCATGCCGCCATGGATCGTGCCTATGGCTATCGGCATCTTCATGTGGGGCTGGATGTATAACGGCCAGTTCGGCATGATTTCCGGTGTCCTTCAGAACGTGGGTCTGGTGGACGGTCCGGTCGCCTTCCTCGCCTATGGCAGCACGGCTTTCTGGGCGACGATCATTACCGATGTGTGGATCGGCGTGCCGATGGTGACGCTTTATCTGCTAGCGGCGATACAGGCCATTCCGCAGGATCTCTACGAGGCAGCCTGGACGGATGGCGCCAGCCGCGCCTATCGCTTCCGCCGCATCACGTTGCCGCTGATGCTGCCTGCCATGATCACCATGTCGATGATATCGCTGATTTCGACCTTCAACTCGTTCGATATCATCTGGATCCTGACGCAGGGCGGCCCGACCGGCCAGACTACGACCATGATCATCGACACCTATAAAACGGCGATCGGTTCCTACAAATACGGTGAGGGTGCTGCACGCGCCGTGCTGATCTGCATCTTCCTGTCGATCTTCACCTATTTCTACTTCCGCATCACCAGCCGTATCTCGCAGGAGACCAGCCGATGACCGACAAAAATGCGATGATCAACCGTTACAGATGGTATGAGATCGTCGGGATTTATTGCGGCATCGCCGTATTCCTGACCTTCGTGCTGGCGCCGTTTGTCGAAGGGTTTCTGGTTTCGCTGAAACCGCTCAGCCTGCTTTTTTCGTCACCGTATAAGTTTTGGCCGGAAAACGGCTCCTTCGAGGCTTACCGGACCATGTGGGTCAGCGTTCCCGGCTTTGCCCGCTATGTCTTCAACTCCTTCTTCATCTCGACGATATCGACGATCATCGTTCTGCTTCTGGTGGTGCCGGCGTCCTATGCTTTCGCGCGGTTCCAGTTTCGCGGTCGCGGGCAATTGCTCGGCGCGTTTCTGGCGATCAACATGTTCTCCGGTGCGGTGCTTTTGATCCCGCTTTACCGGCTGATGCGCAATATGGGCGTCCTGAACACCTATCTGGCGATGATCATTCCCGGCGCCGCCTTTTTGATCCCCACTGCCATCTGGCTTTTGCGAACCTACATGCTGCGTATTCCGCGCGAACTGGAAGAGGCGGCCTATGTGGACGGCGCGAGCTATTTCTATACCTTCCGCCGGGTGATCCTGCCGCTTGCGATGCCTGGCATCGCCGTCGTGTCCATCACCACCTTCATCGGTGCTTATGCGCAGCAGTTCATCTTCGCGCTCACCTTCAATTCCAAGACCGAATATATGCCGCTGCCCATCGGCCTGTTTGCCTATTTCGGTCGTCAGGAAGTCGTCTGGAATGAGTTGATGGCGGCCAGCTTCGTCGGCATTGCGCCGGCCATGGTCGTCATCTTCTTCATGCAACGCTATCTCGTCAGCGGGCTTACCGCAGGCGCGGTGAAATAATCAACAATAGGAACGACCACCAGAAAACGGGAGACTATCTATGGCACTGAAACATTACGGATTGGCGCTTTGCGCCTTCGCATTTGCCGGTTCCACTGCCCTTGGCACGGTGGCGGCACACGCCGCCGACAAGGAGATCAGCTGGATCTATTGCGGCGACAAGATGGACCCCATCCATGAAAAATACATCAAGGAATGGGAAGGCAAGAATGCCGGCTGGAAGGTCGTTCCGGAAGTCGTCGGCTGGGCGCAGTGCCAGGACAAGGCAACCACGCTCGCTGCCGCCGGCACTCCGGTCGCCATGGCCTATGTCGGTTCGCGCACGCTGAAGCAGTTCGCACAGAACGACCTCATCGTTCCGGTGCCGATGACCGAAGACGAAAAGAAGACCTATTATCCTAACATCGTCGACACGGTTACCTTCGAGGATACGCAGTGGGGCGTGCCCGTCGCCTTCTCGACCAAGGCGCTCTATTGGAACAAGGACCTCTTCAAGCAGGCCGGTCTCGATCCGGAAGTGCCGCCGAAGACCTGGGCTGAAGAGATCGCCTTTGCGAAGCAGATCAAGGAAAAGACCGGCGTCGCCGGTTATGGTCTGCCCGCAAAGACCTTCGACAACACCATGCACCAGTTCATGCACTGGGTTTACACCAATAACGGCAAGGTCATCGACGGCGACAAGATCACCGTCGACAGCCCGCAGGTTCTTGCAGCTCTGAAGGCCTACAAGGACATCACGCCTTACTCCGTCGAAGGTCCGACGGCCTACGAGCAGAACGAAATCCGCGCCATCTTCCTCGATGGCAAGGTCGGCATGATCCAGGCGGGATCGGGTGCCGCAACCCGCCTGCAGGAAACCAAGATCAACTGGGGTATCGCAACCCTGCCGCTCGGCCCTGAAGCCAAGGGTCCCGGCACGCTGCTCATCACCGACAGCCTCGCGATCTTCAAGGGAACCGGTGTCGAAGAAAAGGCGACCGAATTCGCCAAGTTCATCACCTCGCCCGGCCCGCAGGGTGAATACGAACTGCAGGGCGGCGCTGGCCTCACCCCGCTTCGTCCGTCGCCCAAGGTTGATGAATTCATCGCCAAGGACCCCTTCTGGAAGCCGCTCATCGACGGTATCGCCTATGGCGGTCCCGAGCCGCTTTTCACTGACTACAAGGGCTTCCAGGACACGATGATCGAGATGGTGCAGTCTGTCGTTACCGGCAAGGCAACACCGGAAGATGCCGCAAAGAAGGCCTCTGCAGCTCTCGAGCAGTACAAGTAATCCACATTGATACGGTTGCGGGCGCAGGTCGCCCGCAACCCCATAATCCGCCGCGAGAATGCCTGCCGTTATGACGGAAGGGGCGTCTCGTGTTTTTCAACCGTTCCGGTTCGACGCGATTTTTCCGTGTTGCGGAACGTCTCTGAACGCAGCCTGATGTCGGCTGGTGACGGGAGAGGCAAGTTTTGGGTCAGCTTTATCTCAACAACGTCCGCAAGAACTATGGACATTTCGAAGTCATCAAGGGCGTTCAGCTCGACATCAGGGATGGCGAGTTCGTCGTTTTTGTCGGCCCCTCGGGATGTGGCAAATCCACATTGCTGCGTATGATCGCCGGCCTTGAGGATATTTCCGCCGGCGATATCGTCATCAACGGTGTGAAGGTCAATGACTTGCCGCCGGTGAAACGCGGCATCGCCATGGTCTTCCAGTCCTATGCGCTCTATCCGCATATGACGGTCTTCGAAAACATCGCCTTTCCCCTCCGAGTCGAAAAGATGGAGGAGGCCAAGATCAAGGAAAAGGTCGAGGGTGTCGCCAAGATCCTGCAACTTGACCAGCGCCTGCAGCAGCGCCCCGGCATGTTGTCCGGCGGCCAGCGCCAGCGTGTAGCGATCGGCCGCGCCATCGTTCGCGAGCCGAAGATATTCCTGTTCGACGAGCCGCTTTCCAACCTTGACGCCGCACTTCGCGCCGACATGCGTATCGAGCTCACCAATCTGCATCGGACGCTGAAGGCGACGATGATCTACGTGACGCATGACCAAGTGGAAGCCATGACCATGGCCGACCGCATCGTGGTGCTGAATGCGGGCGAAATCTCCCAGGTCGGGGCGCCGCTGGAACTTTACCACAAGCCCGCAAACCTGTTCGTCGCCGGTTTCATTGGCAATCCGAAAATGAATTTCCTGAAGGTCACCTGCAAATCCGTCAGCGCCGATGGTGTGACCGTGGAGTATGAGGGCCAGACAATCACCGTGCCGGTGGAGCCGCGCGCCGGTCTTGAAGGCACGCAGCTGACGCTCGGCATTCGCCCGGAACATACCGGTCTCGAAACGGCCGACCTGAATATCAAGGTCGCGCCCAGCGTTATCGAGCGGCTGGGTGTAAATACGATCGCTTATGGCGTCGCGCCCACGGGTGAAAATTATTGCGCGCTTCTTTCCGGTTCCGCGCCGGTTGTTGTCGACGAACTCATCGTCACCGGCATTAAGGCGTCGGACTGCCATCTGTTCGATGAAAGCGGCACAGCGCTGGAACGGCGCGTCGATCTCTCCGTCCTCAAGCTGATACAATAAAGGGCAGGAACCGGGCCATGAAATCTGTCTCCCCATGCCCGGTTTTCTCTGACGAGATCCATTTTCGTCGGTTTTCTTCTTCGTCTTCCAGACGAAAAAATAACGCCGGGCTTTCGGCCCGGCGTTCGAAACTGTCTGCCAAGTCCGTTGGATCAGGGCATAGGATTGGGCATGTAGCCGGTGAAACCGCTGATCTTCCAGCGGCCCTCATGCAGCCGGCAATAATAGAGCGTCTGCCATTTCATCACGTCGAAGCTGCCATCGGCCTTGCGAAGCCCGCCGTCGAACTTCTTGCGGACCAGCGCGGTCTCGCCTTCCACTTCGATTTCTTCCAGCGTGGTGGTCGTGAAGATCGCACCCCGCGGGTCTTCGGCGAATTGCTGTGTCTGGAAATCCTGCGCCTGCCGCAACCACTCGTCGCGATAGGCCTCAAGCGATGGGAAGGACAGGCGCCAATTGTCCGGGTTTGCATCCCGGTTGGCGTTGATGCCGAGAAAGCCGTCCTCGACGAAATCATCCGCGACCTTCGACCAGTCGGCAGTAAGGAATGCGTCGATGTCCCGCGTCACCAGCATCTCCCAGATAGAATGGCGGGCGACGTCCGTTGCGGGAAAGGGGTTTTTGAAGGGGTCACGCATGGTTTGGGTCCGTTTTTGAAATTATTTTCAAGATTTGGAGTTTTCTCTGGTGAAGATTGTTGGCATATGCTCATCTATCAATCAACAGAGAAAATAATTTTCAAATCAGAGGTGTCCGTCGTGTCGTCAATGGGACGAAACAGGATCGATTCAGGGGGCTATGCGGTTGACGGGCGCGCTTTATTAGGGTGCATCGGTAACGGAGCCAAGGCTTAAGTTTTGGCGGAACGGAGACCGGTGAACATGGATATTTTCGCAAGGATACAGGAAGACAGGGGGCAGTTCTCGCAATCGGAACGGCGGATCGCCGATATTCTGGTTTCGGACTTCGAATTCGCCGTCAATGCCTCGATCATCGAGCTTGCGGCCCGCGCCGAAGTATCTCCGCCGACGGTGACGCGGTTCTGCCGGCGTCTCGGCTGCCAGAGCTTTTCGGATTTCAAGGTCAGCCTCGCCAAGACGGCCTATGTGGGTATCCGATATCTTACCTCCGAGCCCTCCAGCACCGGCCCTTCCGATGTCGCGGAGGAGGTGCTTGCCAAGGCGCAGGAAGCGCTTTTCCTGCTGCACAGGACGCTCGATCCCGCTCTGGCCGATGAGGCCGCGATCAGGATCGCCAATAGCGGCATGATCTACGCCTTCGGCGCGGGCGGCAATTCCTCGATGATCGCTTCGGAAATCCAGAACCGGCTGTTCCGCCTGGGTCTGCGCGTTTCGACCAGCGCCGATCACAGCATGCAGCTGATGATGACCGCCGCTGCGCGCAAGGAAGACGTCATCATCGGTTCGTCCTTTTCCGGCCGCAACATGGAACTGGTGAAATGTTTCAGGCTGGCGCGGGAAATGGGGGTTACCACCATTGCACTCACCCAGAGCGACACGCCTGTTGCCGCGGCTGCGGATATGGTGGTGGCCGTTAATGTACCCGAGGGAAACAATATCTTCCGCCCCACCTCATCGCGCTACGCCTATCTGGCCGCCGTCGATGTTCTGGCGACGCTTGCTGCCTATCACCAACGGCAACGGTCGATGGTGACGTTGCGTCATATCAAGCAGCAGCTCGTGGAACATCGTGACCCGGATGACAAGCAATTGCTCGGTGATTGAGGGCGGTATGCCGAAAAACACAGGCTGCTTTGCCGGAGACCTCGCTTTGTGGCGGGTCGTAAAGCTTCAAGGGAGTTGTAGGAGATGAAGGACAGGAAAGACCAGCTCGCCGTCGTTACCGGCGCGGCAGGTGATATTGGTCGGGCAATTGCTGCGGCGCTCGCTGAAAGCCATGCAAAGGTAGTGTTGGTCGATATCGATCCCGACGCTCTTTCGGGCGCGCTATCCCTGCTTTCCGGTCCCCGCTTCGTTGCGAAAACCTGCGATGTCACCGATCCGCAGGACCTTGAGAGGCTGGCCGCCGAGGTTGCGGAACTGGGTGATGTCGCGACCCTCGTCAACAATGCGGGTGCCGCAAGGGCGGTCAGCCTGCATGACACGACCGCCGACATATGGCGCAAGGACAATATCCTCAATCTGGAAGCCCCGTTTCTCTGCTTCAGGGCTTTCGAGGGGGCGTTGAAGCGTACCCAGGGGTCGGTGGTCAACATCACCTCCGTCAACGGCATGGCGGTATTCGGCCACCCTGCATATAGCGCGGCAAAGGCCGGGCTGATCCATCTGACCAAGCTGATCGCCGTCGAATACGGCAAATTCGGCATCCGCTCCAACGCCGTTGCGCCGGGCACTGTGCGCACGCAGGCATGGGAGGCGCGGGCCGCCGTCAATCCTCAGGTCTTCGAGGAGGCGAAGCACTGGTATCCGCTGCAGCGGATCGTGCGACCTGAAGATGTGGCCAATGCGGTTGCTTTCTTGGCCGGCCCGCAGGCCGCCGCCATCAGCGGCGTGTGCTTGCCGGTTGATTGTGGTCTCACGGCGGGGCAGGCACCGCTTGCCCGGACTTTCTCGCAATCCGAACACTACTGATTAAAACCGTCTCACCGGTTCCAATGCGCAATAAAGGGGAGCATCATGGCGCTCGCACAATATCGTCTTGAAAATTCTTGGCATCCGCTCGCAGAGTCCGCATCCGGCGGCTTTACCTTCACTCTCGTCAATCTTTCCGGCGCACCGCTGAAGGATTTCCGTATCGTTTACACGTCGCTGACGCGGACGGTGGACAAGCCGGTGTGCGGCAATGCCGTTTACCTGCGCCGCAACGCCAATTTCCATGAATTTGCACCGCCGGCGGGCTTCGTGCTGGAGCCCGGCAAATCCTGGCGCTTCACCGTCGATGGCCTGCTGCGGCCCGCAAGGCATCGCACGGATGGCGCGAAATCCGCCTATGTCAGCCTTGCCGACGGAACGCATCGCGCTGTCGATGTCGGTGACCTGATGCTGGATGGGCGTCACAGCGAGCCGGCACCGGTGCTGCTTCCTGAAGGCAAGCTCGATCTGCCCTTTTCCATCCAGCCCTGGCCTGCCGAAATCGATGCGGAACCGGGCGAAGGCTTCCCCGTCGCGCTCTTCCCCACGGAAGATGCAGGCGCGGAAGAGGTGCTTGCGGTGGAAACCGTGCTTTCGTTGTTCCGCAGGCTTTTTGCCGTCGGGCACGTGCCCTTCAGCCTCGCGCCGGTTCATGAGGGAAAACCGCTTCGTTTCAAGCAGCATAGCGGTCTGGAAGCCGAAGGCTATCGCATCACCTTTTCGAAAGACGCGGTCGTTGTGGAATATTCGGCCGCTGCCGGTCTGCAATATGGCTTGACGGTTCTGGCGCAGCTGCTGCATGGCGCGCGCATCGATCCCAAGTTCCGTTTCCCTGTTGCCGGCACCATCAGCGATGCGCCGCGTTATAGCTGGCGTGGCTGCCATCTGGATGTCTCGCGGCAATTCTATCCGACTGATGATGTCGTGCGGCTGATCGATATTCTCGCATGGCTGCGCATGAACCGGTTCCACTGGCACCTGACGGATGATGAGGCGTGGCGTCTTGAAATCAAGGCCTATCCGCTGCTGACCACAGTCGGCGCGACACGCGGTCCGGATGCGCCACTTCTGCCGCAGCTCGGTAACGGGGCCGAACCGGTGTCCGGCTATTACACGCAGGATGAGGTGCGCATGGTCGTTGTGCATGCGGCCGCGTTGAATGTCGAAATCGTGCCGGAAGTCGATATTCCCGGCCACAGCACGGCGGCTCTTGTCGCCTATCCGGAACTGACGGATGGGCAGGAGGCACCGGACAGCTATCGCTCTGTGCAGGGATATCCGAACAACGCGCTCAACCCGGCCATCGAGCCGACCTATGAATTCCTCGGCAAGATATTCGACGAGATGGTTGAGCTCTTTCCGTCGCGGCTGATCCATATTGGCGGCGACGAGGTTGCGGATGGGTCTTGGCTCGCCTCGCCTCTTGCCAAGGCGCTGATGGAAAAGGAGGGGCTGGATGGCACCTTCGGCATCCAGTCCTATTTCATGAAACGTATTCAGGGGATGTTGCACGAGCGCGGCCGCCAGCTTGCCGGCTGGGATGAGGTTTCCCATGGCGGCGGCGTCGATCCGGCCGGAACGTTGCTGATGGCATGGCAGAAGCCGGAAGTCGGACTTGAGCTTGCGCGCCAGGGCTACGACGTGGTGATGACGCCGGGTCAGGCCTATTATCTGGACATGGTGCAGGATGAAGCCTGGCAGGAGCCGGGCGCAAGCTGGGCCGGCACCGTTCCGCCTTCGCATACCTATGCCTATGAAGCCGTCGGCGAATTTCCCGAGGAGTTGAAGGAGCGGATGAAGGGCGTTCAGGCCTGCATCTGGTCAGAACACTTCCTCAACCGTGCCTATTTCAACCATCTGGTTTTCCCGAGGCTGCCGGCCATTGCCGAGGCGGCGTGGACACCAAAAGCGCAGAAGGACTGGTTGCGTTTTTCCGCCATCGTCCCCTTGAGCCCGGTTTATTGAGGGGAAACCGACATGCGTATTGCCGTTGGTGGAATTCATACCGAATGCAGCACCTATTCGCCGGTGCTGATGGGGCAGGAAGATTTTCGCGTCTTTCGCGGCGTCGAACTGCTGGAGGCCGAGTATTTCAATTTCCTCGGTGAGGGCAGGGTGGACGTACTGCCGCTTCTGCATGCGCGGGCGGTGCCGGGCGGCCCTGTGTCGCGCGCGACCTATGACGCGTTCAAGCGGGAATTCCTCGAGCGCCTGAAGGCCGCGCTGCCGCTCGACGGGCTTTATCTCGCCATGCATGGAGCGATGAATGTCGAGGGTATGGAGGATGCGGAAGGTGACTGGATTTCCAGCGCCCGCGCCGTGGTGGGACCGGATGTGATCGTTTCCGCGAGCTATGATCTGCATGGCAATGTCAGCCAGACGATCATCGATCAGCTCGACATATTTGCCGGCTACCGAACGGCGCCGCATATCGACGTGCGCGAGACGATGGTGCGGGCCTGGACGATGCTGCTGAAGGCCCTGAAGACCGGCGAAAAGCCCGGCGTGGCATGGGCGAAAATTCCGGTTCTACTGCCAGGTGAGAAGACCTCCACAGAAGATGAGCCTGCCAAAAGCCTTTATGCGGTTCTGCCGGATCATGATGTGCGGCCCGGCATTTGGGATGCGAATTTCATGATCGGCTACGTCTGGGCGGACGAACCCCGTGCAACGGCCTGCGCCGTGGTGACGGGAACGGACAAAGCGGCTGCACAGGCGGTCGCGAGCGAGATCGCGCAATCCTACTGGAATGCCCGGCAGGACTTTCGTTTCGGCCCCGTGACCGAGCCGCTTGAGGCCATTGTGGATATTGCCGAAAACACCGCAACGCGACCGATCATCCTGGCCGACTCGGGAGACAATCCGACCGGTGGTGGGGTTGGCGATCGCGCCGATGTTCTGGCCGCACTGATTGCGCGCAACTGGCAGGGTGCGCTGCTGGGCGGCATCACCGACAGGCCGGCGGTCGAAGCCTGTTTTGCGGCCGGCGAAGGTGCAACACTTTCCCTGAAGATTGGCGGCAGTCTCGATCCGCAAAGCCCATCGGTCACTGTCGAAGCCGAGGTCCTGAAATTGGACGATTCTGGTGCTGCGGACCAGCGGCAGGCGGTGGTCGCCATCGGTGGCATCACGGTCATTCTGGCGGCGCGGCGCAGGCCTTATCACATGATTTCCGATTTCACCCGTCTCGGCTTCGATCCAAAGGGCGTGCGGCTGCTGGTCGTCAAGTCAGGTTATCTTTCGCCGGAACTTGCACCGATCGCCAATCCCAACCTCATGGCGCTGACGGAAGGGGTTATCAATCAGGATATCGAAAACCTTCCCAATCGCCGCCGGGATGGCGATTTCTACCCATGGAAGCCGCATTTCGACTATACCCCCAAACCCATCCTTTCGGCCCGCTGGCGATGACAGCGGTCCGGTAGCTTTTACCCAGCGATCCGGCGGTGCCGGATCATCTCAGGCGAATCTCCATGCCGTCGGCTCTTTCCATCGTCATCAACAACCCGTCGATCCGCATCGGGGCGCTCGCCATCCTGTTCTTCGGGTTTTCGAATGCGGCGACCGCCCCCTATCAGGCGGTCATCGGCATTCGCGAAATCGGGCTGAGCAACAGCGTCTATTCGCTGTTGATGCTGTTTGCCGCTGTCATCAATGTCAGCGCCAGCGTGTTGATGGGCATCGTCGCCGACAGGCTGGGCGAATATCGCAAGCCAATGCTCTATATCGCGCTCTTCGGTGTCAGCGGTTATCTGCTGGTTTATCTGGCCGGCAACGCCACTGCCTTCGTGGCTGCAAAGCTGGTGCTTCTGCCGATTTTCGGGGCGATGAATTCGCTGATCTTCGCGCATGTGCGTGCGGATGCGCGCAACCTTTCGACAGGTGAAATGATCGCGGTGAACTCGATCATGCGGGCAACCATCTCGCTTTCCTGGGTGCTGGTGCCTGGTATTGTCGGTGTTTTTCTGGTGAATTCCGGCAATATGCTGATGGCTTTCCTGTTTTCGGGCATCTGCGCGCTTGTCTGTTTTCTGCTTGTCGCCTTCTGCCTGCCGCGGGCCGCCACACCGGCATCGGCAAATACCGAAGCGCGGTTCGGCCTGCGCGCCTCGCTTGCGGAAATCGGGTCACGGCGGGTGCTGCTCCGGATCATCGCCATCGCGCTCATCTGCTCGATGCTGCATCTCAACGATTCCGTGCGCTCGCTCATCATAACCGGACAGGCCAAGGGCACGGTGGCGGATATCGGTATTGTTGCGGGTATCGTCGCTGCGCTGGAAATCGTCTTCATTCTCCTCTGGGGCTGGATCGAGAAGAAGGTTCCGCAAACACTGACACTTGCGGCGGGAGCGGGGCTTTATGCCATCTATCTCATCCTGCAGGGGCTTGCTTCCGCGCCGTGGCATATCTACGCGCAGACGGTTATCAGTGCGCTGGGTGCCGCCGCGATCATCAGCATTCCCATTACCTACCTGCAGGAACTGATCGCTGATCGGCCGGGGCTCGGAAGCTCGCTGATTGCCGTCAATATCTTTCTCGGTGCTGGTCTGGGTGCGCTGATTTTTGCCGTTGGAACCCTGGTCTCCAGCTATTCGGGAACTTCCATATTGGGAGCAATCGTGGGGCTCGGCGGCGTTTATATGCTTTACGCGCTTGATGGAAAGGGCCGCCGCAGGTAACGGCCACCCAAATGAAAGAGGTTACGATGATTCTCGAGATTTGTGTGGACGATGTCGCCGGTCTGGAAGCGGCGGTCAGCGGTGGGGCCGATCGCATTGAGCTCTGTGCGGCGCTGTCGGGCGGCGGTGTGACGCCATCGGCGGGTTTCATGCAACGCGCGGCGTCCTGTGGGCTGCCGGTGAGCGTCATGATCAGGCCGCGCGCCGGTGATTTCGTGTTCACACGCGATGAAGCGGATGTCATGAAACGCGACATCGATGCGGCGCGTGCTGCAGGCCTTTCCGGCGTGGTGCTCGGCGCCTCGCGTGACGATGGTTCGCTCGATATCGTTCTGCTCGAGGAATTGCGCCGTCACGCGGACGGGCTGGATGTGACGCTGCACCGGGCCTTTGATGTCGTGCCTGATATGGAAGAGGCCCTGGAAGCTGCCATCACGTTGGGGTTTCCAAGAATTCTCACTTCCGGCGGCGCGCGTTCGGCGCTTGAGGGGATGGAGGCTCTGGCGCACCTATCCGAGATGGCCGCAGGCCGGATCGTCATCATGCCCGGTGCCGGCGTGCGTCCGCAGAGCGTTCAGACATTGCTGGATCGCTTTCCGATCACGGAAATCCACGCATCCTGTTCCGCCGTTCCATCCTTTGATCCGGAAAGCAGGGTGGCGAAGCTCGGTTTCACCGGCGCAGGGCGCAAGGTTACAGATGAGGCGGCGGTTCGCGAGTTGAAGACGATCCTCACCGCTCATCATAAAGGCGGCGCAGCGCTCTAGCCGTTCCGGCCGCGCCATCGAGGTCGAGCGTGATCGTGCCGGGTGCTGGCAAGGCCAGTGCTGCCTTGATGGCATCGGCCATCGGTTGCGCCGAAATATCCTTCTCCTCCAGCACATGCGCCAGCCCCAGTCGCGCCAGTCGTTCGGCACGGGCGCTCTGTTCGGTTTCGCCCCCGGCCGCGAAGGGGATCAGAAGCGAGCGGCATTTTGCCTGAAGAATATCGCAGACGGTATTATAACCGGCCTGTGAAACCGAAAGCCGTGCCCCGGCGAGCAAACTTGCGAAATCCTTGCGGAAACGGAAGACGGACACATTCTCGGCCGCCTGCGCCGAGATCGCATCGAAATCCGCTTGCGGCATGTTTGGACCGGTTACGAGGCACCAGTTCTTGATGCCACCAAGCAGAGGGGCGGCCTCGATAGCAGCCCGTATGAGTGTTGCCCCTACGGCGCCGCCGCCTGCGGAAACCACGATGTCGAATTTCTCCTCCGGTTCCGGCGGCGGAAGGGGGGCGACGAGCCCGGTATAGACGATGCGCTGGCTGATTTCGCCGGTGAGGGGAAAGGTGTCTTCCAGCCGGGCGAAATCCGGATCGCCATGGACGAGCACTGCATCGAAATGTTTCTTCACCAGCGACACGGTCTCTTCGTCCCGTCCCGGTTTGGTTTTTTCCTGAAGAATATCGCGCAGCGACGCCATGACGAGGGGGCGCGGTTCGCTGTCCTCAATCTCGTCCAGCAGCGGCAGCAATTCAAATCGCACCTGCCTGCGACCGAAAGGGAAAGCCTCGATGATAACGATATCGGGTTTGGCGCCGTGATAGGCCCCGATCAGCATATCGGTTCTAAGCCTCTTGAAGTTGTCATCCACCGGTTTGCCGGAACTGTCGACTAGGCCGGCAAAGTTGCCGTCGCTAACGGCGATGGGCGGCAATTCGACATGGCGGATGCCCTCGCCCGGAAAGCCCGGGACCGGAGTGCCGCCCGTCACCAGAACCACATCAAAACCGTCCGCCTGAAGGGCTTTGGCAATGCGGCTGGCGCGGGCGATATGGCCGATGCCGAGAAGGTGCTGGACGTAAAAGAAGACGCAGGGGCGTTTTTCCGTATCGGTCATGGCGTTTTTTCCCACTCGGTCTCGAACAGGGCCTTCAGTTCGGCAATGCTGGTGCGATGGTCGAAGGCGGTGCGCACACGGTTTTCGGCTGCACTGCCAAGACGCTGGCGCAATTGCGGATCGGTGATGGCCATGCGCAGAGCCTCTGCGAAGGCGGCCGGATTTTCCGGTTCCGTCAATAGGCCGTTTTCACCACTGACGAAGAACTCCGGAATGCCTGATATGTTGGTGGAGATGCAGGTCAAAGCCTGGCTCGCAGCCTCGACCAGCACATTGGGAAGGCCATCGCGGTCGCCATCGCTGGTGATGCGGCAGGCAAGAGCGAAGAGGTCTGCTTCCCGGTAATTCTCCAGCACCTGCTTCTGGTCCATGGCGCCGGTCCAGACGATCCTGTCGGCAATGCCGAGTTCGTCGGCAAGTTTCTTCAGTGCGGCCAGTTCATCGCCGCCGCCGATATGGGTGAAACGCCAATGGATATTCTGGGGAAGCGAGGCGAGCGCGCGCAGCAGAATATCGATGCCCTTTTTCTTGACGGCTCGGCCGACGCTTAAAATCCTGACAGGATCATCGGCGTCCGATCCGTCCCTTACCGGGCGCGGTGTCTCGAAATGCGGGAAGCGGGTGAGATCGAGGCCATGATAGCTCAGATGCACATTCTTCTTGGCCCCGGAAAGTGTCTGCAGATGCTGAAAACCGCCGGCGGTGCAGGTCACGGCCCAGCGGGCGCTTTGCAGCTTGGCGGCAAGGTCGCGGTCGTTCGAGGTCCAGATGTCCTTCGCGTGCGCCGAGATCGTCCAGGGCGTGCCTGTCATCAGATGGGTATAGGCGGCGACCGAGGCGGGCGTGTGGATGAAGTGAACGTGCAGCCATTCGGCATCTTCCGGCCATTCATGCGCGAGCACCGCGGCCTGCCCGAAACGGCGGAAGCGGTTGCGGCTGAGATCATGCGGCAGGTCGCTGAAAAAGCGGCGAAGCGCTTTGGTGAAGCCCGGCTTTTTGCGGCAGGCCCATAGCGCCCTCAGAACGCGCAGCGGTTCCTCGTGCAGATACTCCGGCAAATAGGTAACGGGCGCGCGGATTTCATCGTGAACGGGATGGCGCTTCTTGTCCGTGGGCCGGCGCATCGACATGAGTTCGAGCTTCAGGCCGGCCTTTTCCAGCCCGAGAAGCTCCTGAGCTATGAATGTCTCGGACAGGCGCGGATAGCCCTTGAGGAGCACCACGATTTTTTTTGTATCGGTCACGTTGCGCGTGTCTCTTTTGAAGTGGTGTTTGTCGGGGAACCGGTCACGCGGTTAGCGTGATCGGCGCCTTGTCGCCCTCGGGCGGCAGCCATTCGGCGATCCGGCGCGATATGTTTTCCAGACCATCCAGTTTCAGCCCGCGCGCATTGACGGAAGGGGGCGCGCGGTTTGGCAGCGCTTTCAGTGCCGCCGCCATTTTTGCGGGGTTCTCGGCATCTTCCGGTAGAAGCATGTCGAAAAGGCCAAGCTCCGAGGCGCGGCTGGC
Organism: Agrobacterium sp. CCNWLW32; assembly: GCF_037083425.1. Classification (NCBI taxonomy): domain Bacteria; kingdom Pseudomonadati; phylum Pseudomonadota; class Alphaproteobacteria; order Hyphomicrobiales; family Rhizobiaceae; genus Agrobacterium; species Agrobacterium sp. CCNWLW32. Next base: position 332,202 of record NZ_JBAOJM010000005.1, read on the forward strand.
GCGGATAAGCTGCTCTTCGCGCGGCACCGTGCGCGGCACGACGAGGGCGGGTTTGTCGAAAGACAATATCTCGCAGACGGTGTTGTATCCGCCCATCGAAACAACGGCCTGCGCGCCGGCGACGAGATCTTCCATGCGATTGTCGAACTCGATGATCTCGATATGCGGAATATCGGCGACGCTGTTCATGAAGCGCTGGCGCTGATCCGCCGGCATATAGGGGCCGAGCACCACCAGCGCCTTATGCGTCAGTTCGCTGTCATGGCGATAGGCGTTGATGACGTCATCGATCAATTCGCTGCCATCACCGCCGCCGCCGGTGGTGACGAGAAGGTAATCGCCTTCCGGCCGATGCGATACGGTTTCGGCCTGCGTCTTGGACCTTTGCAGGAAACCGACGAAATCCATCTTGTCTCGAACGGTGTGCGGAACATCGAGCCCCGTCAGCGGATCGTGGAAATCGGGCGGGCCATAAATCCAGACGTGGTCATAGAACTGGCCGATCTTTGTCATGACATTGTTGCGCTTCCACTCCGCTTCGAGCAGCTGCGGCGCATCCATGACGTCGCGCAGGCCGATGACGAGCTTGGTGCCCTGTCCCTTGAGATAGGCGAGCGTTTCCTCCACCTCGCCACGCAGGCCCATGGGCTCCTTGTCGACGATGAAGATATCCGGCTGGAAGCTTTCAGCGGTGTGATAGATGATGGAGCGGCGCATCTTCAGCGTTTCCTGAAGATCGATATGCCTGTCCATCGAGGTATATTCACCGTTGCGCAGTTTGATGACGCTCGGGATTTTCACGAAATCGACGCGGGCGCGATAATCGAAGGCGCCGGCAATCGTCGCACCTGAAATGATGAGGACGTTGAGGCCGCGATAATCCTCCACCAGAGCATGCGCAATCGTGCGACACCGCCGCAGATGGCCGAGGCCGAAGGAATCATGGCTGTACATGAGAATGCGCGCGTCGTTCAAACGGGAGCTCATGGGCCAGACCTCTTTTTGCCTTTCACGATGAAGGCGGCGTCGGAAGGGCAGTGTATCAAGACGTATTCCATTTTATTTGAAGGGGTCCGCAGCATCACGTAGTCCGTCACCGAAGAAATTAAAGGCCAGAATGACGAGAACGACCGGGATCGTCGGTATTAGAAGCCACGGATATAGCGCAATGACGCTGACGCTGCGCGCCTCTGTGAGCAGAATTCCCCAACTTGTGATCGGTGGTCTGAGACCAAGCCCGAGAAAGCTCAGTGCGGTCTCGCCCAGGATCATGCCTGGAATTGTCAATGTGGCAGAGGCGATCAGGTGTGACATAAAGCCGGGAATAAGGTGTCTGCCGATGATGCGCGGCGTGCCCGCGCCCATCAATTGTGCAGACAAAACATAGTCTTCTTCGCGAAGCGCCAGCAGTTTTGAGCGCACGGCGCGCGCCAGCCCCGTCCAGTCCAGCATGCCGAGAATGATGGTGATGCCGAGATAGACGAGGATGGGGCTCCACGTCACCGGCATGATGGCCGCAAGCGCCAGCCACAGCGGAATGCTCGGGATGGATTGCAGGACTTCAATCACACGCTGGACAATCAGATCAAAGGTGCCGCCGCGATAACCCGCGAGACCACCGATCACAATGCCGAGAACGAAGCTCATGGCGACGCCGAGAAGGCCGATGGTCAGCGAAATACGGGCGCCATAGATGATACGGGAGAGTACGTCACGGCCGAGACGATCCGTGCCGAGCAGGAACATTTCACCGCCTTCGGCCGGGCAAACGAGATGGGTTCTGCCCTCGAACAGGCCCCAGAAGTGATAGGTATCGCCCTTGCAGAAGAAACGCAGCGGCTGGATATCCGTCGGCACGTCCCGATAGACCCGTCTCAGATTGTCCATGTCGAGCGTCATTTCCCGGCCGTAAACGAAGGGGCCGACAAATTTTCCGTCATTGAACAGGTGAATGGCCTGCGGTGGCGCGTAGATGTGCTCGATATTGCGGGTATGGAGGTTATAGGGCGCGAGGAATTCGCTGATCAGGATCGAAAGGTAAAGCACCACCAGAAAAGCGCCGGACCAGACCGCGATCTTGTGCTGACGGAACTGCCACCACATGAGACGCAGCTGCGAGGCCTTGCTGAAGGCCGCCATTCCTGATGTGTTGGGTTCGATCAGCGACGGGTCGAAGGGCGCGGTCGAGACATAGTGGGGCAGCGCTTCGCCGGGGTTCGGAATGGATGAAGTCATTTGACGTTACCACCTCCGAAGCGGATTCGCGGGTCGAGTATGGCAAGGGCGATATCCGACACCAGAACGCCGATCACCGTCAGGAAAGCAAGGAACATCAGGAACGAACCGGCCAGATACATGTCCTGGCTCTGCAGCGCCCTGATGAGCATGGGGCCGGTGGTTTCGAGCGACAGGACGACGGCGGTGATTTCCGCGCCTGATATGATCGCAGGCAGGATCGAGCCGATATCCGAGATGAAGAAATTCAGCGCCATGCGCAGCGGATATTTGGTCAGCACCTTGAAGGGATGAAGCCCCTTGGCCCGGGCCGTCACCACATACTGCTTCTGCAATTCGTCGAGCAGATTGGCGCGCAGGCGGCGTATCATGCCGGCCGTACCCGCCGTTCCGATGATGAGGACGGGAATCCAGATATGTTCGAGGATCGATTTGAGCTTCGCCCAGCTCATCGCCTGGCTCAGATATTCCCGGTCCATCAGGTGGCCGATGGAGATGCCGAACCAGATATTGGCGAAATACATCAGGATCAACGCCAGCATGAAATTGGGAATGGCGATGCCGAGCAGGCCGAGGAAGGTGAGCCCGTAGTCACCCCAGCTGTATTTGTGCGTGGCGGAATAGATGCCGATTGGAAAAGCGAGGATCCAGGTGACGATGATGGTGACGAAGGACACCAGAACCGTCAGCCACAGGCGGTCTCCAACCACATCGCTGACCGGCAGCTGATATTCGAAGGAATAACCGAAATCACCGACGAGCATGCCGGTCGCCCAGCGGAAATAGCGGATCGGTGCCGGTTGATCGAAGCCATAGCGGACGCGCAACTCCTCGATTTCGGCAAGGTTCGCCGTTTCGCCCATGGCACGCAGCTCTGCGACGTAGCTTTCGAAATAATCGCCCGGCGGTAGTTCGATGATGGTGAAGACCAGCATCGAGATCAGGATCAGCGTGGGGATCATGACGAGGATGCGCTTTAAAATATACCGCAGCATATCAGGCGTCTCCGTCATACCAGAAGGCATCCGGCATGTAGACGCCGAGATAAGATGTGGGTTCGTAACCGAAGAGCGCTTTGTCCGGCACGTTTCGCATGCGTTTGACATGGACGACAGGTTGCAGCGCGCCGTTGACGATACCGATGGAAAACACCTGCTGCGTATAAATCCCGAGCATCTCCAGCCAGATGGCCTGACGTTCTTCCTCGGTGACGCTTCTGCGCCATTTTTTCAGGAGATCGAGCAGGTGCGCCGCTTCCGGCAGGTCAGGTTCCTTGCCCTCGCGGCCGCCGGAAAGATAATGGATGCCCCAGACTGGCCATTGCAGCTGGTCGTCACCGGTGGGCGCAAGGCCGGATGGCAGCATGTCCGGCGTCGGCACACCATTGTCCATGCCCATCCATACCGACATCAGCACCTCGCCGCCCATGGCGCGTTTGCGGAAGACATCGCGCTGGGTGGGGCGCACGGAAACAGCAATGCCGATATGCCGCCAGTGATCCGTCACTAGCTCCATCACGTCGGTTTCGAGCGTGCTTTCGCCTGTCGTCTCGACGATGATATAGGCCGGACGCCCATCCGGCAGGAGCCGGAGGCCAGCGCTGTCGCGCCTGTCGAGACCGGCTTCATCGAGCAGCCTGTTGGCGGTTGCGCGGTCGAAGGCGCTCCAGGCGTCCGCAAATTCCTGCCGGTAAAGCGGGCTTTCCGGCAGAACGGTATCGGCGCTCTCCTTCGCCAGCCCGTAAAAACAGACCATGTTGATTTCGTGCCGGTTGATCGCAAGGGACAAAGCACGGCGCACGCGTACGTCCTGAAAAGCGCTGCGCCAGACCGGATCGGCGCAATTCAGGTTGGGCAGAAGCGCGATGCGTGAACCCTGGGAGCGCTTGTAGAGGTTCACCTTCAGAGGAAAACGCTTTTCCGCATCCTTCAAAAAGGTGTAGTCGGCGAAATCGAGGCCAAAATATTGCAGATCGCTGTCGCCGGAGGCCGTCTTGGCCGAGATGATATCGGACGAGGTGACGTTCAGCAGGAACCGGTCGAGATAGGGCAGTTGCAGGCCGTTTTCATCGACGCGATGATAATAGGGGTTGCGTTCGAACACGAACTGTTCGGCTGGCGGCGCGGTTGTGTTGCGCCAGGCATCCAGTGTCGGCAAAGCAGGATTTTCCGGGCGCACCTGCCGCGACATCTTGATATGCAGCCCGCTCCAGTCATCCGCCTTGTTTTTCTTGATGAGTTTGGCGAGATTTTCCGCAGTCTGATATTTGACGTGGAACTGCTTCATGTAGGCGGCGGGAAGGAACAGCCGCGCCGGTGAGGCGGCTGCGAGCTTCGCCAGAAAATCCGAGTTGGGGCCGTCCCAGCTGTAACGTACCGTCAGCAGGTCAATGACCTCGATCAGGGGTGGTTTGTTGTTGACCAGAAGTTCGATCGGAGGACCGCCCTTGTGGATTTCCTTGTTGAGGGCGACATCCTCCCAGAAATAGCGGAAATCCTCAGAGGTGAAGTCGCTGCCATCGGACCATTTGTGGCCCTCGCGCAGCTTGAAGGTGAAGATGCGTTCGTCCTGAACGTCGTAGCTTTCCAGAATATCCGGATGAAGCTCGAATTTTTCGTCATAACCGACGAGGCGGGCATAGCTGCTGATCGGCATCAGCCTGATATCACGCTGGCCGCCAATGAGCATGCGCACCGAGCCGCCATGTTTTCCTGGCTCACGGCCAAGCGCTTTCATGTCGATGACACGCGGGTTTTTCGGCAGCCGTTCGGCTACGTCGGGCAATTCGCCCTTTTCCCGTTTTTCCTTGAAATAGGCGGGGTCGGTATAGGCGGCTCGCGCATAGGCCGGCAGGAAAACGGAGGCCAACAGGGCAAGGGTGGTGCGGCGCGTGATCAAGGGCGAAGCTCCCGGATGTCGGCATTGCCGTTTGCGAGAACGAAATGGCCGTCGCCCAGATCGGCGGAGATCATGTCGCCATCACCCTCATCGCGGAACTGCTTGCCCCAGTCGAATTTGCCCGTCGCGCTGATCTTGCCGATGGTGCGGAAATCAAGCGGACGGTCGAGATCGGGGAAAGGCACGGCTGCCAGCAGCGATTTGGTATAGGGGTGAACCGGAGAGCGCATCATGATTTCCCGCGGCGCCAGCTCGACGATGCGGCCCTCGCACATCACGGCCACGCGGTCGGCCATGTAATCCACCACCGCCAGATTGTGCGAGATGAAGAGATAGGTAAGCCCGAGGTCTTTTTGCAAATCCTTGAGCAGATTGAGGATTTGCGCCTGCACGGAGACATCGAGGGCGGAAACGGGTTCATCGCAGATCAGCAGTTCGGGTCCGAGCGCCAGGGCTCTGGCGATACCGATACGCTGCCTTTGGCCGCCCGAAAAACTGTGCGGATAACGATTAAGCGCGCTTTCTCCAAGCCCGATAGCCCTGACGAGATTGCGGACTTTCTCCGCGCGGTACTTCGCATCGCCCCGTCCGTGGATTTCGAGCGGCTCGCTCAGAATATTGCCCACCGTCATACGTGGAGACAGCGACGATATCGGGTCCTGGAAGACCATCTGTATCTTCGACCGCAGCTCCTTGAGGTCGCCGTCCTTCGCATTGAGGACATCGATATCGCCCTGCGGGCGATGAAAGGTCACCGAGCCTTCATCCGGGCGCACGGCGCGCATGAGGATTTTGCTGACGGTGGTTTTGCCGCTGCCGCTTTCGCCGACCAGGCCGAGGCATTCTCCGCGGCGGATTTCAAAACTGACGCTGTTGACCGCTTTTGTGGCGTTGGCGTCACCCTTGCGGAACCAGCTGGATTTGCGGGTTGTGAAGGTCTTGCTGATATTGTCCACGGTCAGAAGCGGGCCGGGAGTTTTATTGACCGCGGCGGTCTTTTTGCCGACAAGGCTTTCGTGGTCAATGTTGATTTCACGCAGCGCCTTCAGCCTTTCGCCGGGCTTCATGTCGAAATGCGGCACGGCGGCCATCAGGCCCTTGAGATAGGGATGGCTTGGCGACTTGAAAATGTCATCGACCGTGCCCGCCTCCATGATCTCGCCCTGATAGATCACGGCGACCTCGTCGGCGATATTGGCCACTACACCGAGATCGTGGGTGATGAGCAGCATGCTCATGTTCAGCCGGCTCTGGAGATCGCGCAGGAGCTTCAGGATCTGCGCCTGTATCGTCACATCAAGCGCCGTCGTCGGCTCGTCGGCGATCAGGAGCGCGGGGCGACAGATCAGCGCCATGGCGATCATGGCACGCTGGCGCATGCCGCCCGACAATTCGAAGGGATACATGTTCACGACCTTCTTGGGTTTGGAAAACCCAACGAGATCGAGCGTTTCATACATTTTTTCCGCACGTTCGGCCGGCGACAGGATGCTGTGGATTCTGAGCGCCTCATCGATCTGGTTGCCGATCGTATGCAGCGGCGAGAAGGACGTCATAGGCTCCTGAAAAATCAGGCCGATGCGGTTTCCGCGTATTGAACGGATTTCCCGCCCGTCCTTCGGCAATTGCAGCAGATCGATAGGGCCGGCTGCAGCATTTTCCGGATCGGTGAACAGCACCCGGCCGTTCACGCGCGCCGTCTTGGGATGAATGCCCATGATGGTCTGGCCGATGACGGACTTTCCCGAGCCGGACTCGCCAACGAGAGCAGTGACTTTTCCCGGAAGAATGCGAAGGCTGGTACCCCTGACGGCATCGATGGTGCCGCCCATCAGAGAAAACGAAACCCGCAGATTTTCAATACGGAGCAAATCTGCGCCTGCGCTCATGCCAAAGGGTTCCTTGCCGTCTCTTTATTGTTACGTTGTGACAATTGCTCAGGAGGGCTTAAATCCACGTTATCGCAGGGTTTGTTGTCTGTCTATGCCTCTGAAACATCGAATTGTTTAGCAAATTCAAAGCCGGCTTCCGAAATAGGGCGGCTTGCCTGACAGCTCCTGTTTCGTGATATGTTAACGGGTGCTTTTGAATGAGGATCCATGTCCGACAAGAAATATTATGACGCTGAGCTCGATAAAGCCCGGCAGTTGCAAAATGACGGCCGATATGTGGAAGCCGACGCGCTTCTCTTATCGCTGGTTGCAGCAAAAGACGGACATCTGATGGGCGAACGGACGGTGCTCGGTCTGCCGCGCAGACTGCATGCCGCGCGGCTGCGTCTCGCCAAGGCCGAGGGCGATATGGTCGCCAGGATCGGCTATCAATATACGCTGGTTCCGCCGCCACAGGTGCTGCAGAAATATGCGCGGTTTTCCACGGAAGAACGTCGCATCATCAGTCTCAAAAGCCGTGAAGACGTGCCAAGGCTTATCCACCAGATATGGATCGGGGAAAAAGCCCCGCCGGTATCGGTTGAGGCATGGGCCGCCCACGCTTCGAACCATCGTTACGACTATCGCCTCTGGCGGGAGGCTGATCTTGAGCGGGAAGGCGTGTTTTCGAACGGCATCTTCAAAACCATGCTGGACAAAGGCGATTATCCGGGCGCGGTGGATGTGGCCCGTTATATCCTGCTGGAGCGATTTGGCGGCATCTATCTCGATTGTGACTGGTATCCGGCGCGGGACGATGTGAGCTTCGATACATTCCTGCCCTTGGCGGGGCTGACAGTGTTTGACGAAAAAACGCCGCGTGACACGGGGCAGGGCAGCATGCTACTTGCCAATTCCTTCATCGCTGCGCCTGCCGGACATCCGGTCTTTGGCAAGATGCTGGAGGCCTTTCCCGGGATCATCGAAGACATGCCGCGCGCGCCTGCCTGGTGGTCGACCGGTCCTTTGATATTCACCGTTATCGCCCGGGCCGGAAGCATCAGCCTCGCGCCGGCGTCGTTCGTCGCCGCGTCTCTTCCCAACCGCGCAGCTTTCGATGAGGTGGAAGCGGTCAGGCGGAAACTTTCCACTGAGGCGGGCGGGTTGCTGATCGCCTGGAAATCATGGTGAGATTTCGTCGACAAGGTCCTTGGAAGAACGCCAGCGGGCGGCGGGATGTTCGGCGGTCACTTCGAAAAGCCGTCTCAGGAAGCGCCATACATTGTCATCATGCACGAGATGATGGGTGAGGATGCCGGTCGCGCCGCCGTTCTCGGCGGTGTACAGGATGCGGGCGGCGGTCTCGGCGAAAAGAACATCGTCGTCACGGCCACCGCGGCTGCCGTGCCAGTCGATCACGTCGACATGGGTGTTCAGGCAGGGCGGCAGGGTGCTTTTCTCCGGGCCGAAAACGGACAAGGCGCGATATCCGAGGCCGGCCAACTCCTTCACGATACCGGCATCTATGCGGTTCCATGGCGGCACGAGCATAGGTACCAAGCGCCCACCATGCAGGTCGTGGAGTTTATCCAGCCCGGATTGCAACTCATCGAGAACGATGGCCGGATCGCGATGTGATCCGAGCTCCTGCTTCTTTTCTTTCTCCCCGGCATAATTCGCATGGGACCAGCCATGGACGGCGACCTGGGCGATATCAGACGTATCCAGATGCTGTGCGAGCCTATCTGTCGTCATCTCGGGAATGACCGCGAGCGTGACCGGAGCGGAAAAGCCGGCGCAAAGATCGAGTAGCGTGTCGAGGGCCGGTGTCGGCTCCACCGCATCGTCGTCCCTGAGCCAGAGATCGGCCTTTATGCCGCGCCGCTCACATTCGTCCAGTGCCGCAACGAGTGTTTCCAGACTCATGATCTTCGCGCCTTTGCTTGCAGCAGGATATGGTTCAGCTCTTTTGCGACGTTTTCCAAAGACCGTTCGTTCCTGACGAATTGCCGGGCCGCCCTTGCCAGTTCTTCACGCCTGTTGTCATCACCGATCAGGGTTTTAATCGCGTCGGCATAGGCGGCTGTATCATTCTCCGGTGTCAGTAATCCTGTGGTGCCGGATTTTACCACTTCGGGAACACCCGCCACCTTTTCGGCCACGATGGGCAGGCCGGCGGCCTGCGCTTCGAGATAGGCGAGACCATAGGCCTCGCCATGGCCCGGCCAGACATAGAGTGACGCTTTCGAAAGAAGCATGGCGATCTCGGACGCGGTTTTTTCCCCGTGCCAGACAAGGCGCTGATCCGGAAAAGCGCTGAACATGGCTTGTACGGCCGCGCGTTCCGGCCCATCGCCGACGATATCCAGCGTCCAGTTGATATCCTGCGGCAAAAGGGCGAGCGCTTCGGCAAGGGCGCGATAGCTGTCGAGCTTGTCACCCGCCCGCATCATGGCGACGGCAATCAACTTTGCCGGGGTCGGATTGGGTGTGTTTTTGAGAAAGGCCTCGGCATCGATAAAGGGCGGTAACATGGCCCATCGAAGGGCGGGCGAGGCCCGCACAAGCCCCTCGCGATCCCGCGCAGTGAGGCAGATATTGATCGATGCGACATTCAATGCGGCCAGCAACCGGTCTTGAACCACCTGCCAGCCCATCCCGTTGCGCTTGGGCGAATAGGATGCCTCGGCGGTGACGTAGGGAATATCGAAACGTCTGGCCAGTTCCGGCCCAAGCAAATCGAGGGCCTTGTAATAGGGGTGATAACAAAACCAGAGGTCCGGTGCGCCCTCCAGCTGCCAGCGCTGCGTGATGGTCTCGATTTCGCGCTCAGCCGTTTCGGCAAGCGAAGTCCGCGCGGGATCATCCGGCTGTTTCAGGAAGCCGCGCAGTTCGGAGGCGACTGAAACCTCGTGGCCGCCCATCGTCATCGCCTGCATCAGCAGGCGGGCCATCAGCCGGTCGCCGGAGGGAACGGGATGGTTGGGTGATTTGAGCGGCGCATAAAAGGCGATCTTCATGGCGATGGTTGTGCGTTGCCGGTGGCTTGGGCGTCAACCGGAATTTGAAAGGCCCGAGCCTTGACAGGTCAGTCATTCTTGCCCAACTGAAAGGCATCTTTTGCACATGCGCGGAGCGTGACACGCTTTGACTTCCCCAGACATTTCCCAGAACCTGCTTTCCAGCATTGAAAACAGAAGCGCCAAAGCGGGGGTGATCGGCCTCGGCTATGTCGGTCTGCCGCTTGCCATGACGATCGCCAAGGGCGGTTTCAAGGTTGTCGGTTTCGATATCGATCCCGGTAAAATTACCGCGATCGAGGCCGGACGCAGCTATATCGAGGCCGTTTCAGACGAGGTGCTGGCAAGTGTGAGGCAGGATGACGGCTTTGTCGCCACCTCGGATTTCTCCAGGCTGGCCGAATGCGATGTCATCGCCATCTGCGTGCCCACGCCCCTGACCAAATATCGCGAGCCGGATCTTTCCTATGTCGAAAAGACCTGCCGGGATATTGCCGCGCATCTGCGCAAGGGGCAGCTCGTGGTTCTGGAATCGACCACCTATCCCGGCACCACCGACGGGGTGGTGAAGACCATTCTGGAAAGCACCGGGTTTGTCTCCGGCGTCGATTTCTTCCTTGGCTTTTCGCCCGAGCGGGAAGATCCCGGCAATCGTGATTTCGAGACCTCGACCATTCCGAAGGTTGTCGCTGGCGATGGTGAGGCCGCTGGAAAGCTGATGGAGGCTTTTTACGGTTCGGTGGTCAAAAAAATCGTTCCGGTTTCGACCAATGCCACGGCGGAAGCGGTAAAAATCACCGAAAACGTCTTCCGTGCCGTCAATATCGCCCTCGTCAATGAACTCAAGGTCGTCTACGAGGCCATGGGTATCGACATATGGGAAGTGATCGATGCGGCGAAAACCAAGCCGTTTGGTTTCATGCCCTTTTATCCCGGTCCGGGTCTTGGCGGCCACTGCATACCGATCGACCCGTTCTATCTCACCTGGAAATCGCGGGAATATGAATTGCCAACGCGGTTCATCGAACTTGCCGGGGAGATCAATACCGGTATGCCGCGTCACGTCATCGGACGGGTTGCGGAGGCGCTCGATATTCATTCCGGCAAGGCGCTCAGCCGCTCAAAGGTGCTGGTTGTCGGTCTCGCCTACAAAAAGAACGTGCCTGACATTCGCGAAAGTCCCTCACTGAAGCTCATCGAGCTTATTCAGGAGCGCGGCGGCGAAGTGGCCTATTTCGATCCCTACGTGGCTGAAATCCCGAAAACACGGGAATATAGCCACCTCATGGGCATGAAATCCGTGCCGTGGGACAGGCAGGCGATCGGCGCCTTCGACGCCGTTCTCGTTGCGACTGACCATGACAATGTGGATTATGCCGCTCTAAGCGAATGGGCGCCGCTTATCATCGACACACGCAATGTTTTCGCGCGTCGGGATATAGCCGCAAAACACATCATCAAGGCCTGATAAAATGAGCAGACTCGATAGTTTCATTCGCCGGTTGACCGCGCAGCGGGATATCCTCAACCATGTCGCGGCCAATCTCGATCTGCCGGGTGAAGGGGCGCTTATGGAAATCGGCCTTGGAAACGGGCGCACCTTCAATCACCTGCGAGAGCTGTTCCCCAACCGCCGCATCATCGCTTTCGACAGGGCCATGGATGCACATGCCTCCTCGGTTCCGGCGCAGGAGGATCTGGTGATCGGCGAAATATCGCAAACCGCTCCGGCTTTCATCGGCACGGAAGCGGCTTTCGTGCATGCCGATATCGGCACGGGCTATCCGGAAAAGGATGCGGTTACCCTTACATGGTTGCCCGATCTTGCTGCGGGCATGCTGGCAAAAGGCGGCCTCGCGGTCAGCGGGCTGCCTCTGGATCATCCCATGCTGAAGCCGCTGCCGGTGCCGGCAAGTGTGCCGACGGACCGTTATTTTCTCTATCGCAAGATTTGAGATCGGACGCCCCGACAGGTTTGTCGGGGCTACTTCATAAATAGCGCTCGCTCTCTTCCTTCGAGAGCAGGAAGACCTTCATTTGCGAGTTGCGGCCGCGAATGGCGATTTCTTCGCTTCTGAGGTCGGCAATCTCCTGTCCCGCCTGAATGATGGCTGGTTCGGAAACGACGATGGCGGCGCCGAACTCCTTGGCCTTGGATTCGAGCCTGCTTGCCACGTTGACGGTATCGCCTATGGCCGTCAGGGTTTTTGCCGCGCCATATCCCATCACGCCGACGATGCTCGGGCCGGAGTGAATGCCGACCACCACTTCCAGGCGGACGGCGAATTGTTTCTCCAACCCCTCGTTCAGGATGGCGATATCCCGCAATATGGTTGCGGCTGCCTTCATGGCGTTGCGACAGGCACGGTCCGCATCCTCGCCAAGTCCAAAAAGGGCCATGGCGCCATCGCCAATGAATTTGTCGAGATGACCTCCGGCGTGTTCGACGGCTTGGCCGACGATGGTGAAATAGCGGTTGAGAAGGAAGACGACATCATAGGGCAGCTTCGCTTCGGACAGCGTGGTGAAGTTACGCAGATCGCAGAAGAGGATGGCGATTTCTTCTTCACGGCCGGGTCGGGCCGGCTGTGCATCCGCGGGCAGATCGCTCTGCTGGGGCGGTGAAACGAGAAGCGCGATGTTGAGATCGCTCGTAGGGCGCAGCTGACAACCGAGCCGCACATCCGAATCGGCATGGATGCGCCTCAAGGTGGTCTGCTCTATCTCCCCGGGTGGCGGAAGCGGGCCCTTGCTGTTCAGAACCTTGACGCGACAGGTTGAGCAGCGTCCCTTGCCGCCACAGACGGAGTAGTGCGGGATGCCCGCGAGCCTGCTGGCTTCGAGAATGCTGAAGCCGGCCGGGATGCGTGCTTGTGCGCCCTGTTCATAGTGGATTTCGATGGCGGTCAACCGTTGCCGGAAGCTGCGCACGCCGCGCAATACGAAGACCAGCATGACCGCGCCGGCAAAAAGCGCTTCGGTCGTGCTGGTAATGAACCGGATTCGCGTTTCCATCTCCCTTTGCAGCGGGAGCTCGTCTCTCTGGATGGCGTAATCCGAGAGCCCGGGAGGAAGCGCGTATTTCCGATCGACTTCCTCCAGCCAGCGGCCCGCATCGCTGAAACCCAGCAAGGCCAGAAGCGGCAGCATCACTGCCACCGTCATGAAGAGCCCGGCGATTTTCGGATACCAGTCGCGATAACGCAGCCAGAAATAAAGGCCGATGCATCCGTGGATCCAGATCACGATCAATGCAAGGCTCTGCCATGCGCCGCTGACAGGATTATTGATCCACAGGCGGCGGATAACCGAATAATAACCGACGTCGATGCCATAGAGCATGTGCGATACGCGGATATTCACGGCATGGCCGATGATCAGAAACGGGATCGACAGGCCGAAAATGACCTGAAGCGCTTCGCGAAGCGGCATGCGCAGCGTTCTGCGCTGATAAAGCGAGCGCAGAACAAGGCAGACATGCACGACAACCGACCCATAAAAAAGCAGGCTGCTGACGGGATTGAGCCAGATCAGGCTGAACCATTTTCGCGCCCGTTCGGCGGTATCGATGGAGATGAGCGCGAGGGAGTGATTGAAAAGATGGGAAAATACGAAAGCAAATATGATGAGACCGGATAAAATCCGGGCGCGTCTCAAATTGGTCTCCGAAAAGAAACGGATCATGCAAATCCCATCATGTGGTCATCGACGCAGAATCATCATGTAGTATGTGGTGGCACCCCTTAGTGCAGGGTGTCTCGTGGCAATATCGTGGAGCAATTGATCGCAAACAGTCAATTGTGCGTGTTCGAATGCCTGCGTGCAAAAGATGTTGAATCAGGACTTCGAAAAAACGGTCGGCAAGATCAAATCTTCGCCGGAGCCAAGTTGCGATCAGAGTTCGATGATCTGGCCGTCCATGGCCGCGAATGCGCCGCTGAACAGGGATTTTGCCTGTTTTTCGATGCTGTCCAGTTCCTCGTCGCTGCGGCTTGGGGCGTGGTGGATGAAACCGACATTTTTTGCACCAGCGAGTTTGGCGAGGCGGATCGCCTGTTGCCAGGACGAATGGCCATAACCGCGATAAAGGCCCATTTCCTCATCGGTGAACATGGCGTCATAGAGGAAAAGATCGACATCCCTGATCAGGTCGAGCACGGTTTCGTCGATGCTGCCCGGCTCATGTTCGGTGTCGGTGATGATGGCAAGGGATTTTCCTTCCCAGTCCAGCCGGTATCCGATGGCGTTGCCGGGATGGTTGAGCATTCCGGTTCTGATCGAAAGGCCGGGATGCACATCAAGCGCATCGCCGGGCAGGAAGTCCCGCGTTGCGATCTTGGCACAACAGATCTCCAGCGGCACGGGGAACCAGGGCGGGCTCATGAAATCCCTGAGCATTTCCCGGGTCGTCATGGTGCCGGCAAGGTGGCCCGACCAGATGGCGACATCATTGGAGCTGTTATAAAAGGGCTTGAAATAGGGGAAGCCGACAATGTGGTCGTAATGGCAATGCGAGAAGAACAGGTTGACGTCGGTAATGCCTTCCGCCCGCAAAGCAAGGCCAGCGGGATGCAAGCCCGAACCCGCATCGAACAAAAGAACGTGCTCGCCGCATCTTACCTCGATGCAGATGGTATTCCCGCCGTATTTTCGGAAGTTTTCACCTGAAACAGGAAGCGTTCCCCGCGCACCCCAGATCTTTACCCGAAAATTTCTATTACTTTCCCGACTTGTTGTGTCGGAATCGAACGCCATGACACACCCCAATAACAACGGAATCTTGCACGCTTTCCTCCCATGAAGCCCGTTGTCTCTATAGATTCTTATATCCGCTCGTTTCTGGCGGAAGCCTTTACCCCTTATTCAGTCAGCATTTCATTTATATTGCAATAGTACGACATTTATTTTTCCAATATCGCCATTCACGGTAGCAAGGAATTGCCGTTTATGTCCTGACGCTCGTTCGCGCTTTGCTCAGTTCCGCCGTCGTCTGGGTAAGGCGTTCGGCGAGAACACGCATGACCTTGATGGTGATGTCAGGGAAATCGGACATGAGCTTGAAGAACTGTTCCTTGCCGATGCGCAGGGCTTCCACATTGGTGGAGGCGCGAATGGTCGCTGTTCTGACGCTATCGCAAAGGATTGCGATTTCGCCGACAATGGCATTACCGGTCATTTCGGCCACTTTCAGCGTGCCCGAAGGGGAATCGACGAGAACATCGACTTTTCCGGTCAAGAGAACATAGGCCGCATCGCCGACGTCTCCCTGATGAAACAGTACGTCGCCAGCGTGATAGGATACTCGGTCGGACGCGAATGCGAGTAGTTTGAGCTTTGACGGTTCCATTTCAGAAAAAAACGGGACCCTTTTCAGCATTTGAATTTCGTCTTTAAACAGCATTGACTTACCCTGTTCTTGTTCCACCTCGGTCACCTTCTTGGACTTATGTTGCGACCATGTCCTTGAATGTACCGTTTTCCTCGGCGAGAGTCTCGTAACTTCCGTCGGCGGTGATCAGGCCCTGATGAACAACGATCACTCGCTTGAACATGCGAGAGAGCGTCGCATTCGACAGAACCCATATGATCGACGGGTTATTGTTGTTCTGTTTCAGGAGTGTGATGACCCGTTCAACAATTTCCTCCTGCTGTCGGGGATCGAGGCCGGGAAGAGGGCGGTTAAAGACGTAATAATCGGATTTGCGGATCAGCGCCCGCGCGAGATTGAGCTTCTGGCGCTGGAGCGGGCCAAGCCGTTTGCCGCCGGCGCCGAGGTTGAAGTCCAGACCCACCGCCAGCACGCGCTCATAGACACCCTGCTTGCGCATGACATCTGCCACGATGCGGGTGATGCGCCGCGAGGCGTCGGTGTAACGATGGCCGACCTTGCCGAAGAGGATGTTGTCCAGAAGGCTGGTGGCGCTCATGTATTTGGTCGGATCGTAGATTTCGATCACGTTTTTCAGGCTGTCGGGCAGGTTCTCATGGAACATGTGCCGGACTTCGACGATCCGGTTCATGATCTCCGGCGACAGCAGGCCGAAACGCTGGCGAGGCTCGATGTAGAAGAAGCTGAGCCGCAGCATTGCGCGCTTTTCGTTTTCATTGGCCTCGTCGAAACTCTTTCCCTGAAGCCGCTGCAGCATCTGCTGATAGACTGGAATGTCATCGGGGGTCATGAAGGTAAGCTGCTGGAAGAAGGGGTGATCTCCCGGCAGGTCGGCGAAGATTTCCACGATGTTTTCGGCAATCGTGTAACCCATTTCGAACAGGGTTTTGACGAGACCGGTTTCGCGCATCAGGGAGCGGAAATAGTCGCTTTCGATGACGATTCTGATTGTCTGGGACGAATCCCGCATGGTGCCGAACAGCAGGTTTTCACCAACCGTCGCCTCGCTGTTGTAGCTTTCCAGTTCAAAGGGGGCGATGAGGCCGCTCAGATTTTCCTTTTCCAGTTCAGCCCGCAGGACATGCCGCAACTCCACGATGCGGGCGGCAAGATGCAGGTCGGTCAAAGGATCGATCGACGAACGCAGCGCAAATTCCAGAATATCCTGTGAGAGTTCCACGCTGTCGAGGACGGCCAGAATGGCCTGGATGAGATTTTCCGGCCTGCCGTCGCCGGCCGGGCTCGAAGCGTAATCGATCCATTCGCTGTTGATATCGATCAGCGGATTTCCCGCCATCTTGGCTTCGCGGATTTCCCACTTGCGGTGTTCCAGCGCCGCGCCCTCATAGTCCCTGTCCGCAAGGGGGGCGTGTTTGAGGCCGTAAAGCAGATTGTCCTTCAGGCTGGCATGGAAGAAGTAACTGTCCGAGGAGACATAAGAAATGCGCCGCCCGGTGAGCGATTCCGGCAGTTCCAATATGTCGACGTCGTTGATGCTGATCTTGCCCGAGGTTGGCCAGAGCGTGCGGCCGATCGCATCCGCCAGCGCCTCGGCGCCCGAGCCGCCGACGATGGCGATCACCTCACCCGGCTCGACCTTCAGCGATGCCTGCTCCAGAAGCCGGCTGCCGCTATCATCCTCGAGCGTCAGATTGGCGACGACGATCGGGGCGCTGATTGCCGCGACGGTGCCGGGAGACAGTTTCTGCACCTTCTCTTCGATCATGTTTGGTGCATCGAACTGCTCGAAGACCTGCTCGTATTTCACCTGCACGTCCTGGCGTGCCTGATCCCAGTCGATCAGTTCTTTCAGCGGTCCCGGCAGTTCCTTATAGGCATTGATGACGGCGACCAGCTGCCCGACATCGAGACTGCCCTTCAGTGTGAGATAACCGCCGAGCGCATAAAAGAAGAAGGGTGTCAGCTGCGCGAGGAAGTTATTGATGAATTTGACCAGAAACTTCCACTGGTAGAGATCGTAGCGGATCTTGAAGATGTCGCCGAGGCGATGCGAGGCATCCGCGCGCTCGTAGTTGGAGGTGTCATAGGCGTGGATGGTGCCGATACCGTCGACCATTTCGCCGATGCGTCCGGCAAGCTGGCGGGCGCTCAGCTGCCGCTGGCGGCCGAGCTCTATGAGGCGGCGGCGCATTTTGGGAATGATGCCCACCTGGATTGCCGCCATGAAAGCTGCGATCAGGCCCAGCCAGAAATTCTGCACGAGAATGAAGAAGAGCGCGGAGAGCGCCTGGCCGCCGAGAAGGGCCGGCTGCACGAAGGCGTCGCCGGTAAAGCCGCCGAGCGGCTCAACCTCGTCCTTCACCATGCTGGAGATTTCAGCGCCCTTGACCCGTTTGAAATGGGAGGGTGGGAACCGCAGAATCTTGTCTATGAGCTCGAAGCGGATACGCCGCAGAAGTCGTTCGCCGAGGCGACCCTTGAAGGTATTGATATAATATTTGAAAAGACCGTTGATGACGACAAGCGCAAGGAAGGTCAGGCTGAGCGCCATCAGCATCGACATGCGGTTGAGCTCAAGCCCGGGGAATAATGTCACGGTGCCCCAATAGGGAATATCGACCGTGAGATGCATGAAAAGCTGCGTCGCATTCGCCCCTTCGAAACCATCCCCCTGAATTGGGCCGTTGACGATCTGCTTGGGCAGATCGAAGGCGAGGAAATAGGGGATCATCGAGAGGGCCACGATCAGCAGAATGAAAAGCTGCTGCCGCCTCGTGTGCGACCAGATATAACGCGTAAGGCTTTGTTCCATATAAAACTTCTATGACCTGGCGGGCGAGGCCCGGCGTGTTGGTTTGCGCGGTGTCTAGACGATCCGGTGGCCGGGTGGCGCAACCTCCTCCTGCAAATAGGTGTGGGACTCGCTATTTATCAGTATATTCAAGCGGTTTCGAGCAAAATAGCGGTCCTGCCGAGACTTCTCCGTCACCCCCGCTTTTGTTTTTGCAACGTGTGGGCGACAAGGGATATAAATGCGACTATATTTTTAGACTTCTCTAATATTGTTGTTTTTATTGTAGATCAGGCGTTAAGACGCTTCGATGCAATGATCCCGCGAGGGTTGAGCCAGACACTGGCGCAATGATGGCAAGGTCGATGGCGACAGATATTTCAGAGCGTGCAGGCAGCGATCCGTCCCTTGATGCATTGTCGCTTTCCGGCATTGCCTCGCATGGGGCGGTTGCGCATCCGGTTTCTTTTGACGGGCTCACCGGGATTTTCCATCCGGCGCACAAGCAAGTCAGGCAAGGCCATGCCGTTCTTTTCGTCAGCCCATGGGGCATGGAGGAGCTCTGCAGCCGCAAGTTTCAACGGGTACTGGCCGAGCGGCTGGCCGCCTGCGGTGTCGCTAGCCTTCGATTTGATTATCTCGGCGCGGGTGACGCGCTTGACCCTGATGATGCGGGCCGCGCGGCGGACTGGGTTTCGGATGTGCGCGTAGCGCTCAACTGTCTGAAGCGTCTTTCCGGCTGCACTGAGGTGGTTGTCGTCGCTCAGGGCCTCGGTTGTCTGATAGCGGCACAGGCGTTTGCCGATGTGGCCGAAGCGGGTTCCATGGCGTTTCTGGCGCCTGTCGTTTCCGGCCGCGCCTATCTGCGTGAGTTGGCGATGTGGTCGTCGATGATCGACGATGGTTTAGGCCTTCGGCCCGCGCAGAGGATGATGGAAGCGGGATCGATTGCCGGCATGACCATGCCTGCGGGTGTTGCGGATGCGATCAGGAAGACCAATCTTTCCAATCTCGCGGCTGCTCCGGCGCGCACCATTCTGGCTCTCTCCCGACCGGGCCGCGTGACCGATGCCGATTTCGCCAAACATCTAGCCACGATCGGCGCTAAGGTGGAGGAGGCGGAGTTTTCAGGTTACGACGATCTCGTCTCCAGTCCTACGCTCTCGAAAATATCCGACGATGTGGTCAATCGGCTGGTCGACTGGGTTCTCTCTCAGACCCACGCCGAGAGTGCGGCGATGCCTCTGGAGGATTTCACCCTCAATGCTCCGCAGCGCGGTCGCGGTTTCGTCGAGCAGCCGGTGCAGTTTGGAGATGGCGGACGGCTTTTCGGCGTTTTTTGCGGGCCAGATGATGGGGATGTGGTTTCTTCGGTTCTTCTACTTGGCGCTGCCTATGACCGGCATGCGGGCTGGGGCAGGCTTTCCGTTCAGATGGCCCGAGCATTGGCGCGTGAGGGTGTGGCATCGCTTCGCTTCGACGCGGCCAATATTGCCGACAGCCCTCCGGTCAAGAATGTGCCTGAGCAGGTTCTCTACGATGTCGCGCAGAATGACGACGTGGCTGCCGCACTCGATTTTCTCGGCAAGCGCGGCAAGGGGCCTTTCATTGCGGCGGGCCGGTGCAGCGGCGCTTATCTCGCCTTCAACGGCGCAATCGCCGATGAGCGGATCGGTGCGGTTGTCGCGGTCAATCCGGTGGTCTTCCATTGGCGCAAAGGCCGCTCGGTGGATGAGGCCTTGCATAAACGGCCGCGTTCCTTCGGGGAATACAGCCAGCGCTTTCGCCAGGGCGCGACATTCAAGCGTCTCATCAGCGGCGATGTCGATGTGGCAAGTGCCGGACTGAATATCGTCAAGGCGACGATCAAGAGGCTTTCGACAAAAACGGCGAGGCTGTTCCGCAGGGGGAGCGAGGAAGGGCGTGCCGTTTATGGCGCGTTCGACAAATTGAAGGCGAATGATACCGCCGTCCATCTGCTCTACAGCGACAACGATGATGGTCTGGAGCACTTCCAATATTATTTTGATGCCAATGGCGAAGGGCTATCAGCCTATCAGAACGTGTCGCTGACCATCATTCCTGATGCCGATCACAATCTTTCAACGCCTGAAGCCAGGAAGATGTACATTCATGCGGTGAAGCGGCTTGCCCTAGAAGGAAAATCGCCGGCTGGAACCCAGTGACAGGACCTCTCCGGAAGGCGGGGTTTCGGTCATCGCAGTCTCCGGCATAAGGCCGATTTTTCTGGTCTCGCCAGGGCCGAGATGGAACCAGTTTTCTGCCGGGTGGTAACCCTGCACCTCGACATGGACAGACTGCGCCAGCCGGTCCGCGCCGATTTCAAGAGACCAGTTGCCGCTCGTTTCGCTGAGCGCCACCTGAAGGTTCGCGGCATGCAGCGCCTTTTTACGGCCGAGAGGGAAATGGAACGCGTCGGCGATGACATGTCCTGTCGCAACGTCGCGAAGCCTGGCGACCGTTACATCATGGGACGGGGGGCCGAAACGATAGGCATAGGTCGTATCGAAAAAAGCGCCGAACAAATCTGTTGCGGCAATCGTCTGGCCCTGCCGCGGCAAAAGCGTGAGTGGTCGTTTGGCGTGCACGACAGGTTGCACACCTTCGCGCAGGCAGGTCAGTTCCAGCATGGCTTCAAAGCCGCCGCCGGTCTCGTTGATGAGATGGATATCCAGCCCGTTCGTGCCCTCATCTGAAAGGCCGACCTGAATGGGACGGAACGCCCTTTTCAGTGCATGCCAAACGGATTTCGGCCTGCCGGTCGCATCGATAATGCCCCAGCCTGCGCCGGGAACGAGATCCTGCAGGGTCCAGACCATAGCGCCCTGACAGGAGGAACCGCTGCGCCGCCATTCGGCGAAAGTCGCTTCCATGACCTCGGCCGTCGCGGCCCGGGACATGTCGAGATAAAGGCCGCCATCTTCGCGACGCAGAACATCCGGTTCGACCTCATAAAGCAGCTTCAGATAATGATCGCGAACATCCTCGAAATCCCAGGAGGCGCCACGATCGCGCGGTGCGCGGGCTTTCCATCGTGGATCGTGCACGGCGACGCCGGGAAGATATCTGTCCAGCGTTTCCTGTTCGGGAATATTGGCGAAGGCGAGGCACTCGGCGGCAAAGCGCAGATTGGCGCGGCGCGCATCTTCCAGCGGGCGGCAATAGGCGCCCACGCCGTAATAATGGCCGACCCCGACGTTGGGAAAGAAGGGCAATGCGCCGCCGGAAGGGGAATTGGCGACATAGGCTGCATCTGGCCGCTTCTCGGCGAGGAGTTCCGGCAGGACTTCCTCGGTAAGCGTTCCCTTCCATATCTGCTCTGGCAGGCCGAGCATAGCGCCCTGCTGGTACATTTCACTGCCGCCGCAGAAAACGGCAAGCGATGGAGAAAGCGCGATCGCTTCCAGGAACTGCGAGATTTCCGTCACGATATGCTGGCGCAGGCTCTCGTCCTTTGCCGGGTAATCGAAATTGGCGAGCATGGCATCCTGCCAGACCATGATGCCAAGCTCGTCGCAAAGCGCGAAGAATTCCGGCGTCTCATAGGCCATGGTGCCGCCGATGCGGATCATGTTCATGCCCGCTTCAGCGGCTTTTCTAAGCCATGGTTCATAGTCCGGCCGCGTTCCCGGCAGGCGCACAATATCGGCCGTCGTCCATACCGCGCCGCGGCAGAATACCTGCTGACCGTTCACCTTGAGGCCGAAACCGTTGCCGTCTTCGCCGTGATCGATCTCGACTTGCCGGAAGCCCGTGCGCCCAAGGTGATGTTGCGTGCCGTCCAGCTCGAGAACGACCTCATGCAGAGCCGGCCTGCCATGGGTATGCGGCCACCATTGTTCGACATCGGATATGCGCAATTCGCCGGAAAGCTTGCCGCCCTCGTCCGGAGAAAGATCGGCGCTGTAACCGGCACAGCCAAGCCTTGCCGATTTTATCGGGCGGTTGCTTTGCAGCACGATGCTGACCGTTCCCGTTCCGTCTCCGTCCAGCGAAGACCGGAGCGTGCAGAGCACTCCGTCCTGCCTTATCAGGCTGATGGGTCGCCAGGGGCCGGCGGCGTGGATTTCCGGGCACCATCCGGGCATGTAACCCAGTGCAGTGGTGCGGATCAGCCGCAAGCCCTGCGTATTCATCATTTGCGGCCGCCAGCGGGCGCGGGGCCCGGTTTTTTCAAGTCTCGGCGCAAGCGCCCGGAAGCAGATCGAAAGTTCGTCTGCGCCCGTTAGTTCGACAGGCACTTCCAGCCTTTCGAACATGCTCTGGCTTGCGGCGATCAGCTCACCGTTGAAGAAGATTTCGGCAATGGTGGAGAGACCATCGAAGCGCAGTGTGGCGCGTTCGCGCGTATCGGAAATCATCGTCAGCCGATACCAGGCATCCCTGTCATTGAGGGGCGCTGGAGCAAGGCGGTCGAACTTTTCGGCCGATTCCAGAGCCTGCGCCACGGTTCCGGGCACGGAGACGTGAAGGCTTTCAAGCGATGCGGGAATATCGGAGGGTGTTTCGCAGGCATCGGCGGGCGTCAGCGTCAGCGTCCAGCCTTCGCTCAGCAATTCCTCGCTTTCACCCGGAAGATAGGTCCTCACGCTGCCTCGCTGGCATCAGACAGTTTGGCCGCAAGCGCTTCCATCACGTCATCCCATGCATCCGCCGCCGGATCGAGTACTGACGCGAGCGCATCGAACTTGCGCCGGGTGACGGCGCGGGCAAGCTGGAACTGTACCGTCTTGGCGACTTCGGATATGCGCAGCGCGTGATCCCTCGCTTCAGCGAATTCATTCCTGTCCAGCCACTCGAGATGGCTTGCCAAAAGCTCGAAATTGGCGCCGAGCTGACGCAGCGTGTTGAAGGCATATTTGTGGAAAAAACCGAATGGCCTGTCGGCAACCTTTTCCACCTGTGCCGGAAAGACGCTTGCGAAAGCCCTGACCGGGTTGGCGGAGGGTCGGCGCGAAAAATGAAACTTCAAGAGCCGTTCGGCGGTCTTGCGAATATGCGTCGGCGAAGGATTGCCGTCTGCGAATTTCGCAAACTCCGTATAGGGCAGGAAGGGCGGATCGGTTTCCGCCAGATGATGCTGGAACAGGCCGTCAAAATCTTCGCCTGCAAGATGGAAGAAGCCGGCATTGTGGAAATAGTCGAGTTCACGTTTCGCGAGGTCGAGCCGGTTGATGGCGATGGTGGTCTTGCCGTGTTCTTTCTGGTAGCCCACCCCATGGGTATCGGGCATATAGAAGCTGTCCATCTCGATCAGGCAGATGCGGCCGCGTTCCAGCTGCGCCTCGATATGGTTTTCCACCCTGTCGAAGATCGCAAGTTCGGTGGCGCGAACGCCATAAAGTGCTTCGAGATCTTCCAGCGGCACCTTGAAGAAGGTGAACTGGTCGCCTTCGAAATCCTGTGTCAGGGTGAAACCGAACATGGCTTCCGGGGATAAGCCTTTCGAGGCCAGCACCTCGATCCACAAATCGATGTAGCAATTCGTTTCCGGCCACATTCTCTCGGAGGAATGGAGCGGATGCTGCACATAATTTTGGGGGTCGAGACCGGGAAAAATCTGCCGCATGAATGATCAGCCCCAGAGCGTTTCCACGACCTTCGCAGGCCATTTCTTCACGTCGAGGCCATGATGCGCAAACAGCGCGAGCGCGATGCGCTCAAGGCCGAAACCAACGCAGGCGGTATGGGCGACATCGCCATTGTCGAGGTTAAGACCCCATTTCTGGCCGAAGGCATCCTGGTGATAGTTGAAGCTCATGCAGGCCGTCGGGCTGGTCGTCGATGTGACCGGGATCAGCAGTTCGAATTTCAGGTTCTGGTCGCGCTGGTTGTTGGCGAGCATCTTGCCGGCACGGCCGAAGAACGGATCGTTGGCGACATCGATGGTGACGTCGAGCCCGACTGCTTTCATCATCTCGACGCCGCGATCCATCCAGGTCTGGCGGAATTCGGTGACGTCGGACTCGGTACCCATGCAAACATATTCGCGCATGCGGAAAAGCTGCTGGCGGGCCGGATCCTTGGAGGGTTCATGGCGGAAGCAATAGGACTGGATGTCATAGAGACCGCCGCCGGCAGGTAGCGCGCCGCGCTTGGCAATCGTCGGATAAAGCGGGTAGCAGGCCGCCGGCGTCAGCACGATGTCTGTCGCTTTCTGGTCCTTGGTCCAGTCACCGCCCTCATCCATGGTTTTCAGCAGGCTGACATGGTCGAGTTCGCAGCCGCAGAAGGAGTGGACGCTGCCGGCGAGCTGCGGGAAGCTCTTCATGTAACCGCTCTTTTCGAAGTAGGCGCGGTTGATGCCGGGCGGAAAACGGATCGCTTCGGCGCCATCAGCGCCGCCCGTGCGGTCGATCAGCCGCTCGAATGCGGCAATCACGTCCTCGAACTGGCCGCTGCGTCCATAAAGACCGTCCACACCCGTTTCAATCAGCAGGCCTTCTTCGAACAGTCGATCGAGAAACGATGTTTGCATGTCCATGGTCTTATCCCAAGAGGCTGGTGTCCTGCTTGTGAACCAGCAGGAGATTGGCGGAATTGCCGAGAATGCGGTCGTTGGAAATCATCAGACGGGCAGAATGCGCGTCGCGAAGGTGCCGGCCGAGGCTGTAGGGCGTGCCGTTCTTGTAGCCCATGATGCCGCAGACCAGCATGGCGTGGTCAATGATTTCAAGAATGGTTTCCGAAGAGCAGATCTTCACATTGTTCATCGCGACGGCAAAGGCCATCGACATCAGTTTTTCCGGGTCGCTCTTGGTATCCTCGTAAGCCTTGATGCCGGCGATGATGTTGGATTTCACCACCTGCAGCTTGGTGGAAACCTCCGCAAGGCGGATCGCGCCGGGAGGAGCCGTGCCGGGCGACTTGCGCGCTGCGGCTCTGACGAAAGACTGCGCGCGCAGCACGGCATCCGACGCGATGCCATACCAGACGGCGCTCCACAGGAGATGCGAGCTTGCAAGCATGGATTGCGCTGCGATTTCCGCGAAAGGCTTCGGGAAAATCTGTGCCGCCGGCGCTTCGCCGCGAAACAGGAAACCATCCGAACAGGTACCGCGCATGCCGAGCGTATCCCAGACATGGGTTTTTTCGAGCGTGTACTGGTTTTTCAGAAAGACCGTCATCACCTGATCGGCGGGCGCGGCATCCTTATGGGTGCGCGAGGTGATGAGGATCGCATCGGCATTGCTGCCATAGGAAATGACGGTGGCGTCCTTTTCCAGCCGGCAGAAATCGCCTTCGACCTCGATTGCGCAGATGGAGTTGCGCAGATTGCCGCCGATGCCGCCTTCGGTGGTGGCCGAGCCGAGCAGCAGCTGTTCCGCCGCGACGCGGCTCATGAAGCCCGCATGCCATGCGCTCGCCTCGCCATGTTCCACAAGGCTGGACAGCTTGATGTGGTGCATGGCGAAAATCATCGCGGTTGCGGAACAGGCCTGGCCGAGCCGGGCGCAGATATCGGCGATTTCGTGCAGGGAAGTACCTTCGCCACCGAGCGAAGCGGGGACCTGAATGCCGAGCAGGCGTTCCTGCCTGAGTGTATCAACGGCTTCCTGCGGAAAGCGGCCGGTAACATCGACCTCATCTGCGTGTTTGGCGGCAATTGCTGCGACACGGCCCGCGCGCGCGGACAGCGTTTCATCCTGCGGCGCTACGGTGACGTTCATCAGGCTGCCTCTTTACCATCCAGAATGAGCTTAACGGTGTCTTCAATGGCCTTGATGCTGGCAAAGGACTTGCGGTTCAGCAGATTGTCCGGGAATTCGATATCGAATGCTTCTTCGATGCCGAGCATCAATTGCACCGATGCGAAGGAAGAAAGCCCCGCCGCGTAAAGATCGGCTTCATCTGCAATCGTATCGACGGGGGTTGGAAGCTGGCCGAATTTGGCCAGTATTTCACGTATAGTCGCATTCATTCCGACGTATCTCCCATAAATTTCACATCAGGATGGTTTGTGCTTATCGTTACGTTGCAAACGATAATATTCGCCTAAACCGTTAGGTTAATTACAACTAACGGCAGCATGCGCCATTCCCGCACCTTTGCCAAGCATGGATCGTCGGCCTTGACAAATGCCTGATGGTGTTTTTTGCTGGGGTCATTCACCAGGGGTGTCCCGTCAAGGGGCTGAGATTCTGCTTTCATGCGCAGTGACCCGTTGAACCTGATCCAGTTCATACTGGCGTAGGGACGGTGCAAAGACCTG
This sequence comes from Agrobacterium sp. CCNWLW32, assembly GCF_037083425.1. Classification (NCBI taxonomy): domain Bacteria; kingdom Pseudomonadati; phylum Pseudomonadota; class Alphaproteobacteria; order Hyphomicrobiales; family Rhizobiaceae; genus Agrobacterium; species Agrobacterium sp. CCNWLW32. The sequence continues at coordinate 358,600 of NZ_JBAOJM010000005.1, forward strand.
ATGTCGGACGGGCGCATGACGCCGTGTTTCGGCACTTCGGTATTTTCCATCATTCCGGCTCGAACTGGGTCTCCACTGTTAAGCTTTGGAGCCTCAAGATGAATATCGCTGCCAAGAATATCCCGCTTTCCGTCACCACCGGGCCGCATGCCGCCTCCACGAAAATCCACAAATCAGGCATTTTACATCCGCATATCCGCGTACCGATGCGCGAGATCGCCGTCCATCCGACGGCGGGCGAACCGCCGGTGACGGTCTATGATTCCTCCGGTCCCTATACCGACCCTACCCATCCCGTTCTGATTGAAAAGGGTCTGCCGCGTCTGCGTCACGAGTGGGTCGTAGCGCGGGGCGATGTCGAGGCTTATGATGGCCGGCACGTCAAGCCGGAGGATAACGGCTTTGCCACCGGCGAACGGCTGACGCCCGAATTTTCCGTGCGCCACCAGCCGCTCAGAGCCACGGCAGGTAAAGCCGTGACCCAGCTTGCCTATGCGCGGGCAGGTATTGTCACGCCGGAAATGGAATTCATCGCCATTCGCGAAAATCTCGGGCGCGAGGCAGCGAAGGAGAAGCTCGCGCGTGACGGCGAGAGTTTCGGCGCGCATATCCCTGATTACGTCACGGCGGAATTCGTCCGTCAGGAAGTGGCGTCGGGCCGCGCCATCATTCCCGCCAACATCAACCATCCGGAACTTGAACCGATGATCATCGGCCGCAATTTTCTGGTGAAGATCAACGCCAATATCGGCAATTCCGCCGTCACCTCCTCCATGGCGGAAGAGGTGGAGAAGATGGTCTGGGCGATCCGCTGGGGCGCCGATACCGTCATGGACCTTTCGACAGGGCGCAACATCCACAATATCCGCGAATGGATCATCCGCAATTCGCCGGTACCGATCGGCACGGTGCCGCTTTATCAGGCGCTGGAGAAGGTCAACGGCATTGCCGAGGATCTCAACTGGGAGGTGTATCGCGATACGCTGATCGAACAGGCGGAACAGGGCGTGGATTACTTCACCATCCATGCCGGCGTCCGGCTGCACTACATCCCGCTCACCGTCAATCGCGTCACCGGCATCGTCTCGCGCGGCGGATCGATCATGGCGAAGTGGTGTCTGCATCACCACAAGGAAAGTTTCCTCTACGAGCATTTCGACGAGATTTGCGACATCTGCCGCGCTTACGACGTTTCCTTCTCGCTGGGCGATGGTCTTAGACCCGGCTCGATTGCCGACGCTAATGACGCGGCGCAGTTCGCGGAACTGGAAACGCTTGGCGAGCTGACGCAGATCGCCTGGGCTAAGGATTGCCAGGTGATGATCGAAGGCCCCGGCCATGTGCCGATGCACAAGATCAAGGAGAATATGGACAAGCAGCTGAAGACCTGCGGCGAGGCGCCCTTCTATACGCTTGGACCTCTCACCACCGATATTGCGCCCGGTTACGACCATATCACTTCGGGCATCGGTGCTGCGATGATCGGCTGGTTCGGCACGGCCATGCTCTGCTACGTCACGCCCAAGGAACATCTCGGCCTGCCTGATCGTAACGATGTGAAGGTGGGCGTCATCACTTATAAGATCGCCGCGCACGCGGCCGATCTCGCCAAGGGCCATCCGGCCGCACAGGTGCGGGACGATGCGCTGTCGCGCGCAAGGTTCGAGTTCCGCTGGGAAGACCAGTTCAACCTGTCGCTCGATCCGGATACGGCGCGTTCCTTCCATGATGAGACCCTGCCGAAGGAGGCGCACAAGGTTGCGCATTTCTGCTCCATGTGCGGGCCGAAATTCTGCTCGATGCGGATTTCCCACGATATCCGCGCCGAAGCGCAGAAGGAGGGGCTGGAGGCCATGGCCGCGCGCTTCAAGGAAGGCGGTGAGCTTTATATGCCGCTCGCGACGTCTGCGGATGCCGAATAGCATGCGCGTTCTGGTCAAGGGAACGGGGGTCGCCGGTTTGACGGCGGCCTTCGAACTGGCGCGGAACGGCGTTACCGTCGAGGTTTGCGAGCGCAATGCCGAACCCTTTCGCGGCGCATCCTGGTATGCGGGCGGCATGCTGGCGCCCTGGTGTGAGCGTGAAAATGCGGAAGAGCCGGTTCTGACGCTCGGCCAGGCGGCGCTCGACTGGTGGGATGAGGCAACCCCCGGCCTTGTGGCCCGACATGGCACGCTGGTTGTCGCGCCCGCCCGCGACAAAGCGGAGCTTTCGCGTTTCGCATCGCGGACCGGCGGCTATCGCTGGGTGGACGAGGGAGAGATCGCCGCTCTGGAGCCTGATCTTGTCTGGCGGTTTCGCTCCGGGCTTTATTTCCCGGGCGAGGGGCATCTCGATCCGCGCCTTGCACTGAAATCGCTGCATGAGCGGCTTTGCACCATGGGTGTGCGGTTCCACATGGGCATCCCGGTGGATGACCGACCGTTCGACCGGGTGGTGGATTGCACCGGCGCCGCTGCGGTGGGAGAGATTTCCGACCTTCGCGGCGTGCGGGGAGAGATGCTCTATCTCTCCACGTCGGAAGTTTCTTTGTCCCGTCCCGTCCGGCTGCTGCATCCGCGTATTCCGCTTTACATCGTGCCGCGCGAGCCCGGCCGTTTCATGGTGGGGGCGACGATGATCGAGACCGAGGATACCGGCGACATTTCTGTCCGTTCGATGATGGAATTCCTGAATGCCGCCTATGCGGTGCATCCGGCTTTCGCGGAAGCGGAAATCATCGAGACCGGCACGGGCGTGCGCCCCGCCTATCCCGACAATCTGCCGAAAGTCACGCAAGACGGCCGGCTCATTTTCATCAACGGCGCACACCGGCATGGCTTTCTGCTCTCGCCGGCTATCGCGCGTCAGGCGGTTGAAATCGTCTGCCAAACTCTTTCTCAAAAGGAACAGGATCATGAAACTTCTGGTAAATGGCAACGAGCTTGATCTCGCCGCCGAGACGCTGGCCGGTCTGCTCGCCAGCCTCGAATACGAAGGCGAGTGGCTGGCAACGGCGGTCAATGGCGATCTGGTGCATTCGGAAGAACGCGCCGACTATCAACTGAAGGCTTTCGACCGTGTCGAAATTCTCTCGCCGATGCAGGGAGGCTGAGACATGCTGACGCTTTATGGCCGTGAAGTCTCGTCCCGTCTTCTCCTCGGCACGGCGCGGTATCCGTCCCCCGCCGTGCTTGCCGATGCCGTGCGGGCGAGCAACACGGATATTCTGACGATTTCGTTGCGCCGGGAAACAGCCGGCAATAAGAAGGGCGGTCAGTTTTTCGAGCTTATCCGCGAGCTCGATCGCTACATCCTGCCGAATACGGCCGGGTGCCATACGGTCAAGGAAGCGGTGCTGACGGCAAAGATGGCCCGCGAGGTGTTCCGCACCAACTGGATCAAGCTGGAGGTCATCGGTCATCACGATACGTTGCAGCCCGATGTCTTTGCGCTTGTCGAAGCGGCGAAAATTCTCTGTAACGATGGTTTCGAGGTCTTTCCTTATACGACCGACGATCTGGTCGTCGCCGAAAAGCTGCTGGAGGCAGGCTGCAGGGTACTGATGCCCTGGTGCGCGCCAATCGGCAGCGCCATGGGGCCGCTCAATCTGACGGCGCTGAAATCCATGCGGGCGCGTTTTCCGGATGTGCCGATGATTGTTGACGCCGGTATCGGCCGCCCGTCCCATGCGGTCACGGTGATGGAGCTTGGTTACGATGCTGTTCTGCTCAACACGGCGGTTGCGGGCGCGGGGGATCCGGTCGGCATGGCGGAGGCTTTCGCCCACGCCATAGAGGCCGGCCATCAGGCATATCTCTCCAGGCCGCTGGAGCCGAGGGACATGGCCGTTCCCTCGACGCCGGTCATCGGCACGGCTGTTTTTTCCTGATCGCGGCTTGTCGTAGACATCAGGCACGTCACGTTTTGCGTTGACAGTGCCTGATGGTGGCGGGATACCGGGAAAAAAGGGAAACGGCATGGCGGCACTCACCAATCTTCTGACGGATATTGACGGCGTTTCGGTCGGCAATGTCACCGATCTTTCCCTCGGCTCCGGTGTTACGGCGATTGTTTTCGAAAAGCCCGCCATTGCTTCCGGCTCTGTTTTGGGCGGTGCGCCGGGCGGGCGTGATACCGGCCTGCTCGACCCGGTGATGACGGTGGAAACGGTGGATGCCTTCGTGCTGTCAGGTGGTTCCGCCTTCGGGCTGGATGCGGCGGGCGGCGTTCAGGCCGGGTTGCGCGAGATCGGGCGGGGGCTGCAGGTGGGGTCCACCCGCGTTCCCATCGTGCCGCAGGCGATCCTGATGGATCTGCTGAATGGCGGTGACAAGGATTGGGGTCTGCATTCGCCCTACCGCGAGATGGGATATGCAGCCTTCGAGGCGGCGCGTGCGATGCCCTTCGAGCTTGGGACAGCCGGGGCTGGAACGGGTGCGACGACCGCCACCTTCAAGGGCGGGCTCGGCTCCGCAAGCGCCGTCAGTTCCGGCGGTTACAAGGTGGCGGCCATCGTTGCCGTCAATGCGCTCGGCTCCGCAACGGTTGGAACGAGCCGCCATTTCTGGTCCGCGCCTTTTGAAGTGCAGGGTGAATACGGCGATCGCGGTTTTCCTGCTCATTTCGAGCCGGATCACACCGCGCTGCGGCTCAAGGGGGTCAATCTCACGGCAACGACCATCGGTGCGGTGGTGACGGATGCCGCGCTCACTAAGGCGCAGGCGCATCGCCTTTCCATCATGGCGCATGACGGGCTGGCGCGCGCCGTTCTGCCCGCCCATCTGCCGAGTGACGGCGACACCATGTTTGCGGCCTCAACCGGTGAAAAGCCGCTTGAGGGCGGCGTTCATTTCGCCGAACTTTGCCATCTTGGCACCATCGTGATGGCGCGCGCGGTGGCGCGTGGCGTCTATGAGGCGACGGCCTTGCCGGTGGATGGACCGCAAAAGGCCTATCGCGATCTTCATGGACGGAGCCTTTGAACGATGAGTAAGGCTCTCCCTCCACTGAAACCTGTTCTTCGTATCGATTTTCCGCCCGGAGAGCGTCTCGGGCACGGCAAGATCGAATTGATGGAGCTGATTGCCGAAACGGGTTCCATCTCCGCCGCGGGGCGGGCGATGGACATGTCCTATCGTCGCGCATGGCTGCTGGTGGATGCGCTGAACCATATGTTCCGGCAACCGGTTATTGAATCACAGCGCGGCGGCAAACAGGGCGGCGGTGCGGCGCTGACCGCTTTCGGCGCCGAATTGCTGGAACGCTATCGCGGCATGCAAAAGCGGATGAACGAGGCCTTGCGCGCGGATATCGACTGGTTGGAGGCCAGCCGCAATCCCGATGCGGCCCTCAATAGGGATCAAGAGCCGCCGACTTTATGATCGCATGCACCGGTTTTCCGGGTTCCAGCTGCAGCCTCTCGCGGGAGAGGTCGGTGATGCGCGACTGGATGATGTCACCGCCACAATCCACCTGAACCGTGACCATGCCGTCTTCACTGGCCGAAACAGTCGCAACACGGCCCTCGAGAATGTTGAGGGCGCTCAAGCCTTCGGGCTTTATGGTTGCCAGCATCACATCGCGCGCCGGTATAAGCACGCGTGCCGGGCTGTCGGATGTTCCCCTTTTTGCCGGCACATGGAGCAGCATGGTCTTTAGCCTCACGGCGGCAAGTCCGTGCCACTCATCAAAGCTTTCAATGTGCCCGGAAAGAATGCTGCCTGCCTCGCGCCGTTCGAGATGCATGCTGAAATCCGGTCTCGCCAGCACTTCGGCTGCTTTTCCCTGCGCTTCCACCTTGCCGTCTTTCATCACCACGATGCGGTCTGCGAGGCGGGCGACCTCCTGAATGGAGTGGCTGACATAGACAACAGGGATTTTCGTCTCGTCGCGCAGCCGTTCGAGATAAGGAATGATTTCGGCTTTCCGCTGCTCGTCCAGCGAGGCGAGCGGTTCGTCCATCAGCAGCAGTCTGGGGGAAGAAAGCAGGGCGCGGCCGATGGCGACGCGCTGTTTTTCGCCGCCCGAGAGTTTGTTCGGACGTCGCTGCAAGAGATGGCCGATACCGAGCATGTCGATGATATGGTCTTCCTGCGCGACCTTCGTTTTGTCTGCGGTGAACCAGCTGCCGTAGTGCAGGTTTTGCGCCACGCTGAGATGTGGGAAAAGCCGCGCTTCCTGAAAGACATAACCGAAACGGCGTTTATGGGCCGGCACGAACAGTCGCTTTTCGCTATCGGCCAGCACCTCCCCATCCAGCAAAACCTGTCCCTCATCCGGCCGCAGCAGGCCTGCTATGATACGGATCATCGAGGTCTTGCCGGAACCGGAGCGCCCGAACAGCGCGGTGACGCCGCCTTCGGAGATGAATGACGCATCGAGTTCGAAGGAACCGAGGCGATGGCGGGTGGTGACCGAAAGCGTCATTCCATGCTCACCCGTTTGCCGATGATGCGGGCCAGAAATTCCGAGACGAGCAACGCGAGCATGGAAATCACGACCGAGACTATGGTCAGCCGCAATGCGCCGGCATCCCCGCCTGGAACTTGGGTGAAGGTATAGATGGCGGCGGAGAGTGTCTGGGTTTCACCGGGAATATTGGAAACGAAGGTGATGGTCGCGCCGAATTCGCCCATGGCCTTGGCGAAAGCCAGGATCATGCCGGCGATGATGCCAGGCAATGTCAGGGGAAGCGTGACAGTGAGGAACACCCAGAACGGGCTTGCCCCCAATGTGCCCGCCGCTTCCTCCAGCTTGCGGTCCACCGCTTCGATGGAGAGGCGGATGGAACGCACCATCAGGGGAAAGGCCATGACGGCGCAGGCGAGCGCGGCTCCTGTCCAGCGGAAAGAAAAGACGATGCCGAACCAGCTATCGAGAAATTGCCCGATTGGCCCCCTGCGACCGAACAGGACGAGCAGCAGAAAGCCGGTGACGACGGGCGGCAGGATGAGCGGAAGGTGGACGATGCCGTTGAGCAGCGACTTGCCCCAGAAGCGGCCGCGCGCCAGCGCCACGGCAATCGCAATGCCGAAAGGCAGGCTGGCGAGCATGGCGATGGAGGACACCCACAGGCTGAGCCTGATTGCCGTCCATTCTTCAGGGCTGAGTGTCCACCAATGCAATGTCATATCCTGCAATCGTCATCTCTCGCGGCCAATATGCTGGGCTCACGAAAGGCAGTTTATTTCAAAACGGTAAAGCCTTGCTTTTCGAAGAAAGGCGTCGCCTTTTCGGATTTCAGGAAATCCAGATAGGCTTTTGCTGCCGGCGATTTTGCCTCCGCGAGAACGGCGACGGGATAGATGATCGGCGGATGGCTGTCTTCCGGGAAGGTGCCGACGATCTTCACGCCGGGATCGGCGGCGGCGTCGGTCTGGTAGACGATGCCATAGGGGGCTTCGCCGCGCGAGACGAGCAGCAGCGCGGCACGCACGCTTTCCGCGCCGGCGACCTTTTGTTCAACAGACGACCAGACGCCGAGTTTTTCCAGAGCGGCCTTGCCGTATTTGCCCGCTGGTACGGAATCAACCGCGCCCATCGCCAGACGACCGTCGCCCACCAGAGCGGCAAGATCGAAGCCCTGCTTGATTTCGACCGGCTTTGCCTTGTCTGCGGGAGCGACGAGAACGATGCGGTTGCCGAGAAGATTGGACCGGCTGTCAGCGTTTATCAGCTTCTTGTCGGCAACATAGTCCATCCATGCAAGGTCGGCGGAAATGAAGATATCCGCCGGTGCGCCCTGCTCGATCTGCTTGGCCAGCGCAGAGCTTGCGGCATAAGAAACGGTTACCTCGTTACCGCTGTCCTTCGCCCATTCGGCGTTGATGGCGTCGAGGGCGTTTTTCATGCTCGCGGCGGCAAACACCGTGACTTTTTCGGCGGCATGGGCCGGAACGGCCGCAAAGGAGGCCGCCATCCAGAGGGATGTGGCTGCGGCGATGGTTTTGAAAAAGCTGCGACGCAAAAGTCTCATGGTATGTTACCCCCGGTTCTATATATTCCTATGAATATATCGATAGGCCTATAGGGCAATCATTATATTTTCAAGGATATATCGCTGGGGTAGGAAAAAGCCCATGGCGGGCTTCCCCTACCTCATTCATGAGCTTGTCACAGGAATCCAGCAGATGTGCGTCTGTGCAGCGTGAGAGTCTTTTCCGCCCAAGGACTTGGGTTGGCTGTATTCCTGTGACAAGCACAGGGATGAGGGACGGTGAGCACACCCGAAAGCGGCAAACGTCGCAATGAGGCATCGGCCCCGAACGTTTGTGTCGTGCACTGTAAGTCCGATCAAAAACGCTCGCCGGCGAAATGGGCAATCTGTGCGCCTGCCTCGTAATAGGCTTCCTTCACCGCCCGGAAAGCCTGCGCTTTCGGCTCCGTCACAGGCAGCGGCAATTCGGCTTCAGCAATCTCACCGAGAATATGCTGCGCGATCACCTTGCCGAAGGCCGTGCCCGGCGCAATGCCGCGGCCGTTATAACCTGAAAAGCCGACGACGTTCTCCGCGAATTTATGAAACCGTGGCACGGCATTGTCGGTCATGCCGATCTGGCCATACCATTCACATTCGAACTCCGTATCGCCGAGCTGCGGGAAAAGCCGCTTCAGCGAGCGTTTCGCCCAGGCGCGATGAATGGCGGTCCCGGTGCCGCGCAGGGCGCCGACGCTGCCAAAGACCAACCGGCCCGCTTTGTCCATGCGGAAGGAGGAGAGAATTTCCTTCGTATCCCAGCAGCCCTCACGGCCGGGCAGGATGCTTTTTTGCAGGTTGTCGCCCAGCGGTCTGGTCGCGAAGTTGAAATAGGGCAGGTAGATCTGCTCATCGCGAACTATCTGCCACGGTCCGGTGCTGTAGGCTTCGGTGGCCACAACGATCCAGCTGGCGGTTACAGACCCCTGCGGCGTCTTCACCACCCATTTTCCATTGCTGCGTTCGGTCGCTACCACGGGGCTTTCGGTGTGCAGACGTGCACCCGCTTTCCGGGCGGCGGCGGCAAGGCCTCGAACATAAGCGAGCGGCTGGATCGTGCCGGCGCGTGTATCCAGAAGCGCACCGGAATAGGTCGTGCTGCCGGTGCGTCTCGCTGTCTCCTCGGCATCGAGAATGCGGACGGGCGCGCCTCTTGCAGCCCATTGTTCGCAGCGCTCGCGGATTTCGACGAGCCCCTTTTCGCCGACTGCGCAATGGAGCGTACCGTTTTTTTCGATTTCGCAGGGAATTGCGTGTTTCTCCACCAGTTCGCGAACGAGGAGGGGCGCATTGCCCAGAAGATCGAGAAGCCGTTCGCCGTAAGTTGTACCCAGCACGCCGGGCAGTTCTTTCGGCATGACCCACATGCCGCCATTGATGAGGCCGACATTGCGGCCGGCGCCGCCGAAGCCGATTTCCTTTGCTTCGAGAAGAACGACATCCACACCGCATTCGGCAAGATGAAGGGCGGCGGATTGTCCAGTGAAACCACCTCCGACGACGACGACATCGGCAACTGCTGCGCCCTGCAGGGCAGGCGTTACGGGCGGTTGCGGCGCGGTCTTTTCCCAGAGGCCGTGCGAGCGGGGGTCGTTATACATCGTTCCACCATGTTCCGGGCCAGTTCATTTGTTTTTCGTATGAGTGACAAGCCCTTGTTTATGAGACTTTACAAGCGGTCGCACCTGTTGAATATCGACATATCGTCAAGAGTTCATTCCATGAGGGAATATGGTTCTGCCGCCCCGCCGATTTCTGCCGTCACTCTCGCTGCTGGCGGCTTTCGAAGCCGCTTCGCGCACGGGTAGCGTCACCGCCGCGGCGAGGGAGCTGGGGCTGACGCAGGGTGCGGTCAGCCGCCAAATTCTGGCGCTTGAAGAGCAGCTTGGCATGGCGCTATTCCTGCGTGAGCGGCAGACGATACGGCTGACAAGGGCTGGAGAGGGTTATGCGCGGGAAATCCGCGAGGCCTTGCGGCGTATATCGACGGCCTCGCTCAACCTGCGCGCCAATCCCGATGGCGGCACGCTCAATCTCGGGATTCTGCCGAGCTTCGGCACGCGCTGGCTGGTGCCGCGTCTTCCCGATTTCATTGCCAGACACCCGGGCGTTTCGGTCAATCTTCTGACGCGATCATCGCTTTTCGATTTCCGCACGGACACTGTTGATGCGGCGATCCATTTCGGATTGCCGCATTGGCCGGGCACCGAGCTGGTTTTCCTGATGCATGAAAAGGTCATTCCGGTCTGCAGCCCGGCCTTCAAGGAACGACACGGACTTTCAAGGCCTGATGATCTGCTGCAGGTGCCGTTGCTGCACATGACGACCCGGCCGGATGCCTGGGAACAATGGTTTCGCGGCCACGAGGTTCGTTTCGACAATGTGCATGGCATGCTTTTTGATCAGTTCACGACGATTGCCGAGGCGGCGAGCGCAGGCGTCGGGGCGTCGCTCATTCCTTCTTTCATGATCGAGGAGGAGCTGCGAAGCGGTCGCCTGGTCGCGGCTGTCGCGGGCGAAGTGGAGAGCGAGGAAGCCTATTATCTCGCCTGCATGCCGGATCGCGCCGGTTATGCACCGCTCGAGAGTTTTCGCCGGTGGATCGTTTCCGAGGCCGCAATTGGGACGAACGGCAGGACGGGCGAGTTTTCGGCGTAATCCGGTGACCGGTCTTGCAAGACGGACGCAGCTCAGCCAATAGTGCGCCATGACGCGTGGCACGAGCAGCCATGCACCGAAAGTTCAAATACGGGAGATGTCCGTGAAGCCCATTTTTGTTCAGCTTCAATGTGAGCCCGGCAAGACCTATGATGTCGCCGATGCCATCTATAAAACGGAACTGGTTTCCGAGCTTTATTCCACCAGCGGTGAATATGATCTGCTGCTGAAAGTCTACCTGCCGCAGGAAGAAGATATCGGCAAGTTCATCAACCAGAACATTGTCAATATTCCAGGAATCGTGCGCTCGCTGACGACGCTGACTTTTACCGCATTCTGAAGACTTTTGAAGATTGTCGTCCATCCGGCCTCAAACGCCTGCTGCCCGTAATAGGGTGGAGGTGCGCGCGCATGGCAGGAAGAGCCTTTTCGGTCCAAAGACTTGCGGCCGGCTAGGTTCTTGTGATGCGTACAGGGATGAATTGAGGTGCGGCTTTAAGAGGTATTGCGCCTGGCGTCCGGCATTCCGTTCGAATCCGGATTTTTGGACTTCAGTTCCGCGCAGAGCGCTCTGATGCGCAATGCATGGCCAGCGCGACTGCAGGCTGGCGAGCTGTCAGGCAAAGGAAAAGCGCGCCATCGGCCCGCGTTTTGGGGGGCTGATATTTGGCGCGCTCTGGTTTTGAGGGTTGTGTGAGCGGTCGAAAGTTTTCCCGCATCAGGCGACCGCGGCCAGATTCCGGTTGCGCACGAGATCGCGGATCGCAATCCGCACGTCGTCGGCGCTGTCGAACTTCTGTTCGTCCAGGTCGTGAACGTGGAACTTCACCGCGATGAACTTCAACCGGTCGTTATCCGGGATGACGATGCCGACGGGTTCGCCAGCGAATTCAATAACTTGCTTCTGCATAGATATACTCCCGCTGTGGCTAATAAACACAGCATGTTGTCGAACTGATTTTCAGGAAATTGAGACCGTCAGGTCACATTCGACAGCAGCGGGAACACGTGGATTTAAATCCAGCATTCCAGGACTCAAGACCAAGGATTGCGTTAATGTTGATATGTTTTGACATGACACACTCCCTGTATTGGTGTTGGCCCAGAATCAGGAGACTCGTTCTCCAGTTCCACACTGATAATCCAGACCAGCACTAAAATCAATGCTGATTGTTATAGGTAGAATATTTTTCTTTATGATGACAGGAGAGGGGCGGAATTGTGAAATTTTTGTTTTCGTTCGAGGCCGCCGCGAAAAGCCCGGCGCAGCGGGCTTTTTATGTTTTTTTTAATTGTCGCCGGTGGCGGGCGGTGGGTAAATATGATCGTTTCCGTTGAAATCGGAAACGGAATAACAGCCATCGCGGGTCTTTTCTGCCGCATTTCGGCCGATAGCGGCCTTGCCGTGACCGCCGGGAATGTCGAGAACATAGGTCGGCTGGCAAAGCCCGGAGACATTTCCGCGTAACGCCGAAACGATTCGCTGGCCCTCGTCGATCGTCAGCCGGAAATGGCTGGTGCCGGGCGCAAGATCGGGATGATGCAGGTAATAGGGCTTGATACGGGTCTCGACAAAGGCGCGCATCAACTCGGCAAGAACTGCCGGGTCGTCATTGATGCCTTTCAAAAGTACGGTCTGGCTGACCATGGCGATGCCGGCATCAATCAGGCGTGCCGAAGCGTGCCTTGCGGCTTCGCTGAGTTCTCGGGAATGATTGGCGTGCAGGGCCACATAGGTGGTTTTGCCGCTGGCCTTCAGCGCATCGATCAATGATGCGTCGATGCGGTCGGGATCGACCACCGGCACGCGGGTATGGAACCGGACGATCTTCACATGCGGTATGTCTTTCAGGCGCGTCATCAGGTCAGACAGGCGCCGCGGGGAAAGCACCAGCGGATCGCCACCGGTCAGGATGACCTCCCAGATGGCGGGGTTCGCTTTTATATAGTCGAATGCGGCGTCAAGTTCCGCCGGGCTCATCATGCCATTGCCCTGCGGTCCGACCATTTCCCGGCGGAAACAGAAGCGGCAATAGACGGGGCAGACATGTACTGCCTTTAAAAGAACCCGGTCGGGATACCGGTGAACGATGCCGTGGACGGGGCTGTGCGCGTCGTCGCCAATCGGGTCGTCCCGTTCTTCGGGAAGGTGAACGAGTTCGGCCGCATCCGGCACGAATTGCCGGGCAATGGGATCCTGCGGGTCGCGGCTATCGATCAGCCCGGCAATCGACGGCGTGATGGCGAGCGCGTAACGCTGCGTCACCGCGCGCAGGTTCTCCAGCGCTTCGGCTTCAATCAGCCCCGCTTCGAGAAGCGCTTCGGGTGTCTTGATGGTCTCAAGCCCTGTCATCGTCCATATTCCGCGACTGGGGCCCACATGACGAGGTCGATACGCGGTGCGCCGGTTGCCAGCATCACCAGCCGATCGAAACCGAGTGCTATGCCGCTTGCCGGCGGCATGATGGCGAGCGCGGCCAGAAAATCCTCGTCCAGCGGATAGGTTTCGCCGTAAATGCGCTGCTTCTCGGCCATTTCCATTTCGAAACGCCGTCTCTGCTCGGCCGCGTCGGTCAATTCGCCGAAGGCATTGGCGAGTTCAACGCCGCAGGCATAAAGTTCGAAACGCTCCGCCACCCGCGCATCCCCGGGGGACTTGCGGGCAAGGGCTGCTTCGCAGGTGGGATATTCGTCGAGAATGGTTGCCCTGCCGAAACCTAGTTCCGGTTCCACCCGCTCCACGATGACGCGGCTGAACATATCCGCCCAGGTATCGTCAGCGGCCACGCGAATGCCGGCATTGGTGAGGCTCGCGGCAAGATGGCGGCTGTCGGTTTCGCCGTTTCGGCTGATGGTGGCCAGCAGATCCACACCGGCATATCGCTCGAAGGCTTCGGCGACGCTTACCCGCTCCGGTTCGAGAAACGGATCGACGCTGCGGCCGCGATAGGTGAAATTCTTCGTCTTTGCGGTTTCAGCTGCCAGCGCCAGAAGATTGGCGCTATCCTTCATCAGGCTCCCATAGGTTTCGCCGACCCGGTACCATTCCAGCATGGTGAATTCCGGGTGGTGCAGGGGGCCTCTCTCCCGGTTTCTGTAAACATGCGCAAAACAGGTGATGCGTTTTTCACCGGCGGCGAGCAGCTTCTTGCAGGCAAATTCCGGCGAGGTGTGCAGATAAAGCGGCGCGGCGTCGCCGGCCGGCGTCAGGCCTTGCGTGGCGAAAGCATGCAGATGCGCCTCATTGCCGGGGGAGATCTGCAATGTCGCGGTATCGACCTCAAGAAAATCGGCGCTGGCGAAATAGCTGCGAAAAGCCGACTGGATCGCGTTGCGCCCAATGAGAAACGCGCGGCGGTCCGCGTGGACGTCAGGCGTCCACCATGGCGACATTGTCTGGTTGCTTGCGCGCATTCTCAGTTCTTTTCCGTCTTCTCTGCGGCGCTCAGTTGCGGAGAAATGGTCCGCAAAACGCCTGATCGCGTCATTTAAAGCAATTCCGGGCGGAAAACCGCTAGGCACTCTTCCGGGAATTGCTGTAGAAGGCTGGCAATTCGTGCGGATTTAAGGTAGTTGCGCCCCAGAAAAAAGACAAAACGTCTGCCGGGGCCGGTGCTGCCGCGCAGTCCTTTACGACGCATTTCATCGAGTTACAAGGAAGTCATATGGTCAAGGTTATCGCCTCATCCGTCCGCAAGGGCAATGTTCTCGACGTGGACGGCAAGCTTTACGTCGTTCTCACCGCGCAGAACTTTCACCCCGGCAAGGGCACGCCGGTCACGCAGGTGGACATGCGCCGCATCGTTGACGGCGTGAAGGTCTCCGAGCGCTGGCGCACCACCGAGCAGGTCGAGCGCGCTTTCGTTGAAGACCTGAACTTCCAGTTCCTTTATGAAGATGGCGAAGGCTTCCACTTCATGAACCCTGAGAACTACGACCAGGTCGTTGTTGATGCCGAGACGATGGGCGATCAGAAAGCCTATCTGCAGGAAGGCATGACCTGCATTCTTTCCATCCATGAAGGCAATCCGCTGGCCGTTGAACTGCCGCGTCACGTCACGCTTGAGATCACGGAGACCGAACCGGTCGTGAAGGGCCAGACGGCTTCTTCCTCCTACAAGCCGGCTATCCTCTCCAACGGCATCCGCACCATGGTGCCGCCGCATATCGATGCCGGCATTCGCGTGGTCATCGCGACGGAAGACAATTCCTACGTCGAGCGCGCCAAGAACTGAGCCTGATGACGGGCTGAAAAAAAGCACCGGGTGACCGGTGCTTTTTTGTGCCTTGAATAACAAAAAGCCCGCATCGAAAGACGCGGGCTTTTTGTTTGCTATTTTGGGCCGTGCTTACATGCCCTTCGCGGCGGCCACGGTCGGGCCGGCGGACTTCTTCGGGGCAGGCTGGCCAACGGCATAACCGCCACCGAGAGCCACGTTAAGCGAGACATAATCCTGCGCGGTCGTCTGGATCGCCGTGGCAAGGTTTGCCTGCGCATCCGATACCGAGCGCTGGGCATCCAGAACATCGAGCAGAGACGAGGCACCATCACGATAGCTGGCGGTGGAGAGCTGCAGCGCTTCCTGGTAGGAGGCAACGGTCTTTCTCAGCGCGTCAACGGTACGCTGGTCGCGATTGATGGCGGCCAGGGCGTTTTCGACTTCTTCCACCGCATTGAGAACGGTCGCCTTCCAGACGAGATATTGTTCGCGTGCCTGTGAGTTGGCGATGTCGACATTGGCGCGGAGTCTGCCGCCATCGAGGATCGGGAGCGTGAGGCTCGGACCGAAGGACCAGCTATTGGCAGTTCCCCTGCCGCCGCCACTCAGGAAATTGTAGCTCGGCGTGATCGCTCCACCAAGCTCGATGCTTGGATAAAGCTGCGCCTCGGTTACACCGATCGTGGCGACCGCAGCGGCGAGATTGCGTTCAGCGACGCGGATGTCCGGACGGTTGCGGATCAGGTCGGCCGGGATACCGGTGCGGGGAACTGCGCGCGCAACAGGCTGGCGTGCGCCCTTCTGCAGCTCGGCGATGAGCGACGAGGCCGGCATGCCAAGCAGGGTCGCGATGCGGTGCGCTGCCTTGCGGAAGCTGGTTTCGAGGCCAGGTATCTGCGACAGCGTGGAATTGACCAGACCTTCGGACTGGACGACATCGAGACGCGAGGCCGCACCCGCTTCGAGCTGCAGCTTGGTCAGATCGAGCGTTTCGCGGCGTGAACCCAGGTTCTGGCGGGCAATCGCCAGGCGCTCCTGATAATAGCGCACGTCGATATAGGCGGCGGCGACGGACGAAATCAGCGTCAGGCGCTGCACGTCGACGGTGGAGTAAGCGGCATCGAGCGATGCATCCGCGCTTTCCGTCGCCCGGCGGTAGCGGCCGAAGAGGTCGAGGAACCACGAAACGCTGAGGCTGCCGCTGGACACGTTGGTGACGGGAACGTCACGGTAGCTGCCCTTGGTCTGGCTGGTCGTGTGGCTACCGCTGCCCGTCAGGCTCGGCAGGCCGCCAGCGCCGTCAACGATCACCTGGGCCTGCGCCTGATTGATGCGTTCGATCGCCTGCATCACGGTGAGGTTCTGCGCGAGGCCGGTGGAGACGTAACCGTTCAGGCGGTTGTCGTTAAAGGCCGTCCACCATGCAACGCCGCTGATGTCGCCATTACTGGTTTTTCCGGCTTCCGCAAACTTTCCCGGCAATTGGATTTCCGGCGTCTTGTGGTCGGGTCCAACAACACAGCCTGAGAGCAGCAGCATTGTCAGGGGAAGGGTAGCGCGAATAGACAGCATGTAATTTTCCCAATTCTCTGGTTGGCTTACCGAGCGCGGCTTGCTGACAAATGGGCTGCGCGATCGATATGCCGTAGAAACGTGCATTTGCCAAATCGGCAACATTTCTAGCAGCGTATTAACGGTTGGCACAGCCCATTTTTGTTTTGTTAACGCCTTGAAAGGCGACGAATGATGACGAAAAAGGACGGAACGAAGAAAATTCCGAGCAGTGTTGCAGAAAGCATACCACCCAGGACCCCGATACCGATTGCATTTTGCGCGGCGGAACCCGCTCCGGTTGCGATCGCGAGAGGCACAACGCCGAGGATGAAGGCCAGCGACGTCATAATGATCGGACGCAGGCGCAGCTTCGCCGCCTCCAGCGTCGCTTCCATCAGGCTCAGTCCGTGCTCCTGTCTCTCCTTGGCGAACTCAACGATCAGGATCGCATTTTTCGCCGCAAGGCCGATGGTCGTCAGAAGGCCCACCTTGAAGTAGACGTCGTTCGACTGGCCGAAGAAATGCGCCGCGGTCAATGCGCCGAGAACGCCCACTGGCACGGCCATGATGACCGAGAAGGGGATGGACCAGCTTTCATAAAGGGCGGCAAGGCAAAGGAAGACGATCAGTACCGACAGTGCATAGAGCATCGGCGCCTGCGAGCCGGAGAGGCGCTCCTGATAGGAAATGCCCTGCCACGCGACGGTGTAACCGCCCGGCAGGCTTGCCGTCAGGCGTTCCATCTCGTCCATCGCGTCACCGGATGCAACGCCTGCGCCGGCGGTGCCTTCGAGCGAGATCGCGCCTGTACCGTTGAAGCGGGCGAGAGACGGCGGCGCATTGATCCATTTCACTTCGCTGAAGGAAGAGAAAGGCACCATCTCGCCGCTGGTATTGCGGGCGTACCAGAATTTCAGGTCGTCCGGCTGCATGCGGTAGGGTGCGTCACCCTGGACATAAACGGGCTTCAACTCGCCGTTCAGAGTGAAGTCATTGACATCCCGGCCGGCAAAGATCGTGGACAGCATGAGGTTCACGGAGGAGAGATCGACCCCCATGGCTCCCATCTTTTCCTGATCGAGAACGATCTTCATCTGCGTTTCATTGTCCTGGCTGTCGCTTCGAAGCGAACTGATCTTCGGATTGCTGGTCGCGAGCGCGATCAGCTCCTTGGACGTGGCGGTCAATGCGTCGGTGCCGTTGCGGCCGCTATCCACGAGATACATCGAGAAACCGCTCGATGTGCCCATGCCCTGAATGGCCGGCGGCAGAAGCGGGAACACCTGAGCATCGCGGAAGCCGAAGAAGGTGCCCATCGCACGCTGCACGATGGCGCCGGCATGCTGATCGGGCGCGGTTCTTTCGGCGAAATCCTTGAGCTTGGTGAAGACGATAGCGTTGTTCTGGCCCGAACCGCTGAAACTGAAGCCGAGCACGCCGAAAACAGATTCGACATTGTTGGCTTCTTTTTCGCGGAAGTAGTTTTCGACCTGCTTCACCACCTCGTTGGTTCGCTCGATATTCGACCCGGTCGGCGTCTGGATGATCGTCAGCAGCACGCCCTGGTCTTCCTGCGGCAGGAAAGAGCTTGGCAGCTTTGAAAAGAACCAGGCGCAGCCGCCGATCACGATCGCGAAGATGATCATCACGCGCAGGGGCCGTTTCAGCAGATAACCGATGGAGGACACGTAGCCATCCGTCGTCTTGCCGAAGCCGCGGTTGAACCACGCGCCCGGTCCGCGCTGCTTCTTGTGATGATCGATCGGCTTCAGCATGGTGGCGCAAAGCGCGGGCGTCAGCACGATCGCGACAACGGCCGAAAGCAGCATGGCCGAAACGATGGTGATCGAGAACTGGCGGTAGATGATGCCCGTCGATCCGCCGAAGAAAGCCATCGGAATGAACACGGCGGTGAGCACGAGCGCGATGCCGATGATCGCACCGGTGATCTCGCCCATCGACTTTTCGGTCGCCTCGACCGGTGACAAGCCCTCTTCCGACATGATGCGCTCGACGTTTTCGACAACGACGATGGCGTCGTCGACGAGGAGGCCGATGGCGAGAACCATGGCGAACATGGTGAGCGTATTGATGGAATACCCGGTGAGCGCGAGAACGCCGAAGGTGCCGAGAAGCACGACCGGAACGGCGATCATCGGAATGAAGGTGGCTCTCAGATTCTGCAGGAACACCAGAAGCACGACGAAGACGAGGATGATCGCCTCGATCAGCGTATGCACCACTTTCTCGATCGACAGCTTCACAAACGGCGTCGTGTCATAGGGGTATTCAATCGAAACGCCCTCGGGCAGCGAACCCTCGACATTTGTCAGAGCCGCTTTCACGCGTGCCGCCGTGTCGAGCGCGTTTGCACCCGTGGCAAGGTTGACTGCGAAACCGGCGGACGGACGGCCGTTGGATCGGGAATCGCCGCCATAGGTTTCCTGGCCGATTTCGATGCGCGCCACGTCGCTGAGGCGAACCGTCGCGCCATCCTTTTCGACTTTCAGGATGACGGATTCGAAATCGGCAACCGTGGTGAGCTGGCTCTGCGCCGTCACCGTCACATTGAGCTGCTGGCCCTTGACCGCGGGCACGGCGCCGAGCGAGCCGACCGAAACCTGGGTATTCTGGCTTTCGATGGCGCTGGTGACGTCGGCGGTGGTCAGCTGGTATTTGTTGAGCTTGAACGGATCCAGCCAGATACGCATCGCATATTCGGAGCCGAACACGTTGATGCTGCCCACGCCTTCGAGGCGCTTGATCTGGTCTTCGACACGCGAGGAGAATACGTCGCCGAGATCGGCCGAATTGCGCTTGCCGTCGGTCGAGATCAGCGCGCCAACCATCAGGATACTCGATGTCGAGCGGCTGACCTGGATACCCCGCTGCTGCACGGTATCGGGCAATTGCGACTGGACAAGCTGCAGCTTGTTCTGCACCTGAACCTGCGCAATGTCTGGCAGGATGCTGTTGCCGAAGGTCAGCGTCACTTCGGCGCTGCCGGTCGAGGACGACGAGGTCATATAGGTGAGGTCGTCGAGGCCGGTCATGCCGTCCTCGATGATGGTCGTCACCGATTTCTCGACGGTTTCGGCGCTGGCGCCGTTATAGGTCGCACTGACACGCACCGTTGTCGGCGCAATATCGGGATATTGCGAAATGGAAAGCGTCCAGATCGCAAGGGCGCCGCCCAGCATGATGACGATGGCGATAACCCATGCAAACACGGGGCGCCTGATGAAGAAATGGGCCATGGCAGTCCTGCCTTACCTTTTACGAGCTTCGACCAAGGGGTTTCGTGCTCATGCTTATTTCGAGGGGGCGGCGGCAGGCGGAGCTTGCTGCGGCAGAACGACGATACCGCGATCGTCAATGGTCACTTCAACTGGCGCAACCGTTGCGCCGTCGGCAATCCACTGGAAGCCGTCGACGATGAGCTTGTCGCCATCCTTGACATTTTCCGTCACCAGCCAGGCGTTGCCCGACTGCTGGCTGGACGGGAAGGTGCGGGTTTCCACCTTGTTTTCCGCGGTCACGAATTTTGCGGTCAGTTCGCCATTGGCGTTCCGGCTCGCTGCGCGCTGCGGAATGCGGAAACCTTTTTCCTTGCCGATCGTCAGCGTGGCGCGAACATAGGTGCCGGGAAGCAGAAGATCATCAGGGTTGTCGAAGAGGGCGCGGATGGAGAAGGTGCCCGTCGTTTCGCTCACCGCCATGTCCGACATATCAATCTTGCCGTCATGCTTGTATTCGGTGCCGTCTTCCAGCGTCAGGTGAATGCCGGTCTCCTTCGTGTCGCCGCCAAGCTGACCCGACGAGATCGCCTTTTTCAGACGCAGGAGATTGATGCTGGATTCCATCAGGTCGATATAGATCGGATCGATGCGGCGCAGCGTTGTCAACGCCGTCGTCTGGTTCGCCGTCACCACGTTACCGATGCTGAAGGCGGTCGCGCTGGTAATGCCGTCGAAGGGGGCCCGGACCTTGGTGAGATCGAGATTGATCTCGGCCGTTTCCAGCGCTGCCTTGGTCTGTGCCACGTCGGCTTGCGCCTGCAGCAGCGTCACCTTGGCATTTTCATATTCGATCTGCGTCGCACCGCTGTTGACCAGGCGTTCGTAACGGGCAAGGTTCGCCTGGGCGCTTGGAATGCTTGCTTCCGCCTTCGCCACGTTAGCCTTGGCCTGCGCCACTTCCGCCAGATAGGTATTGTCCTCGATCTGGTAGAGAACGTCGCCCTGCTTGACCTCGCTGCCTTCCTTGAAAGGAATTTCGCGGATGATGCCGGTGACGCGCGGCCGGATTTCGGCTGTCTGGAACGCGCTGGCGCGGCCGGGCAGAACGGTGGTCAGGGGATATTCGCTGGTCTTCATCAGGATGACGCTGACCGGAGACGGAGGACGCTCTGCAGTCTGGCCGGCGGTCTGGCCGCTCTCGCCGCCATCGCTGCAGCCCGCCAGAAGCGCGGTTACACACAGAGAAGCAAATAGGGGTAAAATACGTCGGCTCATTGTTCTTCCCTGCGTATCGCTCGCATTTAACTATAAGCGCAATGTCGCTCGGCGGATGCGCGTCCGGAAACAGACACGACAGGCGAAGGCCTTGGAAGGGACCCGATTCGCTCATTTTGTCCGGACCGCCACGCGCATAGAAGCGCAGGCTTTTGCGCTTCGCAAGCAATTGCGAGAAGGTGACGTAAATTGGGAATCGTCACTTAGCAAGCGGATTGCGCAATCCCGCGTCGATTAAATCGACGAGTTGATCGCAACGTGTTGCCAAATTGCCGATATCTTCCCGCGCAATGAGGACGGGGTGGATGACGCTGGTCAGCGCGTGGAGCACGGTCTCCGCCAGAGGAGGGATATCGGTGGCGGTGTAGATTCCGGCCTCGACGCCGTCCTGAATGATTTCGGCCAGCAATTTAACGATGACGGATTTATAATAGTCTCCGCACTTCATGTCCTGCTTGGCGGTCATCAGGATCATTTCGAAGACGTAGGGATTTTTATTGAGATCCTGGTGGTGCTGCTCCATCAGGTTGCGCGCTAGATGGCGCAATCTGGAAAGCGGTGCATGGCTTTTGTCGAGTGGACAGATCTGCCGTTCGAAAGCGCCGATCTGTTCGAAGCCAAGGGCGTCGACGAGCGCGTTTTTCGAGCTGAAATTCTTGAAGACATTGGCGGGAGACATGCCAAGCGCTGAGGCGATATCGGCAATCGCCACCGCATTGAAACCACGCTCCCGGAAAAGCTCTTCCGCTTTGGCGAGAATGTCCCGCCGGGTTTCCTCGGCGGAACGGCGAGGCCGGCGCCTGACAGGACGGTCACTCTTCCTGTCGCCCTTTCTCGCCTGTTCGATCATTTTGCTCACGGTCAGACTCCGGGGAAGAACGGCTCCAGATTCCGGCGTACTCTTGCAAGCGGCGTCTCGCCGCTATCGTCGGGAACGAAGCTCTGTCCGGTGATGCGTTCGTAAGCATCAATATAGACCTTCGAGGTCTGCAAGACGAGATCCTGCGGAATTTCGGGAACGTCATCCTTATAAGGGTCGCAGCGTTCGGCAACCCAGGCTCTCACGAAATCCTTGTCGAAGCTCGCCGGCCGGGTGCCGTTGCGAAAGCTTTCCTCATAGCTGCCAGCCATCCAGTAGCGGCTGCTATCAGGTGTGTGGATCTCGTCGGCCAGGATGATGGTGCCGTTTTCATCCGTTCCGAATTCATATTTCGTGTCGACGAGAATGAGGCCCTGCTTTGCGGCAATTTCCTGCCCGCGCTTGAACAGCGCCAGCGCGTAACGGGAAAGCGTGTCCCATTGCTCCTGTGTCAGGAGTTTCTTCTCCACAATCTCGGTCGGTGTCAGTGGCTCGTCGTGGCCGCCATCGAAGGCCTTGCTTGTGGGCGTGATCACCGGTTCGGGCAGAATCTGGTTGTCCTGCATCCCGTCAGGAAGGCTCATGCCGTACATCTGCCGCTCGCCCTTCTTATAAAGGGTCAGGATCGACGTGCCTGTCGTGCCGGCCAGATAACCGCGAACCACCACCTCGACCGGCAATATCTCAAGTCTTTTGCCGATGACGACATTTGGGTCAGGATAGCTGACCACATGATTGGGGCAGATGTCCTTTGTCTTTTCGAACCAGTAGCGGGCCGTCTGGGTCAGGACCTGTCCCTTATAAGGTATGCAGGTGAGAATACGGTCGAAGGCGCTGAGGCGGTCGGTGGATATGATGATACGGTTGCCGTCCGGCAGATCGTAGTTTTCCCGCACCTTGCCACGGTAGTAATTCGGCAGCTCGGGAATGACGGCTTCATCGAGAATGCGCACGGGCTCTCCAATTCTTGGCTTTAAAAGGGGACGTGAGACGCCCCAAGTCTTCTGAAACTCTCGTCCGTTCCTATTGCATGTTTCCTGGAACAGGGCCAGTCGCGACATAAAGACTGTCCTTTC